>JBCDAH010000130.1:0-13131 GCA_039186015.1 Pseudomonadota bacterium
CCCGCACGAAACGCGTACGCCGATATCCGAATTGCCCGGCCCCGTCTGTCCACTTAGAAGTTCGACGCTAGCAAGGAGCTTGATATCGCTGCGTTCAATGTCGCGGTCCGGACCCTGGGTCAAAGGGACTGTAACATCGCGTTCTACAGCCTCGCTGCTTTGGACAGCCTGCACCTTGTCTTTCCAAGCCGTCTCGAAGTCCAATGCAGAACTTGTTAGCCATGGCGGCCAGTCCGGAGGAAAACCAAACCGCTCCGCAATCGTCGCGTTGACTTCGGATGGCAAGGCTGACCCCTTTTTGGTTCCAGAGAACCAATCACGAGCCGTACTGGAAGGCACACCGATCGCCCTCGCAAATGTGTCCCGGCCGCCGCCGTGGTCGCCGACGGCCTGGGCAAGCGGGTCGCGTCTCAAGAAATCCAGTTTCTGAGCCATGTCGACAATGCGGACGTCTTCCTGTCGGGCCACACCTATAACCTCACGGCTGTTTCGCTTCCGCGTAAAGCTGCTCAAGTTCGTCTAAAGCCGTAGCCGTTGTCCACGACAACTTTCCGACAGCTTTCCACCAGATTTCAAGACTGGGGCTGTCGGCTAGCGCATCACCACGTCGATAGCCGTCGGAACTATGGCGTGTCCGACAGCGCCCGTCGTGCGCTTGTGTTCGTGTCGCCGACTAAGGAGGCGGCACCAATGAGACAGATCACGAGGACTATTTTCACAGCCGTCATGCTCAGCGTTTTGACCGGCATGCAGCCCGCTATAGCAGGTCAATCGCCAACGGCTGCGCCGCCGGAAGCGCTCGCCAGATCAGACGCCGAAAAGGCGATCAAGAAGCTGATGGGCTTCATCAAGCGCAACAAGAAGTGGCTGCCATTGTGGGCGGTCGATACGGCAATCAATGCCTACTCAGCCTATCAGACTTACCGCAATGGAGAACGCGTCGAGGAGATCGAGAGGACTACGTTGGCCATCCTGCATGAAGTGGCCGACTTGCGCGGTCGGCTTGCAATTTCCGGTACAGCGTAGCGCCGCGTCCGCGAACGGCTCGACATCTTCTCCGCCCGCCTACGTGATTTGACACTGCGCATGAGCGCAGTTGAAGCCCAAGCGGCAAAAAATCGGAGGACAATCGAAAATCAGAGGCGGAAGTACGAAGTGATGCGTCGCAAGCTGGAAGCGGCTCGCCGGGCGGCTCAACATGTGCGGCGCGAGCTCGCACGGCCGATCTGCAAAGCAGGCCACGTCTGGCGCCGTGGTCGCTGCGTTGATGTTCGTCGGTGACGAAATGCCGGACCAGGTATTGCGCAGGAGCGCCGGCATGTTGACCGGCGCTCCCCCGCAGTCGCCTATCGACCGCGTCGGTGGTCAATCCAAATCGATATTGCCGCCCGCACGGTATTGACAGCCGGAGGCTTCAAACCTTCCCAGCGCGTTTTGAACAGATCCGTGACGACGGCACATGTCTTGTTCGATTCATCGATCGTGACGCCCTGCCGGTCCATATCGTTCAGGACTTCCAGTATCCGGTCTCTTTGATGCGCTGGTCGCCCACGGCTACTGTGGGTTGAACTTGCTGGGAAAAGGGCTGCAGGCAGGTCGTCTTCGTTGATTGCCACATTTCCGTTTGAGGTGATCGCTGCGACTTCTTGGAGGCGCACAACCGATGTGTCTTGCCGGGCCAATCGCACCTTGTCGATGTCATTCGCGACGATCAAACAGGATGACGCTGCGCGGGATTGCTTTGCGACCGCCTCAAGGATCGTGGCCGCCCGGTCGAAACGATCGAGGTCGGGCGTGAAGAAGAAGACGATGCGTGTCTCATTTAACCGCCGCGCGCCGAGCGTCCAGACGCCATCGATTCCGCGCAGCTTACGGGCGTTTCCGTCAAGTTGAAGAGCTTGCGCCAGCGCTCTGGCAAATGCATCACAGTCGACGCGATACCGTGACGCAATATCGGACACCGAGAACGTCTCTCCAGTCCGGCGGCAGATCCCTCGGATCTCGCGGTCAATTTGCTCCAAGTCAGCCATATGCGCGTCGCCGCACACCTCGCAGAGGACGACCTCAGGTCGACGAACGGGGAGCAGCCAGCCGGCGTCGACGAATGGCTTCAATTCTGAAACAGACGCAAATTGCTGTGTCGCGATTTCGCGACCAGCGTAGGCAAGCAGAGAGCACAGCAGGCTCATCGAATCAGTCATATTCGACATCGTCGTTGTTCGGTTCCAGTATCCCCCAGCGCACCAGAAGCTCATCCGCGATGTAAAGATCCGTGTCCTCCTGCTCTCGCAGATTCGTATGGCCATTCGCCTTTAAGTCGACGGTGCGAGCACGGGGCTTGCGGCCCGGCTTGGACGGCACAGCGAACAACACAATTCGCGCACTGACGACACACCAGCCAGACCGCTCAAATGGGGAGCGCTCGCCGAAATCACCCCGTGCGACATCATATACGTCGAGATCGCTGTCACGGTGTGCCTTCGCGTCAAACGTACAAAGCGCTCCGCTGGGAGACTGGAGGCGTATCTCATCGACTTTCGCGCGCAGGAACCGCGTTTGGTCGATCAACGAAAGATCCGGCTTATGTAGCAGGCGATCGAAGTTGATCTTCCGCCGGAGCAGCGGCTCAAGCAATGGCGTCTCGCTTGAGAGAGCCTGGAAGAATGCGTTTGCGATGTGCTCCACAAACTGCCGGCCACCTAGTGTGACGACATCGAGCTCTTTGCGCTCCTGATCAAAAATCAAGGAGATGCTGTCGACCTTATGGCGGACCTCCGTTTGAAGGCGCGACTCCACGAATGCATCCTGAGTAACAAAGCGTGCCTCAGCGAAGACTGTGACTTGCTCCAAGACCCTCCGACTGTGCGTGTGCTCGGGAAACAATGTCCGCTTAAAGTAATGTGTCTCCAGTTCTCCGGGGCTGTCGAACTTGCTGGATATCCCAATTGCTTCGCGCACCAGCCGTTCAAACCTTGCGAGTTGATCAGGACCAAACGAGAAAGTCAGAGGCTTTTTCGGCCGGGCGCGGAATGCTTTCCAGGACCGCTTATTTAGCCCCTGGTCAACGTGGAGTGCTGAGAGGCAGTGCTCGAAGAGCTCGTCATCCTTCAAGGCAAGCCAGACCGCTGCTGTCTCCAAGCCGCAAGCAAGTTCATCAAACTCATCGCGCAGACTACGATCATGGTAGAGAACAGATCGAACAGTCGCCGTCGTGCCGTGGCTCGCGAGACTGTTGATCTGCTGGAACTTCACCCATGCACTGGATGACGACTTAACCGAATCTTGGACCGCGCGCCCTAACTCACGACCCTCGAGTTTCCAGTCGATATCAGCTTCCAGTTCCGGCGCGATCTGGTTGATCAAACCGTAGATCAGGTCCTTGTCACATGCCGCCACAAGACGAGGGAGGTCGACTGCCACGGTTCTTCTCCGAACAGTGTTGAAAATTAGCGCACCCCCGCGGACAAGACATTGGGTCCTTCACCTGCCGGCACAAGCCCTTGATTTCGATTTTGTTTTCAGGTGCAGCTCCGGTTGCGACAGCCACCTACTCGGCCAACGGTTGTCGCCGCTTGCAGAAGAGATCGCCGCACGCCTATGCCGCCTCAGCCTTACCCCTCATCCTCACCTGGGATGCCGAGAACAAGCTCTCGTCCTTGTCGGTTGGCGCATCCGAGCACCAATACACCTACGAAGCATCTTCACGTGCGCTATCGCTCGCGACATTCGACCACCAGTGGGGAAAGTGCAACTTCCAGCGGTAACACAAGCATCCTAAACTGTGCCAGCATACGAACACAGCGTTGGGAGCACTCCGCATGCAGGCTCATAACGAACGTTGCGAGCGCGCGAAACACCGTCAAACCACCAATCCGGAATCCGGCTTCACACTCCTCGAAGTCCTCGTTGTGCTTGTGATTGTCGTGATGCTGGCGAGCTTTGTCGGCCCGCGGGTGGTTGGGTATTTGTCGAGTTCGCGGACCAAAGCTGCGAAGATCCAGATCGAGGGCTTTGCAACGGCGTTGGAGTTATATCGGATGGATGTTGGTCGTTATCCGACGCCCGAAGAAGGGCTGAGCGCGCTCGTGCAACGCCCAAGCAACGCCGACACGTGGAACGGCCCATATCTCCGGAAAACGGCCGTCCCAAAGGACCCCTGGGGCAACGCCTACGTGCTGCAGAAGGCACCGACCGGCCAACCCTACCTGATCGTTTCCCATGGCTCGGACGGCAAGCCGGGCGGCGACGGCGATGCAGCGGACATCACCAGTACACAGTGATCGGCGCGGCACACATTACGTCCGGCCGTAGACTTCAGCAGCGAACCACACGCCCCAAATACTGGGCGCGAGGAACACACCAAACGGAATGCGGCGCTGCAGGACATCACGTTGCCACGCGTGCACTACGGCCGCATAGGCCAGCGCGCTCAACGACGCGACAAGAAACACGTGCGGCAGCAGAGCCGGCCCCACCCAGGCGCCTGCAACAGCCGCCAGCTTGACATCACCCAGCCCGATTGCCTCGATCCCGCGCGCGTAATCGTACCAGGCGCGCAGGAGATACAGCGCCGCAGCCGCACCGATCGCCGCAGCCGCATGCCACGGGTCCGCCACCGACGAACTCGCACCACCCAACAGCGAGCCCGACAGCGCCAGACCAATCGGAACGGCTGGCAGACTGAGAAAATCCGGAATGCGAAACGCCCGCCAATCGTAGATGACAATCGCAACGGCACCGGCCAGCCCAAGCAAACCGACAGCGATGCGCAGAACCTCGGTGGTGATCATGTCGGCTCTATTGGCAGGAAGGCGCGAGACACAAGGACGTTCACGTTTGCGTCGTGATAACACAATCAGCGTGTTGTGTTGGAATTGCCGGAAAAGCCTCCAAGACCAAGCCGTCAGAAAGATCGGAAAGAGGCACCAAGACACACCTGTCGGACGCATGGATCATCTATCAGTTAGAGAACCACCCAGCTTTGTCGATTGGGGAATGAGTTCAGGATGATGACTCGCAGTCGTGATCCTCGTTCGCTTAGTTGGCAATGATGGCGCAGGTCGCGTCATGCGCCTGGACAAACGGACAAACCGACAGAAATACGTCGCTTGCGATGACGCCGAAGCGCAACCTTCCGAGCACAACCTCACCAACACGCCTGAACATCCGAGAGACCGGCAGATCGCGCGTCATCCGCGTCCCAGGACCACGGATACGTCGACCAGTCGAGGAGGATGTACCCTCGCCGGGTCCGGTCAGCTCGGCGAACGACCATACGGCTAAACGCGCGTTGGTTCGCCTGTTCGCCGATTGCCGTCACCAGAATCCGATAAACACCGGCGCGACCGATGCTGTTGAACAGCAAGAGGTTTAGTCTGGCCGCCATGGCTCGCTTGAAAGGCTCGGGAACCTTGCGCCAATCAACTCCAGGGAGTCCCGACGCGACCGTCACGTGCGGCAACAGTCTCTGAAGCAGGTCCTCTGTCATACTTGGGAGTTGGTCAAGCTCAAGCACCTTCGCAAATGGCGCATTCTTCGGCCCGAACGCACGTCCGGCAGCAACGTAACGCGCGTTCTCGGTTTCTCCAGTCGACGCCGAAATGCGATCCCTGTCCCGGAAGTCCAAGATCTCCGATGCGATCCTATTGGCAACCGATGGCGCCGCTCCCATCGTCTGCAGAAATGCATCGAGCAACGGGAGCGGCGCGGCGTTGAGATCAATGAGACCGTCTGCTCGTCGAACGCGCATGTGAATCTGCGCGTCTTGTATCTGGCATACGACAGCAGTCTCTGGTGCTGCGTCACCGGCACCCACAGCTATCGGCCGTCGGACTGCAAGGCGCCAAGCCGTCCACCGCGCTATGCTGTCAGCGTGCTCTTGGAGTTGAAACATGATCTTGGCTTGATCGGCTTCACGCAACTGATCGCGTGCTCGCTGCGACACGATAACGGCGAGCGCTGCGACCAGCCCTATCAATGCAAGTACCGATACCAGCACAAACCCCGCGTCTTGTCGCGTCGCGCATCGCCGTCTCCAGACTGACATCACCGGACCATGCGGTCCGCGTCGTCAACAGCCTTCGGCATCGGACGTCTGATCGGTGGTTTCACTTGCTCCAGACGCCGTCGAAACTCCTCGGTGACATGCTTGCGATCGTCGCTTGTCCGAACGACGATCGGGCGAATGAAGATGACGAGTTCCGTGCGATCTTTGAGATCGTCTTTATTGCGGAACGCCGAGCCCACGATCGGAATGTTGCCCAGTACCGGAACCTGGCCCTTGGAAACCGTCTTGTTGGTTTGGATGATGCCGCCGAGAGCCAATGCTTGACCATCCTGCACGACAACCGTTGTCTTGACCTTGCGCTGGCGGATGGTCGGCGAGTCGATGCCGGAAGTTGTCGTCTCCGTAACGTTACTAACCTCCTGCTCGATCTCCAGCATGATTTTGCCATCGCGCCCGATTTGCGGCGTTACAGCAAGTATGACACCCGTATCGCGCTGTGTAATGGAGTTGACAATCGGCGCATCTGGATCCGTAACGCTTTGTGCCGTCTGCGTGACGATTGGAACTTCGTCCCCAATTTGTAGGATGGCTTTCCGGTTGTTGAGGACCATCAACGAGGGTGATGAGACGATATGAACTTTTGTAATCTCAGCTAGTGCATCCAGGACAACGGCTGAATTCGCAGCCTCGAAGAAGTACGAGAAACCTGGAAAGCTCGAATTGACAATGCCGGAAACTGCACTGGTGAATGTCACCTCATGCTTGCCCTTGCTGAAGAACCATTTGACGCCGTAGCGCAGATCATCGGTCAGCGTGACTTCCGCGATGATGGCTTCAAGAAGAACTTGCGCCGGGAGCGCATCGAGCCGTTCGAGTATTCTTCGAATTCTGTCGTGGTCCCGGCGTGGGGCGTAAACAAACAACGTGTTGTTGGTGTCATCTGGGACGACTTTCATGCCGCCGGAACGGTCGGCAGTGCCGATCGGGGTTGTGCTCGCAGACGGCGACGCATCGGCTGGCGCTCTTACGCCGTTTGGTGCAGCGCCATTGCGATCAGGCTCATCTGAGCCGTTCAATCCGAAGTCTGTTGAGGTCGACTGGCGAGACGATAGCGAAACAGATTGCGGCCTGCCCAATCGCGGTGCCGTCGACGCCGTAGCCGGCGCCGTATCGCGGCGCGACAGAATCCGTGACAACAAAGCCCCGACCTCCGTCGGAGAGCGGCTTTGGCAGTGATAGACAAGCAGCGTTGGCTTCGTTGATGCCGCGGAGCGATCCAGTTTCTCGATCAGGGCGTTGGCATGGCGAAGTTGCGCTGTCGTCCGCGCGATGATGAGAACCCCTCCGAGCCTATTATTCGGGACGAGCCGCAAACCGGAATTGCCACCTTCTCGACTTCCGGTACTTAGAGCCTTGCTAGCCGTTTCAACGACGGTTGCCGGCTCGAGATTCCGGACGTGCGTGAGTGACACGTGATGAGATGCAATCCAACTCACGTCAAACATGGCGACAAGCTCGAGCAGACGCTGAACAGTCTTTCGAGATCCGCGCGCGACGATAACGTGCCGACGTGTGCCGACGTAGCGGATCTCCGTGTTCGGAAGCACCCGCGAGACAATCGAATTCAGCTCAGATGCGGAAACATGCTTGAGTGGGATAACGTAGATTGCGTCACCGCTCTTCGCGTCAGCCGGAGACGATCCGCTTCGAAGGGGCAAACCGCCGGAGTCCCGCGCAGAGCGGATCTCAATCGGGTCGCCATCGTCAATCAGTCGCGCACCGCTCAGCTCAAGAGCCGCAGCAAACGTGCGGAGTGCTTCTTCCTTTGGGATGGGCGCGCTGGTTTGTATTGTAATCTCGCCCTTGACGCTGTCGCTGACCACAAAACTCCGCCCCAGAATATCGGATAGAACCGCTTTCGCCGCCAGCGGTATCGCCACGTTCTTGAGATTGATCACCGCGCCATCAGTGTGCCCGACAGTCCGAACCGCTTTGGTCTTTGGTGTGAATACCTCGAACGATTGGCCGTCGCGCTTCTGAAGGTGTCTGGACCGCGACGTTGACAATCGCTCGCTATCCTCGATCACCTCAATGCGCCGCCAACGCCCGTTCTTTGTTGGCGGTTTCGCGGCCACCCCCGACAGTTCACTCGATAGCTTCGGCAAGCCCGTAGAGCACGCTGAGAGGATTACTGCAACAATCGAGATTCCAACTGCTGGATACAATGCACGATACTGATACACGACCGGCCCCCACTGGACTTTTCCTCAAACGCCAATGACGCGTTTCTCTATCGGCCCGGATACAGTTGAACTGCCTTTTGCCGCCTTCCGGCGATCGCTGTAAGCTTGTTCGTCTCAATTCTTGCAACACGCCACTCACGATTAAGACGATCACCCACCTTGACCCAAAACGGCTCACGCCCGTCAATTAAAACCAATGCCTTTTGCGTATCTCCGGAAAGAACGACACCCAAAAGCCTCAGCTTAAATTGTGCAGGCGCACGGACAACTTGCGGAGGTCTCGCAACAACACGGCTTGGTTTCTTTGGCGGAGAAATAGCTTTCGGTTTTGGGATACGACGATCCGGAAAAAAGATCGGCTTTTGCAATGTCGCGCGAACTTGAGAAATCTCTAAATCCGTGATCGGTGGTAGGGAAAGCTTGCTTCCAACGATAGAGGACTGAGCAACGTCGGGACGATCAAATCCGGTCGCCTGAAGCGTTGATGGCTGCGCCCACCCGAACAGCGCACCCAACACGCAGGCCAGGCTGACAAGCCCGAGCATTAAATCGCGGATCATGACGCATCGTCCCGAATGTGCACTGTGTTGGAAAGGACGAACGCAACGACTGTCAAATCGGCAGAAATCCGATCCCTGTTGCGCCTTGCTCCTGCTCGCTGCACCTGATTGGCAGAGATACGCGCGTCAACAACCATCAGCAACGGCCTTGCATTCTCAAGGGCAACCAGAAAACTCGTCAAAGCTGCGGTTTTGGCATGGAGGGAAACGTTCACCGCCACACGTCGAATTGGTTGGTTGGACGTATCTGGAGGTATCGTGCGTCGAATCTCACGCGAAGATATGAGAGTTGCACCGTGCGCCTGTGCGAGAGCCCGTATCCTGTTTTGTAGCAACGCGAACGGAGATGAGTTCTTCGCCTCTGAAAGGAAGTCGCGCCGCAACACGGCAAGATCGGTACTGCTCGTGGTCGTTTCTTCCCGTAAGAATTGGCTTTGCTTTGCTGAGAGCGTTTTGGAAAGCTGTGCCAGTTCCCGAATTTGCGATCGCGGTTCCTCAATAGTTTCACGATGCACAGCGATGCCCGAATATATGGTCACAAGCAACGCACTTGCGGTGATAGCAAATGACAAAGTCGCATGCAGAATGCGTTTCAGTCGGAGTTTCGAACTCATGAGATCCACGCTCCAATACTGCTAATCCAGAGTCGACAAACTGATCTTCAATCGAAATCGTTCTTTGCCTGTCGCCGGATCTTTGACGATCGGGGCGACAAACTCGGCGGCGGCAAAAACATCGGACGCAGTGAGAGGATCAACGAGAGTTGCAGCGGCATCAGAGACACCGGATATCACGACGGAGTCGATCTGATATTGGAGATCGTGGACCCAAGTTGACTGCGGGAGACGTTGCGAGAGTTCCGCTAAGACAACTGGGAGCGCGTGCCGCGAACGTCGAGCGCGCCGTGCGCTGGTCAGATGCGCAAATGTGGTGCGGCGCCGCTTCCGCGCCGTCGTCGTTTCTCGAACACGCGCGCGTGCGACTCGAATTTGAGATTGCAGCTGTTCAATTCGCTGATCGGCATCGCTATGCCAGTCATATACCTGATAAGCCGTTGTCATAAAGAAAATAAGCATGGCGACGGCGCAAGCATACATCATAGGCTTTCGACGATGGCTCGCCGGACCGAGCCCAAGATCGTGAACACGCGCGCGGCCGTCTTCGCCGGACGCATAGGTTCTTTCGACATGACGGCCGATCGCATTCAATGCTTCGCGGAGCGGGTCAACCTCGCTTCTCGGAATGACGAATTGCTCAACGCGCAAAAGACCGTCGACGTCAGCCGCTGTGCTGACACGTACGCCGGTATAAACATCGCTCGGGTGCAACAAGGTTGAACGTTGAAGTTCATAATTCAAAATTGTCTTGAGATCGGCACGCCCGCTTTCTGGAATGCTACGCTGAAACGTTAGGAAGTCCGCACGATCGAGTTCGAGTTGGATTTGCCCGAGGCGCCTCACGACGTAAGGCTGGCCTTTTATGGCTTCCGCTAGAATCTTTTCCGTTTCTGCGTGTGCGACGATCTTTGCTGCGTTCCGAAACATGTCGGATCGCAACAGAACCCAGCTGCTTCCGTTACGACGAATGATCAGCTTAATCGCCGGCGCATTCCATGCCTCACCCAGGCGGGTTGGCACAAGAAGCGCGAGACCGTCCACCCACCATCGGACTGCACGGCGCACCGTACCCCAGTCGAGCTTTAATGCCTGTTGCATGATCGATCCTGTGCCTTAGATTCTCTCGCCCAGATCTTGAGCCCCACAAGTTTCGGTGCTTCATGCCTCGTGGACGTTAAACACAGAAGTGCTGGGATGGCGAGCTATGCATCGGTCGCCGTATGACGCGGACCCGCACGACATGAACCAGGCTGAGGCATTCCTTCAGCTGTTGCTTCGTGACTCCTGCATTGATGATTACGAGCGATCAAGAGCAGCCGCCGCCATCCGCCAATCCGGCCAGAGGTTTGACGTTGTCCTTCTCGAACTCGGTCTGATAGATCAAGAGTCCTTAAGCGGCGCACTCGCAGAGTTCTATGGATTGGAGTACGATTCCGGCGCCTCCGAGTTACCCGAATGGGTCATGCTCGACGGGATAGAGCGGGATTCATTGAATCGATTTCGGTTGGTCCCGTTACGCGATGAGAAGGATGTGCTTCATCTCGCAGCCCCAGACCCGTTTTCAGTCGATGCCATTCGATCACTCGCGTTCCTTACTAAGAAACGCATTCAGATTGTTCTGCGCCGTCCAGCGTGGATTGACGACACAATTCGCCAATTCGATTCCGCATTGAGCACTACCGGCCAGGCCGAAACAGACAGTGAGACCGCGTCTGCCGAGGATGTTCGCCGACTGCGCGATCTCGCGAGTGACGCGCCGGTGGTTCGCTTGGTCAGCCGCCTATTGAACCTGGCTGCCCAGCAGGGCGCCTCCGACATTCACTTCGAGCCGTTTGGAGACCGTGTCCGCGTCCGGTTTCGTGTCGATGGCGTCACGCGCGATGTTGAATGGTTACCTGCCGATCTTGAGCAGGCGGTCGTCTCACGAATCAAGATATTGGCCGGGCTCGATATTGCTGAGAGGCGACTGCCGCAAGATGGGCGCGCGCGTCACACCGCCGGCGGGTGTCGTTTCGATCTTCGCGTGTCCACGATTCCTGTCCGAGACGGAGAAAGCGCCGTTGTTCGCTTGCTCGCCTCCGACCAAGGCGTTTTGACAACCACCGAACTCGGTTTCGATCGCTTTACGGCGGCGTTCCTGGATGATGTTGCCCGCCTCCCGAACGGAGTCGTACTCGTTACGGGGCCGACGGGAAGCGGCAAGACGACAACGCTGTTTTCAGTTCTCAATCGCATCAACACTCCGGAGCGGACGATCTTCACGATCGAGGACCCGGTTGAGTATCGACTGCGGGGCGTCAACCAGGTCCAGACGAATGCCGCAATCGGGTTGAACTTTGCAACGTCTCTCCGCTCGATCCTACGGCAAGACCCTGATGTCGTGATGATTGGAGAAATGCGCGATCACGAAACAGCAGAGATTGCTCTGCGCGCTGCACTCACCGGACATCTGGTCTTGTCGACCATGCACACGAACTCGGCGGCAGGCGCCGTGACGCGATTACGCGAGCTCGGCCTTCCGCCGTTCCTAATCGCGGGCACGCTGTCCGGCGTGATCGCTCAGCGCCTTTGTCGAAAACTGTGCGAGCGTTGCGCCGAACCATGCCCTGACACGCACCAATGGCTGCTGGCCAATGCGAAAGAGCATGGGCGAGAACTAAACGATATAGAACAGGCCAACTGCCGTCGGGCGGTCGGCTGTTCGCGCTGCATGGACAGTGGTTACGTCGGCCGAAGCGTCGTGGCGGAGACACTTGTCATTGACGAGACGATTAAGGATCTCATTCTCAGCGGCGCCTCGGAGAGCGCCATCGCGACTGTCGGGCAGAAGAACGGGATGACGCGCATGGCCACCAACGCCGTCTCGAAAGTCGCGGCCGGCGAGACAAGCCTTGCCGAGATTCAGCGGTGCATACGTCTATGACACGTCTTGAGTTGCGCTTCGAGGCCATCAATCGTAACGGCAAGGTCGTGACCGGCGACCTTACTGCAGACTCCGAAGAAGATGCACTTGATCAACTCGCGTCACGCGGTCTGTTCGTTCGCCATATCCAGCCACGCGACCGCAACGTCACGACACCCTGGGACCTCGGATTCGGCCGCGTTTACAAGTTTGACGCCAAACAGCTCGCCATCCTGCTACGCGAATTGGCAACGCTTTCCGCGGCCGGACTGACAATTGCAGATTGTCTCGAGCTCTCGGCGGAGAA
Source organism: Pseudomonadota bacterium (assembly GCA_039186015.1). Taxonomy (GTDB): domain Bacteria; phylum Pseudomonadota; class Alphaproteobacteria; order Rhizobiales; family Hyphomicrobiaceae; genus JBCBWG01. The sequence goes on from JBCDAH010000130.1 coordinate 12,637, forward strand.
CTCGACGTCCACACGCTCCCGATCTGCACTGCACGCTCAGATCGTGCAGCTGCGCTCGGGCGCCCAGCTGTCGGCGGCGTTAGCACCACACCTGAAGGCGAAGCATGCCGCCGTCGCGGGGCTGCTCGCAGCTGGCGAGGAAAACGGCGATCTCCCCAATGCGATCAACAGTGCAGCGACGATGATTGAGGCGCAACTGGCATTCTCCAGTCGGCTCCGCGGCGCGCTCATCTATCCTACATTCTTGTTGGTCTCCAGCATCGTTGCGTTTGCAGTCGTGTTCTCAACGCTGATTCCAACGCTCGCGCCCTTGTTTGCCGGACGCGAAGACATGATGCCGGCAGCACTGCAATGGCTGCTATCCGTGCAATCGGCCATTTCTGGCGCTTGCGACGCGTTGCTGCTGTTGGCGTTGGCATTAGTCTTTGCAACAGCTCTTTCAAGTGCCGCGCCATCTGGCCGGCGCCGGCTCGCAAGCCTCGCGTTCGGCTTGCC
>JBCDAH010000131.1:0-12990 GCA_039186015.1 Pseudomonadota bacterium
CGTCGCTGTCAGCTGCCATTTCCTTGAGCGCCAACGCCACGCCGTCAGCACCAACGATGCACAGGATCGCTGCGCCGCGCAGGGCGTCAACTGAAAGGACCCGCTTTTTTGCCATCAAGAATGTTGGTCGCTAGCCCGGCACACGCATTGATGTCCAAGAGTGGTCGCTTAATCAGACCGGGACTTATGCTAACTCTCCCGACACGATCGAAAAATTTGCATACGATCGTGACAACACGCGGGCTCACGGCGACCTCAACGGAGGTCTAAGCGGGTCTCTGGTTGGCCTAAATCTTTTCCGATATAAGCGGAAGTGATTTAGGCAAAACGCCGGTTGAACAACATTATCCCGTCGGCGCCCAATCGGGGCTGCCATTGCGATCGCCAAAGTTGATAGACGAGTTCGTAGACTGCATCTTGCCTCGGGTCGATCATCGCACCTGTAACCCAGTCTCTCAGCTCATAATAGTTTCCAGCCGATGCATAGAGTGGTTCGGCTAGGAAAAGACGCGCAGCTTTCGCTGGCATGTTCTCAACTGGAACCAGATCCAAAAGGCTGGTCTCAAACAAGGTCGCAATAGAGTCCGCACTGTGAATCTCTTCTGGTAACGGGTCTTGTGCGTTGAAGACTGCGGCAATATCCAAGCATGCTTCTCTCGTAGGATTGGCCGCCCTGACAAGCACTGGAAGGCGCTCTACGAGCTGTCGCGCCTCGCTTGCGCTTAGTGTTGGGGCGGGCTCTGAGAGATAGCTTTCAAAACGGCATTGCATTTCAGTGCTATTAGGAAAAAGTGCGAAACACTTTTCGCGCGTTGCAGATGTCGTTTGGGCAAAACAGAAGATCAAGTCGAAATCGCTATTAATGTCTCTGGGAAGGCGTTCAGGCCGCTCATAATCGACTAGCGTTGGGTCAGCTTGAAAATAGTCGTGCCATAAGGTTTGCCATTCGACGAATTTATGATTTATCCAGGTGTTCTGCTGTTCGTGGTTCAACATTACGGCATCTTCTTTCGGGCATGACACTGTATTGAAGTTCGCGGAGTACGCATGCTTCATCGGCGTGACCCGGCCACATGTTCATGGCTGTAATGGGCCAAGACCGATTGGCACGCGATTCGCGTGCATCTGGTCCGCCTGTCACCCGCGCGGCGGACGGCCTGATGTGATGCTGACAGTCGACATGAGCCATGACCGGGTCTGGGTAGTCAAAGGTCGAGTCGCCATCATGATCTCGGTAACTTTGAGTAATGATCCCGCGTCAAGACCTTGCGTGGCACACGTGCATATCAGCCTGCGCCTGCGGTGTGTGGTTTGAGGAGCAGCGCCAGCATCATCACTGCGGCAGCAAAGACCCACGCTGATATCATTCGCGCAGCAACCGATCGCCAAAGCGGGCGAGGAGCACCCAACACATAGCTTATGAAACCAAACATCGCGATGGTTGTGAGTGCTGTTGCCAAGATGGTTTGGGCGCGCCCCCACGTCCCCGGGTATTCCGGTACTGTGTCCACACCAATTAGAAGTGCCAACAATCCTGCAATGATACCAACGACAGCAACGGGCAGCTCTTCGAAAGCCGCAACGATCGCACCTGAGACAAGAAGTGCCGCCAATGCAATGGCGGGGAGCCCTCCCATGGGGGAGAAGACGCCAGAAGGCACGAGGAGGTTTCCGGCAATCATTGCTGACGGCACGACGACGAGCGCATGCAGCAGTGGCGGTGGCCTTCCCGATGCAATGGCAAGCCCAACGACAATGATCGCGAGAAGCTGGAATTGGTTGAGCAGCGGATGAAGCATCAAAGCCGGAAAGCCTGTGACACCGGGAATGATCTCGTGGGCGGCGACGTCGCTCGCCCAGAATGTACTGAGTAGCAATAACGCTAGTGTCGCCGAGTTGCCAGGCAACCAAGCCTGCTTGTCCCGCTTCACCGCCCGTACGTCACGCTGCCATGAAATAGGAACCTGCCAAGGCGATGATCCCGCCGGCAATTCGAACACCCAACTTTCCGATCTCCCAGCGTGTTAGCAGACCAAACGCAATTCCTGCGACATGCAGCAGTCCAGTCGCCACGACAAAGCCCACGCTGTACGCAAACGGGTCTGCCGCGTTGGGGAGTTCGGTTCCGTGGGCGTGACCGTGGAAGACGGCAAAGGCGCCAACGATGACAACGGCAGTCCAAAGCGGTGGTCGGGCAGCGAATGCGACCATCAAACCGAGCACAACTGCCGAACTCGCGATTCCAACCTCGACGTAAGGTATGGGAATGCCAATCACTCCGAAAGCTCCGCCGAGCGCCATGACAACGGGAAAAACGATCGGCAAAACCCAGATAGCCGGTGAGCCGAGAAATGCCCCCCAAAGCCCGACAGCAACCATGGCGACGACATGATCAAGGCCGAACAATGGATGCAGGAACCCGCTCACAAGGCCACCTGTGACGCCGACCGCCTCGTGGGCAAACGCTGGCGATGCAATCGAGAATGCGAGCGCGAGAACAATCCACGGAACGACACTTGTACGCTTGATCGGGCTCATGACTGCGACTCCTAAAGCGCCTGGGATTGCGCGAGTTAAGCAATGCAATGTGTAGCCTTCAAGTCACCGCGCAGGATGATGGCCGTACTGCTGAGAATACGCCTGACGGCGGATCTAACTTCGTTGAACGGTGTTCGTATCACACGGGCCCGAGGCTGTTCTCGGCGCCGGTCGCATAGCGGAGAGTTCAAGCTCCGGACGGCCAGCGCCTCACTATTTGTCGATGAACGCAAACCGCGTTGTTGAGACTGAGACTTCCGCCCCCCCCCTTCGGCAACACGGCAACACGATACACGAACGTCGTGTTGCCTTTGCCCAGTATCCGGAAGGCAACTTTCGAACCCCGAAAACCACCTTGCCGTTCAACGCTTTGCAGCAAATCGAGAGCGGAGGAAGCGAACTGGCGGGCCTGAAGGGACTAAGTTCGAACTCGTTGAGCCAAGATCTTATGAGCTGGACCAAGGAAATCGGCAGGACCATTGCTGTGCGCCACTATCGGCGCTAGAAGGGCTGGATCGGGTTGCGAGGCCGAACTCAGCGATCCAGTTTCACACCCACCGTTGCAGGTCATCGCATTGTGAGGATCACAGTCATCTCTAAAGCATTGCTTGATTTCCAAGGAAAAACATACAAATAAATGAATATGACTGCCTATACACTTAAGGGGTTTGTTACCAAAGACGCCTTCGGCGTCGAAATCCCCGATCGCGACCGGGAACTGTTTGTCTATCTACGAACGCGCGAAGAGTAAGGCCAGCAAGGCGCATCTGTCGCGGAACTGAAAGCAGTCGGAATCTGTGTAGCCGGCCGCACACTCAACCGCTTCACATCCGCTGGGCATCTTACGAAGGTGGCCGACCCCTTTGGGCACGGTCGTTCAATCTGGAGATTGATCCCGGAAGGACGAGCACTCGCCCACGCTATAGAAAATGGCGATGTGATTGATATCCCTAAGTAGTGCTGCACCTTCGTCGAGATGAGCCTCCTGCACTGAAATGGTCCGCCTCGAAGTATGAATTTTCTTCTGAGGAGGATCGGATGTGGTCGAGAGACACAAGCCTGAAGAGATCGTTGCGAAGCTTCGGCAACTCAATGTTCTAACGTCGCAAGGCTCAAGCGTGGCTGACGCGATTCGTCTGATCGGCGTAACGCAGCTCACGTCCTACGTAACGCTCCGGCCAACAGCAATGCCACGCACGGCACGTTCGGCAGCATTGTTCGACAGGCATAATCGGCCATCGTCGAGGAACCGAACGAACGGCGACCATCGCTTGAGCATGTCATCAGCAGCCTTGGCCAGGCGATGTTTCAACGACAGCTTGCGGCGTTCACCTTCGAGCCAAATTCGCAGTGCATCGACCAACGGTCTTGATTGCTGTTGGCGAGCGGCGACGCGCGCGTCAGGCGGTTTGCCACATGTGTGTTGGTGTTTCGAACACTCACATCGAGTGATGTCACGTTCAATCGCGAACAACTCGTCGATCCGGCGGACCGCTTCCGCCGCAGCAGGTGGTTTCTGAAGTTCCGCGATGTCGAAGAACTCGCCTCGCGCAATCCTCTCGACGAAAATGCAAGGCGGCGCGAGGCTTCCCTCGCACCGCCTCCAAATCGCCAGTACAGTTACGACTGTTGGTACAGATCCGCAATGGTTGGTTCAGCACCGGCAGTGACCGACGTGACCCTCTTGTCGTCACGTTTGCGCATGAGCCGCTGCTCAACGGCGCGCATGACCACGTAGAACACCGGCGTGAAGATGAGACCAAAGACTGTTACGCCGAGCATGCCGGAGAACACGGATGTTCCGAGCGCTTGGCGCATTTCTGCACCGGCGCCAGTTGCCATCATTAGCGGCACGACACCGAGAATGAAGGCTAGCGACGTCATGACAATGGGCCGAAGGCGAGACCGTGCGGCTTCGACAGCTGCCTCAAATCGGTCGATGCGTCTTTCCTGTTCCGCCTGCTTCGCAAACTCAACGATTAGGATCGCATTTTTCGAGGCTAAAGCTACAAGGACGACGAAGCCGATCTGCACGAGAATATTATTGTCGAAGCCGCGGAGATCGACGCCTGTGATCCCGGACAGCAGGACCATCGGAACGATCAGAATGACCGCTGCAGGTAATGCCCAACTCTCGTATTGCGCCGCCAGGACAAGAAAGACAAAAAGTACGGCTAATGCGAAGACCAGAGCGGCAGTGTTGCCGGTGTTCTTTTCCTGATACGCAAGCTCGGTCCACTCGAACCCAATGCCGGGTGGCAAGTGCTTGGCGGCGAGTTGTTCTAACCGCACAAGCGCTTCGCTCGAAGACACACCGGGTGCTGGCCGGCCTTGAATCGACGCCGCTTGGTAGAGATTGTAACGCGGTTGGCGTAGCGGACCAGACGAGTGCTCTAATGTTGCGACGGCTCCGAGAGGCACCATGACCCCACTGTTTGATCGCGTCCGGAGTCGCGCGACGTCTTCAGGCGTCTGGCGATAACTCGCGTCGGCCTGGGCCGTAACGCGATAAGTGCGGCCGAGCAGGTTAAAGTCATTCACGAACGCCGAACCGAGGTACACCTCGAGCGCTTCGTGAATGCGCTGGACCGGCACATTCAACATTTCCGCCCGCTCGCGATCGATGTTGGCGAAGATTCTCGGCGTTCCGGTTGAGTAGAGTGTAAAGACGCCCTGGAGCAAGGGGTCCGCATTCGCGGCTGCGACTAGGCGACGAGCAGCTTCCTCAAGCGCAACCGGCCCGAGATTGGCGCGGTCCTGCAGCATCATCTTGAACCCGCCACCGTTGCCGATTCCGCGGACCGGTGGAGGTTCGATAATGAACACAGCCGCATCCGCAATATTCGACATTTTGGCGCGCGCTTCAGCCAGAACTCTAGTGGCGTCGTAGCCCGTTTCGGCGCGTTTCTCAAAGGGTGTGGTCGTGAAGAAGATCACGCCTGTGTTGGTCTCGGTCGTTCGGGTTGCTCCGTTGAGGCCGGAGAACGCCGCGGCGTGCGCGACGCCGTCGATCGCGAGAAGGTCATCAATCGCAGAGCGAATGACTTTGTCCGTGCGATCAAGTGAGGAGCCCGGAGGCAACTGCACAACAGTGATGTAGTATCCCTGGTCTTGTTGCGGAATGAACCCCATCGGCACTTTGGCGAACTGACTGTTCGTGGCGAACAGCAGCCCGCCATAGACGATCAGGACGATCAAAGGTAAGCGGATCAAACGTTTCGTTGTCGCCGCGTACCGATCTGACAGCCACTCAAAGCTCGCATTGAAGTGCTGAAGCCCCCAGGTGATCGGGCGCATAAGCAGCCCGGGCTTATGATCTGCTTCCGGCTTCAGGAGCATTGCTGATAACGCCGGTGACAGCGTGAGTGAGACAAGCAGTGAGATCGCTGTCGCCGCGGTGATTGTCAGCGCAAACTGCTGGTAAAACTGACCCGAGATCCCCGGAACACCGGCCGTCGGAATGAAGACGGCGGCAAGCACGAGCGATGTCGCAATCAAAGCGCCCGACACCTCGCGCATTGTGCGTTTTGCGGCGTCAATGGGCCTCATCCCGTTGCGGACGTGCTTCTCGATGCCCTCGACGACAATGATCGCATCATCGACCACGATCCCAACGGCCAGAACCAGGCCGAACAACGACAAGTTGTTGATCGAGTAGCCAAACGCAGCCATGACCGCGAACGTGCCGACGAGACTGACGGGGATTGCGAGAATGGGCACAAGTGCCGCGCGCCACGTACCAAGGAACAAGATCACAACGGCGACGACCAGCAGGATGGCTTCGCTCATCGTCGCGACCACCGCGTCTATGGAGGCCTGGATAAACGCCGTCGGATTGTAGATCACGTCGTGTGCAAGGCCCTCGGGAAAGCTTGCAGATAGACCTTTGACGGTCGACAACACCTCTTGCGCGGTCGCGAGAGCATTTGAGCCGGGGCGCTGATTGACGAGAATGGCAACGGCAGGTTTGCCGTCGAGGTAGGCGCGGGTCGTGTAATTCTGTGCTCCAAGTTGAACCCGCGCGACGTCGCCGAGGCGAACAATTCGCCCGTCCTCGCCGCGCTTTACGATGATGCGTTCAAACTCCTCCGCTTCGATCAATCGCCCCCCTGTTCGCACAGACAACTCGAAGGTAGCTGCATCGGCAGTTGGTTGTTGGTTGAGAACGCCGGATGCCACCTGAGCATTTTGCGCGCGAACTGCTTCAAGCACTTCGCCGGGCGTCATTCCAAGCGCGGCAATGCGGTCCGGGTTCAGCCAGATCCGCATGGCGTAATCGCGGGCGCCAAAAATCGTAACGTTGCCGACACCGCTTAAGCGGCTCAGTTGATCACGAACGGTTTGCGCTGCACTTGTGATGTAAAGGTCGTCGCGCGAGCCATCTGGTGAAAACATGTGCACCACCAGTAGTAGGTCGGGTGACGCCTTGCGTGTTGTCAGGCCTAAGCGCCGAACCTGCTCAGGCAATCGGGGTTCTGCAATGGCCACGCGGTTCTGAACCAGCACTTGTGCCTGATCGAGATCGGTGCCCAGTTCGAACGTCACGGTGATCGTAAGGTTGCCGTCTCCGGTCGCCTCGGATCCGAGGTAAATCATCCCCTCCACGCCATTGATCTGTTGTTCGAGTGGCGTGGCGACCGTACGCGCCAGCGTTTCCGCATCCGCACCTGGATATTGCGCGGTGACCTGGATCGTCGGGGGCGCGACTTGAGGATACTGTGCGACTGGCAGCGCAAAGTACGAAATCGCTCCGATGATGGTGATGAAGGCTGATATCACGATTGCGAAAATCGGCCTGGAGATAAAGAACTGTGAGAACGACATGGCGTTTCCCCATTGGCATCAATTGGCACAGGTGGCCTAGTTTCCGGATGACGAGAATCGAGCAAGTCGGGTCGGCCTCGGATTGACCTGACGGCCTGACGCAACGCGGTGAAGGCCCGACGTCACCACGCGCTCGCCGTCCGCAAGACCTTTGGTAACAATGCGGAGTTGGCCCCGTTTACCCGCGATCTCCACAGGACGTCGTTCCGCCTTGTCATCCCGATTCAAAACCCAAACGAACTTCTGCGTTTGATCGGTTCCGATCGCCTGATCCGGAATCAGCGCAACTCGGACGCGATTGGTGTCGGCAAGGCGCATGCGTCCGAACATACCAGGTGTCAGCACACCAAATTGATTGTCGAGAATCGCCCTGGCCCGGATCGTGCCCGTAAGTCGGTCGATTGTATTGTCGACGAAATCGATGTGTCCGGCGTGCCCGAATGACGACTCGTCGATCAAGCGAACCTGGACCGGCATACCATTCAGGCGCTCTCGCACATCCTGCCGATTGCCGCCTGTCCGTATGCGCGACAAGAGCTGCTGCTCCGTCGCATCGAAGACGAAATGAAGCTGGGCCGTTGACACAATCGTGGTCAAGACTGAAGAGCTTGCTCCACCCGTAATCAAGTTGCCCGGCGTGACGGCATCGTCTGAGATCCGACCGTCTACCGGCGCGCGAATCTCGGTGAACGTGAGGTCGAGTTCGACGCTGCGGAGTCGTGCCTTGGCGGCGACCACTGCAGCCTCCGCCGTTGCAAATTGCTCTTCACGTTGATCGAGAACCGCCTGGCTGCTGTGCCCGCGGTTCGTTAGCTGTTGTGCCCGAGTTAACGCGCTTCGCGCTGCAGCCAGTGTTGCCTCAGCCTGTGTGAGGGCCGCGCGGGCCTCTGCAACACGTGCCTCAAAGGGTCGGCGATCGATCGTGAACAGTAAGTCGCCAGCATTGACCATCTGGCCGGCTTTGAAGTGTACGGCCTCAAGATAGCCAGAGACACGCGCACGTACATCAACGTGGTCGACAGCCTCAAACCGGCCGGTAAACTCCTCCCACTGCGTGATCTCACTGGTCGAGACCGTCAGAACCGCAACGGATGGTGCTGCCGCTTGTGACCTGGCGGGCCCCGGTCCTTCAGCAGACATGGCAGCGTGCGCCCGCGATACTGCCGCATGCGCCAATGCTGCAACGATTGATTTTGCGCTCTCGGCGTCGAATTTGCTCGTAACGCCGAGTGCGAGAGCACTGCCGCCCATTGCAAGGGCGGCAGTAACCGCAAGAAGTGATGACGTTTTGCTCATTATCATCTCCAAGGATGGACACCGTAACGGTCATGGGGCTTGATTTTTGAGCGCCCAATTCCGATACACAGTGGCACCATATGGCAGTCGGCAATTATGATTCAACATGTAACGAAATAAGAAAAATGAACGCTCTGAAAACGAACTCTTATGATGGCGACACGCGCTGCGGTCCCGGGCGACCGATGTGCCCTGAGCTCCACCGGGCGGTTCTGGACGCGACGAACAGACTTCTCGAGACCAAGTCCATCGGTGAGCTGACGATCAATGGTGTTGCAAAGGAGGCCGGTGTCAGCCGCCCCGCAATCTATCGTCGTTGGTCAAATGTACGTGAGATTGCGCTTGAGGCGTTTCTTGAGTCGACCGATCAGCAGATACCGACGTCTCGCGCTGGGACGGCGTCCGAAAAGCTCCGCGCGCAGGTGCGCGCCATTACAAAGTTCATGCGCGGGCGAGGGGGTCGTATCGCTGCAGAGCTGATCGGAGAGGGCCAGAGCGATGCAAACGCCCTTGCTGATTTTCGTAACCAGTTCCTCCAGCATCGACGAGCCGCAGGTCGGGTGGTCATCGAATTGGGCATCGCAAGCGGTGAGTTCGATCCCGATATCGATGTCGAGCTCGCCGTCGATCTCTACGCAGGGCCAATCTACTATCGCTTGCTGACCGGTCACGCCAAACTGACAGATGCGTTCGCTCAAGAGCTCGCAGATCGCGTGCTCCGGTCGCTTTCCCTAGATTGAACGTGTGCAGCTGATCCAGGTCATGATTGTCCGAAGGGAATGAAACTCTCATGCGCCAACTCCGCCGTCTTCGCTGTTTTATTGCTGTCGCCGAACACCTTCACTTTCGGAAGGCGGCGGAGGCGATGAACTTGACTCAGCCGGCCCTAAGTCAGCAGATCCGTGAATTGGAGGCGGAAATTGAGGCGACGCTATTCGATCGAGACAGGAGATCGGTAACGCTTACGCCTGCTGGTGAACGCCTACTGCCAGCAGCACGCGAGGCCGTTCGGGTCATAGATGAAGCCGTTGCAGATATCGACCGACTCGGTACGGCCAGCGACGTGTTGGTGCGCTTCGGTTACCTTGAGTACTTGAACCTACCGTTTCTTTTGCCAGCTCTGGCTGAGCTTCGTGCGACGAAGCCGCAGATCACAACCGAGGTGAAGCACCTCAATCCGAGCCAAGTGGAACGCGCTCTACTCGATGACGAGATCGATCTTGGTATCGGTTTGCTGCCGGTCCAAAACGAGGACATGGCAGTTCGCCGCATACTTGAGGGTGAATGGATGTTGGCCCTGCATGAGGAACACCCGCTTGCAGAAATGGAGCGGATTCCGATCGCAGAGGTCGGAAACGAACCTCTCGTGTTGTTTGCACGCAATGTCAATGAGAAGCTCTACGACCGGCTGGTCGATCGCTTTCGTGCAGGCGGCGTTGAGCCGAACATTGCCTATAGCGTGACGCAGGTGTCTGCGGGGCCCGGCTACGCCGCACAGAAGCTCGGCGCGTTCTTTCACGCATCGTACGTGTTGTCCGAGCTGCCGCCCAGCGTCATCCGGCGCCCTGTCGAGGGCTTCCCGAAGCTGGAACTCGGTCTCGTATGGCTCGGCAACCGCCGCACCACGGCCGTGCGAGCACTCCTCGACTGCATGAAACGCGTCGCTGGCTCATAACGACTTCTTATCAAGCGACCGAACTTACCATTTGGACGTGGACGGCCAGAACTCCCATTCTCTGCTCATAACGAAGCCAGCCTCTTGAGAGTTGGGAGCAAGATCATGAGCATTTTCTGGAACAGAGCCGGCCGCGCCCGCACGGTAAATGGCCTTGGGTCGACCGTGGCGGTTCTCCTGACGATATGTATCGTCGCTGGGTTTTCCGAAGCCCGGTCTCGCGCGGGTGACTCGATCGTCGACGCACGGCTTGAGGAGATGAACCAGGTACTCGTCACGCAGCGGCTTATCGCGAGCCTAGCCGTGAATGCCGGCAACAAGCAGCATTGCCGCCGCACACGACTCGCGACCTATCGCACCGAAGACCATGGGCAAACCTAAGGGGGACAAATCCATGAGCCAGTCAGAAATTGAGAGACTAACCGCAGAATGGTGCGATGGGTGGAATGTCGAAGATCGCTCCTTCGATGGTGAGACATTTCGGGACCTGTTTGCTCGCGGAGACAATGCCATCACCGTCTTCGACAACGTACACGGTGATGTCCTCGTGCTTCGCAGCATTGACGAATATGTGGAGACATGGGGACCGTTCATGGCACCCATGACGTACTGGGCCGTTCGATTGGATGATCTCGACATCACCGTGTCTGGCGACTTCGCCCTGACGACCTTCAAGTTGGTCGGAACGGATACGCGTGGTCCCGATGGGAACCAAGTTCCATTCGGCCAATACGGAACTCACGTTTGGCGACGCTTCGAGCGCGAAGGATGGCGGATCGTCCACGAGCATCTGACGGCCTACGACCGTGCTCGGGAGCTACAAACATGAGAGCGTTTCTGATGAACTGGTTCGGCGCCTTTGCGGTCGTGACACCGCTCCTTTACGCCATGCAGCCGCTGTTGGCGGACTGGCCGATCTGGGCGAAGGCATTTGTTCTGTCCGGCCTCATGGTCCTCGCGATGCAACGGGCGATCCTACCTTTGATCGGTCGGCTTGGTGACCGATCAGGTCCGTGACGTCAATCCAAGCATCCGGGCGGCACCGAGCTGCCCGACGCTATCTCTTCACTGCCGAGACGATGTGGTCGATCAGTGCTTTGGCGCGGAGGGGCATGTAGCGGCGTGTTGGATAGACAGCATAGATCCCCCGGGTCGGAACTTGGTACCTGTCGAGGCTCAGCTCCAGATCGCCGCATGCGATTCTCGGCAGGGCCAGGTTGCTTCCGAGTTGTGCAAGGCCAAGACCAGAAACTGCAGCCACGGCCAGGGCCTCCGGGTCGTTCACCGTGACGACTGGAGCGACATCCTTGCGGACCACATGTCCCCCTTGCCGGAATTCCCATTGAAACACTCGCTGTGTGGGGTTTGACAGCATTCCGACACAACGGTGTCTTGCAATATCCGAGAGACGTTCTGGTCGACCGTGCGCTTCGAAATATGTTGGAGACGCGCAGACCATTGGCGTCACATCAATGAGTTTCCGAGAGACGTACTCATTGTCGGGAAGAATGCCGGCCCGGATTGCGAAATCGTACTGCTCTGCAACAAGGTCGACAAACCGATCAGACAGCTCAATCTCGACCGCCACGCCGGGATGAGCTTCTAAGAACGTTTTCAGCGCCGGAATGACGTGGCTCCGACCGAACGCGGTTGTGGACGTCAGGCGGATCACGCCCTCAATGCGCTCGGCCTCATCGGCTGCCAAACGAACTGCATCATCGAGAGCGCCAAGCGCTGGTGTGCACCGCGTAAAGAACCGCTCACCTTCGGGCGTCAAGACAACGTTGCGCGTCGTGCGGGTAAACAGGCGGACACCGAGATGATCTTCTAGGCTCTTTATGTTTTGACTGACGGCTGCCGGCGAGATGTGCAGCGAACGCGCTGCAGTTGAGAAATTGCCCGCGCGCGCGGCTTCGATAAAGGTCTGGAGCAGTCTCAGGTCTGTTTTCATACTTTTAAGTCTGACTTAAAAATCCTGAAAGTACAGCCCTCGTTCTAAATTCTGCGCGTCTCCGGCATGGTTTCGTCATCACAACCAATCCGGAGATCGCCACCATGAACCGCCGCCAACTCCTTGCAGGATTAGCTGCCGCGACAGGAACCGTTGCAACCGCCAACACCGCCGCACGCGCCTCGAAACCGCAAAGCCACCCTCTCGGCTTGACGGGCTTCGACCACATGTCCGTCAACGCAATAGACTTCGATCGCATGTTGAGCTGGTATCGCGAAGTTCTCGATCTTGAACTGGACGTGTCGTGGAAGGTTCAAGCTCTGGACGGCAAGCGCCTCGCCTATCTGTCGCTGAACGGAAGCCGCGTTGTTGAAATCGTGGCCGCAGACGAGAACGGTACGGGGCTGCGCCCGCCCACCAGCTTTGCGCAACACTTCGGCACCGTGGGATTTGGCCATCTGTGTTTTGCGACAGACGACGTCGACCGCACGATGGCTGCGTTTGCAGCACGTGGCGTGCCGGCCTTCGTCAAAGCCGAGACCTATCCCCTCGACGGTACGACGTACGAACGCCGGGTGGCATTTGTTCAGGATCCGGAAGGCAACGTTCTGGAGTTCGGAGAGCCGCTACGCAAAGCGTCTTGATTCGAGCCAGCGAGAACCAAGAATGGTTCGGCGCATCGCAAGCGGTTTTCAGTTCCCGCGAG
>JBCDAH010000132.1:0-12786 GCA_039186015.1 Pseudomonadota bacterium
CGAATTATCCCGGCAACATGTAAGGCCTGCGCGCAGAGCATGCCGAGAACGCGCAAAGTCCGGGTGCATAAACTCGCGGGAGCCCTGCTGTGATGCCTCAGACAGCGATCGTGTTACCGGTGATTGCCCAGGCGCTCATTACGTTTGCGGTGTTGTTCGTTCTCGGCGCTCGTCGTCAGGCGGCATTGAAAGCAGCCGGCAAGGTCCCGCAGGATATGGAGCTTGCCGACGATCGCGACTGGCCGAAAGCCGCGGAAGCTGCATCCCGCAACTTCAAGAACCAGTTCGAATTGCCGGTTCTGTTTTACGTCGTATGCGCGTTTGTGCTGATGACGCGCACGCTGGATCTGCTTCTGTTCGTCCTAGCCTGGGTTTTTGTCGCAAGTCGCGTTGTGCACGCAGTCGAGCACTTGCGTCAGAACCGCGTCCCGGTGCGGGGTGGCTCATACATCATTGGCTTTGTCGCCTTGGTGCTGATGTGGCTTGTTTTGGGCTGGCACGTCGTCACGCGGGGGTTCTAACGTGCGTCCGGGAGCCAGGCTTGCTGCCGCTATCGAAGTTCTGACCGAAATCATGACGCGTGGGCGACCGGCGGCCTTATCGCTCTCGGATTGGGGCAAAGCGCATCGGTTTGCAGGTTCGGGCGACCGGTCGGCAATCGGCAACCTCGTATATGACGTCTTGCGGTCCAAGCGCTCCCTTGCAGCGCGCATGGGATCTGATGATCCGCGCGCACTGGTGGTGGCAGCTGCGCGTACGTCACTGGGGTTGAGCGAAAGCGAACTGATCTCAGCTGCTGATGGCAGCAAGCACGCAATTTCACCACTATCTGATAGCGAACGGGCCGCGTTGGCCAGCTCCGTACCTGATGATGCAATCCCTTCCGTAGCTGCTGATCTGCCAGACTGGCTTGTACCGTCCATGACGCGGGTTTTTGGCGAAGGTCTGATCTCAGAGGCGCGCGCACTGGCACGCCGGGCACCGGTCGACATTCGGGTCAACACGCTCAAGGCAGACCGCGACAAGGTTCTGCGCGCTCTGGCCGAAGTCGGCGCCGAGCCAACACCGCATTCGCCGATCGGTTTGCGCGTACCGCACGGCCGCGCCGGACGTCGCACGCCGAATGTCGAAGCCGAGGCATCGCACGGAAAGGGCTGGTTTGAAGTTCAGGACGAGGGCAGCCAGATTGCCGCGCTCCTGGCGGGCGCCGGGCCTCGGGAGCAGGTGCTTGATCTGTGTGCGGGCGCCGGCGGCAAGACGTTAGCGCTTGGTCTCGGTATGCAGAACACCGGCCAGATATTCGCCTATGACCGAGATCGCAACCAGCTGCGTCCGATCTTCGAGCGGATCCGGCGGGCGGCGCTCCGCAATGTTCAAGTGATGGATGCCGGTCGCGAGGCAGAGCTGTTGGCATTAGGGCCCAGGTTCGATCTGGTGTTCGTCGACGCCCCCTGTACCGGGTCCGGCGTCTGGCGCCGCCGCCCGGATGCCAAATGGCGGGTCAAACCGCAAAACCTTACGCAGCGGCTTGAGGAGCAAGCAGACGTCCTGGCCACTGGCGCTAAACTCGTGAAGCCGGGCGGCCGACTTGTCTACGTTACGTGCTCGTTGCTGCCTGAAGAAAACGTCGACCAGGTCGCGGCGTTTCTGGACATGCAGCCAGATTTCCGCGTTGTGCCCTATCGTCAGGCTTGGCAGAACCACATCTCAGATACACCGCCGGATTCAGCTGATGGCGCGGACGATACGCTTCTGCTATCGCCACACCAGCACGGGACGGACGGGTTCTTTATCGCGATACTGCAACGAGATGGACCCGAAGCGATTGCGACATGAGGTATCCGGATGAGTGACTGGCTGAGCTTTCTACCGTTTGTCGCGATTGTCATCGCGGCAGCCTCTACGGGCGCCATGTTTTCACCTGGTCCGTGGTACGCGGCGCTCAACAAACCCAGCTGGACGCCGCCGGATTGGGTATTTCCGGTTGTGTGGACCCTGCTTTACGCGATGATTGCTGTCGCAGGTTGGCAAGTTTGGAGCCGGGATGGATTTGGTTTGGCGCTCGCGATCTGGGGGCTGAACCTCGTTTTGAATGCGGCCTGGTCGTGGATCATGTTCGGGCGCCAGCAGATTAAACTGGCCCTGATGGACGCTTTAGGCATGTTGCTGACGACGGTTGCATTCATTGTCGTTGCATGGCCGATCAATGTCACGGCTGCGGCGCTGTTCGTGCCGTATCTGGCATGGGTCGCGACGGCTGTTGTCCTGAACTATCAGGTCTTGCGGCTCAATCCAGAACCGGTTGGTGCCGACGCACAAAGCCCCTAGCGCTGACCCAGAGTGTCGCGGAACGTCACGCAGTTGCGAAGTCGATGCCCCGGCAGATCGGTATCTTTTGCGGCATGATGCAAAGCGATCGTGGGACGCATCGCGCGCACGACTTGATCAAGACGCGCGAAGCGCTTACGCAGCCACATGAACGAGTCAATTCTGATCATCGATTTCGGCAGCCAGGTCACGCAGTTGATCGCGCGCCGTGTCCGCGAAGCCGGTGTCTACTCGGAAATCGTGCCGTTCAATCGGGCGGATGACGCCGGCGATCGTTTGAAACCAAACGCCATTATCTTGTCGGGCGGTCCGGCCAGCGTGACCGAAACAGGCACGCCGCGCGCGCCGGACTGGGTGTTTGAGAGCGGCCTGCCGATCCTGGGGATCTGTTACGGCGAGCAAACCATGGTTGCCCAACTCGGCGGTGGTGTGGAGGGCGGCCACCATCGTGAGTTCGGACGGGCCGAGGTCGAAGTCGTCACCTCAAGTCCGCTGTTTGATGGTGTATGGGCACCGGGCGAATGCCATACGGTCTGGATGAGCCATGGCGACAAGGTTACGAGCCTTCCGGACGGCTTCAAGGTTATTGGCAAATCGCCCAGCTCACCATTCGCCGCGATTTCCGATGAAAGTCGCAAACTCTACGCGGTGCAGTTTCATCCTGAAGTTGTGCACACGCCGGACGGTGGGCAATTACTCGCGAACTTCGTACACAAGATCGCCGGCCTTTCTGGTGATTGGACGATGGCGCATTTCAAGCAATCCGCGATTGACGCCATACGGCGCCAGGTTGGCGATGGCCGCGTGATCTGCGGATTGTCAGGAGGTGTCGACTCATCAGTTGCTGCCGTGTTGATCCACGAAGCGATCGGCGATCAGCTAACGTGTATTTTTGTCGATCACGGCCTCCTTCGTCGCAACGAAGCGGCAGACGTCGTCGCGTTGTTTCGCGAGCACTACAACATTCCGCTCGTGCACGTCGACGCCGGAGACCAATTCTTAGGCGAACTCCAGGACATCGAAGACCCTGAGCAAAAGCGCAAGATTATCGGTCGCCTGTTCATCGATGTTTTTGACGCGGAAGCGCAAAAACTCGGCGGCGCAGATTTCCTGGCCCAAGGAACACTCTACCCGGATGTCATTGAGAGCGTTTCGTTTACTGGCGGACCGTCCGTTACGATTAAATCGCATCACAACGTAGGCGGTTTGCCTGAGCGGATGAATCTGAAACTTCTCGAACCGCTCCGCGAGTTATTCAAGGACGAGGTGCGGGCACTTGGCCGCGAGTTGGGATTGCCGGAGGCGTTCATTGCACGGCATCCGTTTCCCGGGCCTGGTTTGGCGATCCGCATTCCCGGTGCGATCACAAAAGACAAGCTCGATATTCTGCGCGAGGCGGATGCGATCTTCCTCGAAGAGATTCGGGCCGCCGGCCTTTATGATCAGATCTGGCAGGCTTTTGCGGTTTTGCTTCCGGTCAAGACGGTCGGTGTCATGGGCGACGCGCGAACCTACGACCACGTCTGTGCGCTGCGCGCCGTAACGGCAACCGACGGTATGACGGCAGAAGCGTTTGCGTTCCCGCACGATGTCATTGCGAGAATGGCAACGCGGATTGTGAACGAGGTCTCAGGCATCAATCGCGTTGTTTACGACGTCACATCGAAGCCACCGGGGACAATTGAGTGGGAATGAACGATTGAATGAGAATGGCGGCGTGTTCGCGAATCTCGCGGCACTTCGAGAAAACATATTGCTACCAAATCCCGAATTAGGCTGTGTTTGGAACGCGAAGTGTCAACAGGACGACTCAGGAGCGCTTTATCGTAGGCTTTGCAGTGCGGACAAAAAATGAAGCTCGGCGTCATCACATATGATCACTGCCATCTCAAAACTGAGCAGTTGGTCAACCGCTATGCGCGTAATCCGCAAATCTCAGAGATTTGCCTGTTTGCGCTGCCATTTACACCGCGTAAGGCGCGCGAGGTCCTGTTCCCGCACCGCCCGGATCAAGAACGCGCCATTCCCACGGCATGTCTGTCAGAGTTGGACCGCGTGTCGTTTACCAAATGGGATGGCCGCGAACCGATAGGCCACCGCGTTGATCTGTTTGTCATTACGGGTGCCGGTTTGCTCGACGTCGGTTTCGCAGGCGGCAAGCCTATCGTGAATGCGCATCCCGGGATCATTCCGACCAGTCGCGGCTTGGATTCATTTAAGTGGGCCATTCTGGAAAATGATCCATTGGGCGTCACGCTGCACTTGATCGACAACGAGGTCGATAAGGGCGATGTGCTGGATATCCGGCTCACGCCGGTGTTTTCCGCCGACACGCTTGAGACCGTGGCGCGGCGTCACTACGAGCTTGAACTGGACATGCTGGCTGATGTGTTGGATGTCGTCGACAAGCGAACGCCGTTGTTTGCACCAGAGAAGCCAGCCAAGAAACGAATGCCCGCCGAAATAGAAGCGGAAATGATGCGTCACTTCGACGTTTGGAAGACGAACGCGATCACTGCGCAAGCTCGATAACAGCACTCTGTGATAACGAGCCGGCAAGCGTATTACCGATCAACCCATGGCGGTGCCATGTACGTTCCCCAAGCGAACGGCGATAGGTTTCTAAGCGGTATCGTAAAAACTAGTTGTTCGAGAGTTTCGCACCGGGTTGTTCGAGATTGAGCAGTGAATCAATGCGGACTTTGGCTTCCGCAACTCCCGCAATCGACGCCAGAACGTACAGCCCACGGGCACGCTCAATGTCCGGAGCAGCATTGGCTTGGCGGCTCAAAGTATTCAAGACATTTGGGTCGTAGGTCTCAGCGAGAGCAAATAGAACATTTGGATCGCCACTGGCCCGGGCGGACTCGAGCGTCCGGCGGGCAGCAACAATGTCGCCACGTCGGATCAGAGCGCCGGCGACTTGGGTGATCTGGCGGGTATCAACGTTGGTTGCTGGCCGAACGGCCGCAACTGGTGCAATCCGGGTTAACGGCTTGCTCGGCTCCGCGGCAGGCTCCCGCTCGTCCACGGCAGCTGGCGCAAGTGTCGCTGTGGGTGTCGCGCGGTTCACGACAGAGCCAATGTCTGCCGCCGATGCAGAAAGTGTCGTGGGTTGCCGCGTGACTTCGGTAAGCGCCGTGGCGCCGGCCGCATCAGCATCAGCCGCGTCCATCGCGACATTTGCAGAGGCGCTTGCACCGCTCGCATCAGAGGCAGGGAACACCAGTGCGGCGGCCTGATTTGCGGTGCGCTGTACGTCACCGAAGCGGTCCGTTGCCATCAGCACCGCCGGCAACACAATGAGCAAGCCAAGCGCAAATCCAAGCCCGCCAGCGCGGATCTCTTCTGCGACCGAATTGGATTGGGCACCATGCTCACGAGTGGCCCACGATGCCGGGATCGGCATGGGCTGTTCCGCAAATTCATCGTCATCAATGGTGTAGGCACTCACAGCCTTAACGGAGCCGCCCGAGGACTGAGACCGATCCTCATAGGACGCTTTTTGGCGGTCTACCTTCCGCCAACCAGTCGACGCATATGACAACGCAACCCCCCGAAAAACGCAACGGTATCAGGTTGGTGTGGATGCCCCGTATGACCCAGCCTGAGTTCCCGTCACAACAACGTATCGTGCCGTTCCGAGGCAGAGATGTGGCAGCCCATTGACCCCGCACCAACTTCATGTCACCGCCAGCGGCAATACGGAAGTGAACACGGAGTTTTCCTCGTGGTAATGCTACTTCTCGGATTAATCTTGTTTTTCGGAATTCATGCGCTCCCCATGAATACGGGGGCGCGAACCGCGGTTCTGGGCCGCCTTGGGGAGCCGGCATACAAGGTGCTGTTTACCATTATCTCGCTGGCCGGCCTGGTCGTGATCGTCTGGGGGTATCAGGCCGCGGCTGAAGACAACGTATTCATATGGACACCGCCAGTTTGGACCCAGCACATCGCGGTGCTGTTGATGCTACCGGCGTTGATCATCCTGGTCTCGGCCAACGTCCCATCCCGGATTCGAACGGCCCTGAAGCACCCGATGCTGGTGGCCATCAAGGTCTGGGCCTTCGCGCATTTGATCGCAAATGGCGACTTGGTATCGATGGTCCTGTTCGGCGCATTCCTGGCGTACGCCGTCGTCGACCGGATTTCGGTGAAGCGCCGTGCAGCGCTTGGCCCGCTCGGTGCGGCGGCTGGAACCGTCTGGGGTGACGTGATTTCCGTGGTCGTTGGTTCGGCCGCGTTTTGGTTCTTTTTGGTTTACGGCCACGCTTGGCTGTTCGGCGTCGCACCAATTCCGGCACTGTCGTGGTACTGATACGGCGCCATAGGCGCCATGAGAGGTGCGCACATGACCGGACAACTGATCGGCATTGCGGTTCGGGGTGAGCGGCGTGCGCCGATGCAAACGTTGGACTTGGCGTCTGTGACCTGCGCGGCTGGTGTTGATGGAGATCACAAGGGGCGCAAGTTCAAAAAGCGGCAAGTCACGGTTCTGGCTATCGAAGACTGGGAGCGAGCCCTTCAGGACTTGGCGATTTCAGACCAGTCGGATGCTTTGCCGTGGACCGTAAGGCGAGCAAACCTGCTGGTTAAGGGGCTGCGTTTACCGCGTTCTGTCGGTGCCGTGCTGCGCATCGGGACGACTGCTGAAATCTGCGTGACGGCGCCGACGTGGCCGTGCAAGCGCATGGATGAGGTCGCCCCTGGGCTGCTGAAGGCACTCTGTCCGGACTGGCGCGGTGGCGTGACCGCACAGGTTCTGATCGATGGGCGCGTACAACTCGGCGATCCCGTGGAGATCTTATCAAGCCCGCCGGAGCGCACGCGCAAGCTGCCGTAAGTGTGATAACAGCATCCCAATCGCTGAGACTCCGGTCGTTTTGAAGGGCTGCCTGAGTAATGGTGACGCATGGAATGCGGTAATCGCGCCCTAAATTCAGCTAGACGGCTGGCCAAACGCCCGATATCGCAGCCAATGCACTTGCGTCGTAAGGTCTCATCGGGCGATGACGACCGGGAGATAAGCATATCCCGCCGAGCGCGGGATATTCCGTGTGGGTGTATCGCGCGAAAGGCAACCGATCCACGATGACTGACGATAACAGCTCTTTTCTGCGTGAGGTCGAGCAGGAGGTGCGGCGCGACCGCATGATGAGGCTCGCCGACAGGTACGGCATTCCCATACTTGTGGTGGTTGGCGTCCTGCTCGTTGGTGGCTTGTTCTACTACCTCTATCAGGCCAGTGTCCGCGAGAATGCCGAACGAGCCGGAAACGCCTTTATTGTGGCTGAGAGACTGGCCCGCGCCGGTAAAACGGACGAGGCTCGCAAGGACTTCGAGCGCCTGACGAGCGAAGGAAGCGGCGTCTATGTCGCCCTGGCGCACCTGCGTCTGGCCGGAATCGCCCTGGCCGCGAGCAAACCCAAAGAGGCGAAAACGCACTTCGACGCGGTCGCGAATGATACGACTGTCGACGAAAAGCTGCGGACACATGCTGCGTTACAGTCAATTGCCGTTGACATCGATACACTCGACTGGACCACGGCGAAGAATCGCCTCAGCAGTTTCATGGACGATGCGAGCAGTTGGCGGCACTCTGCTCGAGAGTTACTGGCATTAGTAGCCTTTCGGGAAAAGAAGTTTGCTGATGCCAAGCAGGTGTTAGCGGGGCTCATTTCGGATCAGAATGCCCCTCAGGCTATTCGTCAGCGTGCCCAAGTCCTCATGGGGCTGACGACGGCTGCTGAGCGTGCCGCAGCTTCGCCCGATCCTGCGTCTAAGAGCGATGCGTCACCAGCTGGGGACAAAAAGGTAAACGCCGCAGGGCCCGGCGACAGCGGCCCGGCGAAGGCGGAAGCCGACGGCACGAAGCCAACGGCGGCGCCAACGCAGGATAAGAAGGAGCCGGCGGATTGATCACCCGACCGGGCTCTGCAACTGGGGTGTAGGCTGCCATGAACGTGCGGAGCTTGAGATACGGACCGCTGGCCGCAGGAGCTGTCGCGATGCTTGCTCTGGCAGGCTGCGCAGGGAGTAGTCTACCGAGTTTGCCGAAGGTCTCGGACTTGAACCCGTTCAAGCAACCCGAGAAGAAACTGCCCGGCAAGCGGATTCCGGTGATGCAACCGTCGACCGTGGGCGGTGTTGAGCTGGCATCAGCGGATCGTCCGGTGTCTCTTCCGCCGGCTATCGTTAATGCGTCGTGGAGCCAACCTGGCGGGACACCATCGAACGCGCCGGGCCATGTCACATTTGCCGGAAATGCACGGAAGGCCTGGACGGCGGATATTGGTGACGGCTCTGGTTCGCGGGCTCGCCTGACGGCTGGACCGGTTGTGGCTAACGGACGCGTCTACACTATGGACGCGTCGAGTGTCGTAAGTGCGTATTCAGTCAGCTCCGGCAAACGCGTCTGGCGCAGAAGCGTCGTGCCGGAAACGGAGCGCTCCGGTGAGGCGTTTGGCGGTGGTGTTGCTGTTGAAGGCGATCGGGTATTTGCCGCAACGGGGTACGGCAACGTTGTCGCGCTTGACGCCAATTCCGGTAAAAAGCTCTGGGAAACCTCGCTCGGTGTTCCTCTGAAGGCATCGCCCACGGTGACCGACGGCCAGGTTTTTGTCATCGCTTCGGATGGCCGCACGTACAACCTCAACGCAACGGACGGCTCGCAGCTTTGGGAGTTCCGTGGGCTGCCGCAGAGAACCGGGCTGGTCTCAAACCCAAGCCCCGCAGTGGCAAACGGCGTCGTCGTTGTGCCGTACCCGAGCGGGGATGTCGTCGCTATTCGCATGTCCGAGGGCTTGGCGGCCTGGAGCGAAAGCGTTGCCAGTACGCGGACATCGGCACTCGGTGCCATTAGCGATGCCTCGCGCCCCGTGATCTCCGGCGGTCGGGTTTATGTGATCGGACATTCAGGGCGCATGATCGCCGCGGACGTGACGACCGGTGAGCGGATCTGGTCAGCGAATGTGCCGGGTATCCAGCCGCCGGCCGTTGCCGGTCAGAACGTCTTTGTCGTCGACGTGTCCGGGCGTCTGATGTCCCTTGACGCCAAGACGGGAAATGCCCTCTGGTCGGCGAAGCTTCCCGCGGCGACGAAATGGTCCGGCCCTACGCTTGCATCCGGCCGTCTCTGGCTGGCATCGCACCGCGGGCAATTGGTTTCCGTAGACGCCTCCACCGGGAAGGTCCTGTCGAACACGTCCATTGGCGCGCCAGTCTATCTCGCGCCGGTGATTGCCAACGGGACACTGTTCGTGCTGACGGATCGCGGTCGACTGGTTGCCTATCGATGACGTTGGCGGCATTGGGTGTATAACAACGAGGCTGTTGACGCGTTCGGCCGGTAGAAGTGGCTTGGCCATTCATTTCTCGGTCGCTGTTTGGTGAGATAGGGACGCACGATGGACTGGACCCACATCCTCAGTTTTGCGTTTGTTGCCGGACTGTTGGTGATGTCACCTGGGCCAAACGGTGTTCTGATCGCCAAGACCGTGCCGACGTCCGGCCGCACTGCCGGATTTGCGAACGTCGCGGGTTTTGTGGCCGCCTTCTATCTGCACGGCGCCCTGTCGATACTAGGCATATCGCTGCTGCTCGTTCGGTCCGCTGAGGCGTTCTTCATCGTCAAGATGCTCGGCGCGGCCTATCTCTGCTGGCTGGGCATCAAAGCCCTGCACGACGCGTGGACAGGCGCAACCGTCGCCGTGGGTGTGCCTCCCGCTCGCACCCGCAGAACGCTGTTTACTGCATTTGGCGAGGGCTTTCTGACCAACGCGCTAAACCCTAAAGTCTCGATGTTCTACTTGGCTGCCTTTCCGCAGTTCATCCCGACCGGCGATGGCGCAGCCGCGTCGGCGCTGCTGCTGGTTTGCGTCCACGCGGCGATTAACGCGATCTGGTTTGGTTTGATGGTTGTCTTGTTTTCACGACTTGCAGCCGCGGCACGGGGTGGTCAGTTTCAGCGTTGGCTCAAGGGTGTCACGGGCGTTGTATTCATCGCGTTTGGGCTCAAACTGGCAACAATCCGTCCGTAGATCCTGTCGCCGCCGACGGAACTGTGCGCGTTCGCCTCACATTTGCGCAAACGGTCAAGGGGTGCCAGATCATTGGGTCGCAGCGCGCGCCGCAAGAGGAGTATGGGGCGGGGTTCCAGCCTGATCTGAACTGTCGCCGCGCGCATCGACGTGACCAATCGCCGTGATAGCTCCTATATCGTAGCCATGAGCCAGAACCCAACCATTGCCATTGTCGGACGGCCGAACGTCGGAAAGTCAACGCTTTTCAACCGCTTAACCGGTCGCCGCGCCGCACTGGTCTCAGATATGCCGGGCCTCACGCGCGATCGCCGCGAGGGACAGGCCGACATTTACGGCGTGACAGCCACCGTGATCGACACGGCCGGACTCGAAGAGGCGCCGGTCGGCTCCATCCCTGATCGCATGCGCGAGCAAAGCGAAACCGCCATTATTGCGGCGGACCTCATCCTGTTCCTGATCGATGCTCGCGCGGGATTGACCGGGGCAGATCGCCAGTTTGCCCAGCTCGTCCGCCGGTCCGGGCAGCCGACATTGCTCGTCGCGAACAAGTGCGAAGGCGAGAAGGCGCACGTCGGCTACTATGAGAGTTTCGAACTCGGGATGGGTGAGCCGATCGCGCTTTCGGCAGAACACGGCGAAGGCCTGGGCGATCTCTACGATGCCATCCTTGCGGCGCTCCAGCTGGATCCGGCTGCGGTTTCCGACGAGGAAGACGAAGACGACGCCGCGCCCGACCGACCTTTGAGGCTGGCGATTGTCGGCCGCCCGAACGCCGGCAAGTCAACGCTCGTCAACGCCCTTCTCGGTGAAGATAGAATGATCACCGGGCCCGAGCCGGGGCTGACGCGCGATGCAATCGAAACGCCGTTCGAATGGAACGGGCGCGCGTTTGCCCTGTTCGATACGGCTGGGCTGCGGCGTCGGTCGCGGGTCAGCGAGGCGGCCGAGAAACTGTCGGTCGCAAGCGCCATGCGCGCAATCCGGTTTGCGGAAACGGTGGTCCTTTTGATCGACGCCGAACACGCCTTGGAGCACCAGGATCTGACTATTGGTGCCAAGGTCGTCGACGAAGGCCGGGCGTTGGTTGTTGCAATCAACAAATGGGATCTCGTCACCGAAAAACAGCGCCGCCTTGCGGAAATCAAAACGCTGCTCCGTGACAAGCTGGCGCAAGTGCCTCAGGTCCCCGTCGTCACACTCTCGGCGATCGCGGAGCAGGGCCTCGACAAGCTCATGCAGGCCGTCGTTGCGAACGACGAGATTTGGAACAAGCGTATTGCGACGGCTGAGCTGAACCGATGGCTGGCAGAAGCAGTGGAACGGCATCAACCGCCCGCCGTCCAGGGACGCCGCGTGCGCATTCGTTACATGACACAGCCCTCCGCCAGGCCGCCGACATTCATAGCGTTTGCATCGCAACCGGCCGGACTGCCGAAGTCATATGCGCGTTATCTGCTGAATAGCTTAAGAGAGACGTTTCACCTCCCCGGCGTACCCATTCGCCTGTCTTTTCGAAAGGGTAATAACCCTTTTGACAAAAGCCGGTCATAATGTTTCGGGATTGAACTTGTCGACTGCTGCGCCAATTTGTTAGGTGGCGCAACCATCTTGTTGAGCTGAATGGGAAAAAGCTTTGGCGGCATCGCTGGTGCATGGCCCAGGCGCCGTTCAACCGCGTAGCCTTATGCCCTGGGTTTGGTGAAAGCGCTCCGCCTGGGTCGGCATGTCGTCGCTCGACCATTGATTGTGATGAGTTGGAAAATGAACGCAGCACAGACTTGGCGCAGTAGACTGAGCACGGTTTGGATCGGCGTGATCCTGAGCTCTGTGGTTCTGACGCAGTTGTTCATCGTCAGCCGCACGGCGGATGCCTATCCTCGCATCGTTCGCATTTATTGTAAGCGTGACTATAAGCGTCTGTGTCCACGGTACCGGGTCGGCTCCAGTCGTATGCGGCAGTGTATGCGGGCCAAAGCCCGATATCTCAGCCCAGTCTGCCAGAAGGCGATGATCGACTCAGGTCTCGCCCGCCGGTACGGATACTGACACGGATCGCGCGGCGGCTTGTGTGTTCGTGCGTTTTGAGGTGGTCAGTTCCGCGCAAATGGTGAAACTCGGCTGCGCCCATCGACCACAAACGCGAGTGACGCACCGTGCCGGAAATGTTGTTTTACCATCTGGAGCGTGATCCGCTTGAGCGGGTATTACCAAGCCTTGTCGAAAAGAGTTTGGAGCGCGGATGGCGCTGCGTCGTTCAAGCCGGCAGCCGCGAGCGGGTTGATGCGATCAACGACATGCTGTGGACGTGGCGCGACGAGAGCTTCATTCCCCACGGCGCGCACGGTGACGGCTTGCCGGAGCGGCAGCCGGTTTTTCTAACTGACGATGAAGACAATCCGAACCAGGCGCGCGTCCG
>JBCDAH010000133.1:0-12672 GCA_039186015.1 Pseudomonadota bacterium
AAGCAGGGCGCATTCTACAACAAGATCGTCACCGAGCGCTACGGCGTGAACATCGTTGCGTTCACCGGCAACGCCGAAGCTAAACAGGCGCTGCGCGATAAGAAGTGTGTCGCTTGGGTTTACGATGACTCGTCGATCGGCTCGGATCTGGCGTCCGGCGATTACAATGACTTCGAGATGCCGCTGAAATCTGAAGACGACAACCCATGGGGCCTTGCTGTTCCTTTGGCTGAGAGAAATTGTGTCTTCGGCAACTTCATGTCCGGCCTGATTTTCAACATGCATCAGTCGGGTAAGCTGGTCGAACTTGAGAAGAAGTGGGGCATCAAACCAACAACCTACCTCGCTGCCAAGAAAAAAGAGTATGCGGACTGGATTGCAGCGAAGAAATAGCGAAAGATCATTTGGTGCGATCCGGGCAACGATAAGTGCGTTGCCCGGGTTCTGTTAGCCGGGTTTCGGGAGGCGCTGAATGATCGAAGGGTTTGCTGAGTTCTTTCGTCAGCTTGCCGAAGACTATCCCCGCTGGAACTTCATTTTCTTTCATGATCCACGACAGTGGAATCGCATCGTCAGTGGCCTCGGCTATACCGTTATCCTCTCAGTCGCGTGTGTCATTCTTTCTGTCGTTATCGGCATTGTCGGCGCGTGGGCCCAAGGCTCACCGAGCCGCTTCGTCCGTGGTATTGTCCAGGCCTATATTCAGTTCTTTCGAAACACGCCCCCGTTTGTCCAGCTGCTCTTCTTTTACTTCGCGTTGGGCCAGTTCACGCCAACGGTCACCGGTGCGGATGGCTGGACGGAGGTTCCGCTGATTTCGAATGTCGGCTGGGCCATTATCTCGCTCTCGATGTTCGCCGGCGCGTTCAATGTCGAGATCTTTCGCGCGGGCATAGAAGCTGTCCCGGAGTCCACTCAAGAGGCGGCGAAGTCACTCGGGTTCACGCGTCTTCAGACTTACATGGAAGTCGTTCTGCCTCTTGCGTTTCGGGTTTCGCTGCCGGCCCTAAACAACAACCTGGTCAACCTTGTTAAGACCACCACGCAAGCCATCGGTATCGCCGTGCCCGAGCTCCTCTACGAGTGTGTCGGCATCTGGAACGATTACCCGAGCGCGCAGTACCCGACGATGCTGTTTCTATTCGTCTCATTCATAGTGTTGGTCGGCATTCTTGTGATCGGCATGTCCCGCTGGGAGCGCGCCATGAAAATCCCAGGGTACGGGGGTTAACTGTGAAGCCGCGTTCGATACCAGGTATCACGACGACGTCGTCAACCGATCTGCCGGTGCTGCTACCGTACGATCCGTCGGGCCGCACGGCGGTGGATCCCATCGGCTTTTCGAGATGGCTTGCATCTCTACCGCCATGGACATTACCGGCGCTTGCCTGCATCGCACTTGCATGGCCAACGATCGCATTGGCGCAAACAAACTACACAATGACCGACGCATGGGCCGCACTCTACAAGTGGCTGCCATTCCTCGTAACACAGGGTTTCTTGTTCAACGTTGTCATCTCGCTGCTGACGATGGTCATCGGTACGGCGCTCGGCGTTGCGCTTGGTCTTGCCCAGATCTCGACAATCGGTGTTGTTCGGGTGTTTGCCAAAGGCACGGTTCAGGCCTTTCGCAATTCACCTTGGCTTGTCCTGCTCTTCATAGTTCTGCTCGCGTTGCCGTTTGAGATTGAGATCGGCGGGTTCGTAATTCGCATTCCGGATTGGATGAAAGCCGTCTTCGGGCTTTGTTTGCCGATTATGGCGAACATTGCCGAAGTGGTCAGAGGTGCGATTCAATCCGTGCCAAGCGGGCAGTGGGAAGCGGCAGAGTCGCTGGCCTTCTCGAGAACCCAGACGCTTTGGCAGATCATTCTGCCACAGTGCTTTAAGCGCATGATCCCGCCCTGGATGAACTGGTATGCAATCCTGACCATGGCGACGCCGCTGTGTTCTCTGCTTGGCGTGGAAGAGCTGATTACGCTTACGCGTCAAGCGATTGAGGCGGAAAACAATCGGCCCGAACTCTTGGTGCCGTTCTACAGCTTCGCTCTGCTTATCTTTTTCGCGTATTGCTACCCGATTGCACGGATAACAATCGCGCTCGAGAGACGCTACGCTGTGAAACTCTAGGAAGCGGACATGTCGAACGGTACTTGGACACCAGACCAGCCCATCGTCTCGCTTAAGGACGTGCACAAATCCTTTGGCGAACTCAAGGTGCTGAACGGTATCTCATTCGATATCATGAAAGGTGAGGTGGTCTGCGTCATCGGTCCGTCCGGGTCGGGAAAGTCGACGCTGATCCGCTGCATCAATGCACTGAATGACATTCAGTCCGGCTCGATTACGGTCGAAGGTCAGGAGGTGCACGATCCCAATCTCGACAAGCTGGAATTGCGAAAAAAGGTTGGCATGGTGTTTCAGCAGTACAACCTGTTTCCGCATAAAACGGCGCTCGAAAATGTTATGATGGCCCCGATCAAGGTCCTCAAACAATCAAAGGCCGATGTCGAGCAGCGCGCCCGCGCCTTGATCAAAAAGGTCCGACTGGAAGGCAAGGAAGACAACTATCCCGGCGAGCTGTCCGGCGGACAGCAGCAGCGCGTCGCGATCGCGCGCTCACTGGCAATGAGCCCGGACGTTATGTTGTTCGACGAAGTCACCGCAGCGCTTGACCCCGAAACGGTGAAGGAAGTGCTTGTTACCATCAAGGACCTCGCACAGGACGGGATGACATGCATCCTCGTCACCCACGAAATGGGCTTCGCGCGGGAGATTGCCGACCACATCTACTTCACCGATCGTGGTGTCATCGTCGAGCACGGACCACCTGCTACGTTCTTCTCGGAGGCAAAGGATCCGCGCACAAAGGAGTTTTTGAGCCAGATCCTTTAGCGTCCCGTTTCGTGGACGTGTCGAATTGTGGATTTGGGCGACGCGCCGAACAGGTCTCCCGGTTCAAGTTGCGCTGAGGGCCCGGATCTGCGCAAGCAACGCGTCGTCGACCCGAACGCCCTCCGCTAAGATCCGCGCGCGCGCAGATCGGCGACGACTTCCAGGTAGCCGTGCGCCCTCCTGTTCCAAAACTGCCGCTACCAGCGCATCAACGCGCGCGTTGAAAGCACCGTCTGAGCATGCGGCCGGCTCGAAAGCGATGAAGCATTGGCCGGTGTTCGGTGGCCCACCTGCCGGGCTGGCGAAGGAACTGGCGTCCTTGCCCAAAACTCCGCCTGATAAACAAGCGGCCAGCAGTTCCACCATCAAGCCAACACCAAATCCTTTAGGCCCGCCGGCTGGCGCCATGGAGCCCTTTAGCGCAATGGCTGGATCAGCAGTCGGGCGGCCGTCTGCGTCGAGTGCCCAGGTAGGGTCGATCTGTTCGCCTTGGCGTGCCCGCAGCATGATTTCTGATCTTGCGATAATACTCGCTGACTGATCGACGACAAAGGCCACACCACTGTCGCCGCCGGGCGCCGCGATTGCGAACGGATTGGTTCCGATAACCGGTTTGCGGCCGCCGACGGGCGCAATCGAAGCCGGGGCATTGGTCGTGCATAGGCCCAGCAAACCGGCTTCGGCGATACGTTCGGCATGGTGGCCGAGAACACCG
This sequence comes from Pseudomonadota bacterium, assembly GCA_039186015.1. Classification (GTDB taxonomy): domain Bacteria; phylum Pseudomonadota; class Alphaproteobacteria; order Rhizobiales; family Hyphomicrobiaceae; genus JBCBWG01. The sequence continues at coordinate 3,611 of JBCDAH010000133.1, forward strand.
CAGTTGTAAGAGTTATAGATGGTCATCACGGCGACACCGTTTGAGCGCGCGGCTGTCACGAAGGCGTCGAACCCGGCGTCGATTGCCGGGTGCGCAAAGCCGGAACCCGCGTCGATCCGCACGATGCCCGGTCGCGGCTGCGTAACGGACGGCATTGCCTGCCCGTCGACCTTACCGCAGCGGACGTGCTCGGCGTAAATCGGTACATAGAGCAGGCCGTGGCTACGGACGCCATCGCGCTCGGCAAGCCGTGTCGATCGCGCGACAGATGCTGCGTTCTCGGAATTGGCACCCGCCGAGAGCAAGGCGTTCTGCGCCAGTTCTTCAATGTCATCGAGCGTCAAGACTGTTTCAGCCATCGTTGTGCCTCATCTGCAATCGGTGTTGAAGAGCCTAGAATGTTTCAGATTGAGCTGGAACCATCCCGCGCACTATTCGTCTAGCGGGCAACGCATTGCGATAGATGGAAAGAAGCTAGATCCGGGATGTGGCAAGCTTGAACGCTGCGACTGTAAAGAGCAGGCCGAGCAGTCCATCAATCCACCTGCGCGCACGCCGGTAGAAGACAACAACAGGTTGAGTTGAAAACGTGACGGCATAGGCAAGATGCCCAAGGATCGAGAGGCATGTCGCGCTGACAATCAGCAGAATGCCAATCCACATTGGTGCATCCGGGCCGAGGCCGAGTCCAACGATCGCAATCCAGTGGAGAGCGGCTTTCGGGTTTGTCATTTGAATCAAAAGCCCGCGCCGGTAGAGGCCGTTGCCTTTAGCCACCGTCGCAGTCGTGTCGACATTCTGCGTCATGGCAGATTTGAATGACTTGTAAGCCAGCCAGAGCAGATAGACTGCACCGAAAATCTTCAGCAGCGTCACGGCCCACGCATATGCGGTCACAAGAGCGGTCAGCCCGATCACGGTCAGCGCTGCCCAGATCCCCGAGCCCGTGCCAACGCCAAGCGCCAGCGCAACACCTTGACGGCGCCCCCGTTCCATTGACGTGCCGATGATCGCCAGAATGTTGGGCCCGATGCTTACAAACCCAACGGAAAAAATGCCGAGCGCCATCAACAGGCTCGTTATGTGATCACCCATGGACGTATCCACCGTTCCGCTGTTCGGTTCGCAAGAACAGCATACCCCTGACAGGCGCATTCAAGCCTGGCACGACCGCGGCGGAATGCCCGGCACATCATAAGCCAAAATGTGCATTCCAGATGGAGATGCGATGCCTGTCACGATCTTCGTAGTCTCGTATCGCCGATTCCAGTGATGTCTCATCCGAGCTGTCACGATCTTCGCCGAGTTCAGTGAGCCGCATTGTAAACCATGCGGTGACACCACCTTCTGGCGGGTTCTGAAAGCTCGGAAACGCAACGTTGCTCCGCACTCCGCTCCTCCACTTGTTTGGAAGGTCAGGATCGAGAGCCAGCGCGCGCGCAAGGCCAACGACGTCGACGCCGCGATTGGCGACTGCGTCAGTCACCTGTTGGAGTGTCTTGAAGCCACCGGTAACCATGAGCGGTTTGGTTGTGAGCCGCCGCGCACGTTCTGCAAAATTGAGAAAGTATGGCCCACCTCCCGAGGCGTCGGAGGCCGACTTTGCGCCCGGAAAGTAGGTTCCGCCGCTAATATCGATCAGATCGATGGACGTCTGGTCTAGAGCGGCGATCACCGTGCTGGAGTCAACGTCGTCAAAGCCGCCCTCCAGCTGATCGGTGGCATTCAATTTGACGCTGATTGGAAAATGCGGGCCGACTGACCTGCGAACCTCATTGATGACATGCATCAACAGTTTCATGCGTGAGTCGATACGGCCACCAAATGCATCGGTGCGCTTGTTGAACAAGGGTGAGAGGAACTGGCTAAGTAGGAACCCATGAGCTGCATGAATTTGTACACCACCGAAGCCGACGTCTTTCGCCAGACTTGCCGTCCGGGCGAACTCGGACGGTAGTGCGACGATCTCGTCTCTCGTCAAAGCGCGACATGTTAGGCCGGGTACATCAATCGCGCTTGGTCCTCTCGGCTCGCCGATCGGCGGATGCGTCATCGCACCGGCATGACCGAGCTGTAGCCACAATTGCGCACCATCAGCCGCTCCTCGACGCGCCAAGGTTTCAAACGCGACCAGATCAGAGTCGGGGCGAAGTACAAGATTGCCGGGTTTCTCAGCAGCCGTCGGGTCGCCTTGCACTTCGCCGATGACGGACAAAGCCAATCCACCCTGAGCCCAGCGTTCATATAGCCGAAGTTGTGCGGCTGTCGGGTTGCCGCGCCCGTCGCCAAGCGAGTCGGACATCGCGGACTTCGCAATGCGGTTCTTGAGAACGACTCCACATGGCAATCGGAGCGGCTGGAACAGTAGACTTGGGAGTTGATCATCCATGACATCCCACCTCGTAGAATCACCATAAGCGTTCCGGCATCGCGAACACGACTTGCCTGTTTGTATCGCCGGTATCAGATCCTTCGCCAGCAGTGGTCAACCCGTCTGAGCTGCTTAAGGCCCGCAGTGGGTTTTCGAGCATCAAAGCTGGTCGAAGCCACATCGACCTTCACCAGCGCCCACCAGCGCGATTTCGGGACTGGGAGTGAGACAGGAACCGATTGGCGGATCTTGGCGCACACGTTACGCTCGCTGATCATGACCATAGACCCGGCCCTTGTTGAGCTGACACTCATAACTCTTGTCATGTTGGTTGGCTCGGCCAGCCAGGCGGCCATTGGCATGGGTCTCAATCTGTTTGCGATACCACTGTTGCTGCTGATCAATCCGATCTATGCACCCGGTCCTGTTCTGGTTGCCTCGTTGGTGCTTTCGGTATTGGCGCTTTGGCGTGTTCCGGCAAAAGTCGATCAGCAGGAGTTGCGGTCGGCGTTGCTGGGACTGGTCCTCGGCACGGCCACAGCCGCGATGGTTCTGGCAGTCGTAGATGGCGCGAACTTGGCCCGATTGCTGGGCGGGGTCGTGGTCCTAAGCGTCGGCATGGCCCTGTCCGGCTGGTCGGCCAAACTGACAAAACGCAACCTCGTGGTTGCGGGGAGCGGCGCCGGGCTTCTGGGAACGATCGCTGGTGTTCATGCACCGCCGATTGCGTTGCTCTATCAGGGGCTGAGTCCTGACCGTGTGCGTGGTGCCATACTGACGTTCGTCGGCATCGGCAACGGGCTTTCCATTCTTGCGCTGCTGGCTGTCGGACAGTTTCGAAGTGAGCAGTTTGGGGCCACGCTGCTTCTCGCACCCGGCGTCGCGGCCGGTCTATGGGCCGCGCCGATGTTAGCCAGCTATATCAGTGCACGGCTCCTGCGCTATCTCATTCTCACAATCTCGGCCGTCAGCGGCCTTCTGTTGGTACTTGGGTAAACCATACGGCGACGCCTGCCGACCGGCATTCGCCTGCTTTTTGCTGAATGATCGACCTATTCGTTGTATTTCTTGGCAAAGCAACATCGAAACCGAGAACGCTGGGGAGGACGATGCAGATGGCGGTAACACCAGAAACGGCAGTCGAAGGAACGGGTTGGCGACGTCGGCCACTTACCGAGCGGGTGGGCGCTGAGGTGGTCGGCGTAGATGTCAAAACCGTCGACGCGAGCCAAGCATTGGTCATCTCGAATCTGTTCGACGAACACGGCGGGCTTCTGTTCCGCGGGCAGAAGCTGGAACCGTCAGATCTGGTTCGCTTCAGTCGTTTTTTCGGAGACCTTGACGAAGCACCGGTCATGGAGAGCGGCAAGACCGCTGTTGAGGGGTTTCCCGAGATTTACGTCATCTCCAACGTCAAATCGTCGGACGGCAAAGCTGTTGGCAGTCTCGGATCAGGCGAAGCCGTCTGGCATACGGACATGAGCTATCTTGAAAACCCGCCCCGCGCATCAATGCTCTACTCCGTTGAGATTCCATCGGAGGGCGGCAACACGTGGCTGGCCGGCATGATCGCGGCATTCGAGGAGATGCCACCGGAGCTACAGAGCCGCATCGAGGGGCGCCGGATCAAGCATGACGGAACGTATAACTCCGGCGGCTATCTGCGTCAGGGTGTGGAGGCCAGCGATGACCCGATGATGTCGGTCGGCACGTTCCACCCGGCGATCATCTCAAATCCGACCAACGGCAAGAAAGCACTGTACCTTGGTCGCCGTCGCAATGCCTATGTCGAAGGATTGTCTCTTGATGAGTCCGAGCAGTTGCTGGACGACCTGTGGGCCCATGCAACACAGGATAAGTTCGCCTACTCACACCAGTGGGAGCTCGGTGATCTCCTGATGTGGGACAATCGCGCGACACTCCATCGGCGCGACCCCTTCGATCCAAACAGTCGCCGCTATATGCTGCGTACACAGATCCAGGGCCGCGACAACCCATAAGCGTGGGAAACTCGGCGACGCGATATCGTTACGCCGAATTGGCCGCCGGATCGCCGGCGGCCACCAACATTGGCATCCACGACGGCGTTGCACTGCTCCGCATGCGGGTGGCCACGGCTGCAACCAACAAAGTCCTGATCGAGTGACATGTGGCTTGTCCGCCCGAGGTGCCGAACAAGCTTTGTTGTCCATGATCCCACTTGCGCCATTGCTGCAGTGCACACAAAATGCGGCGATGGTCGAGAAGCCGCTCCGCATATTGGTGATTGATGCCAATCGCATTCGGGCATCCATTATTGAGGATGGATTGCGCGAATCCGGCATCGCATCCGTCAGTGTCGTCGATGATACTGCGGACGTGATGCAGCGCGTGGTCGAGATCGATCCCGACGTGATTGTTATCGATCTGGAGACGCCGAACCGCGACCAGCTTGAGCATATGTTTCAGGTTTCACGAGCGGTGAAGCGTCCGGTGGCGATGTTCGTCGACAGTTCCGACCAGGACGCGATTGAGGCCGCTGTCGAGGCGGGCGTGTCTGCCTACATTGTCGATGGTCTGAAAAAGGAGCGTGTGCGCGCGATTCTCGACATGGCCGTCAGCCGCTTCAACGCGTTCGACCGCTTGCAGCGGGAACTCGATGCCGCGCGTTCGGAACTCGCAGACCGCAAGACGATCGACCGCGCGAAGGCGATTTTGATGCAGTCAAAAGGGCTAAGTGAACCCGAGGCCTACGGTCTCCTGCGTAAAACGGCAATGAACCAAAATCGCAAGATTGTTGAGATTGCAGAAAGCCTGGTCGTGGCTGCAGATTTATTAGGTGGCGAGGTGAAAAAGTAATGGCCACCGCAATCGAGCAAATCCGCGCGGGCTTTATACCACTGACGGATTCGGCCCCGCTTATCGTGGCGCAGCACCGTGGGTTCGCTGCCGAAGAGGGTTTGGAGCTGATCCTCAGTCGCGAGACATCTTGGGCCAACATTCGGGACCGTCTCGCGGTATCGCAACTCGACATCGCCCATGCTTTGGCCCCTCTACCGATTGCATCCAACCTTGGTTTGGGGCCTTTTCCCACGCGTCTTGTCGCGCCGATGACTCTCGGTTTCGGTGGCAACACCATCACGGTTTCGCGGTCCGTCTGGCGAGCACTTGAAGCGCGCGGTGCGACGCCGGATTTTGATCCGTACCGATCCGCTCTGGCGCTATCAAATCTGGTCCGCGACCGGGCCGCAAAGGGCAACGGCCCTCTGAAATTCGGCATCGTTCACCCACACTCGGCCCATCGGTTTGAATTGGCCTATTGGCTCGCAGCCGTCGGCTTGCGGCTGGAGCGGGACGTGGAGATGGTCGTTCTGCCGCCGCCATTCATGGCCGACGCAATCGCCACGGGACAGATCGACGGGTTCTGTGCCGGCGAGCCGTGGGGCAGTTTAGCGGTTCGCGACGAAGGTGCAGCCATCCTGACGACGAAGTCACATATCTGGCGCGCGAGCCCGGAAAAAGTCCTGGCGGTCCGTGAGCGCTGGGTTACGCAAGACTCGGATCGGCTGGCGCGTTTGATTCGAGCCGTCTGGCGTGCATGTGTTTGGTGCGACGATCCCGCAAACCACGCCGAGCTGGCAGATTTGCTCGCTGGCGAAAAGTTCTTGGACCTCTCAACTGACATCTTGAGGTTAGGTCTGTCGCGCGGACTAATAACGCCGGCCGGGGCGCCGCGAAAGGTTCCAACCTTTTTGGCATTTGCGCGTAACGCCGCGACCTTTCCGTGGTCGAGTCATGCGCTGTGGCTGTTTGCGCAGATGGTCCGATGGGGAGACGTGCCGTTCACGGATGGCAACGCGCAATCAGCGCGCGCAACCTACCGTCCGGATCTCTATCGTGCGGCACTTTCCGACGTCGACGTGGCCATCCCGAGCGCAAATGCCAAAGTCGAAGGGGCGCTGTCTCGTGAGACACCTGTTGGGACCGCAAATGGTCGTCTGTCTCTCGGCCCGGATGGCTTCTTCGATGGCCGCGTGTTCGATCCGGACCGGCTACAGGACTACCTCGATGAATTGCGTTCCAGCGGCGGATAAGCCTCAGTTCACTCGAAATTGCTGCGCCGCACACGGCATTAGCAGCCGCACAAATTTTCATCGTGCAATGCGAAAACATTAGGCTTGATATCGCAAGCGATCTTCGCGAACGATATGGATGTCGGCCTGGGTTGCACCCCCGTTTCCTTGCCGGCTGAGCCACCGCTGGCTCGACGCGATCTACATCTTCACGCGCCCGCTGAAGGGCGAATGGCAACGTCGCCAACCAGACCTTTGGACATTCCAACGGTCGTGGTTTGCGGCGTTTTTTGTTTGGCCGGGCGCAGTCGGAAGGGCCGCTGCGTCGTAATCAAAAAGGTGCTTTGATAAATGAGCCCACCCTTTGCTAACCATCTACGGAATGCGAGCCGCGTAACGCGTCGTCTATTTGCAGCCGGATGCGTGGCTGTTCTGGCGAGCGCTGTTGTGCCCCAGATTGCGTCGGCCGAAATGCTGGACGTTGAGAAAGACGAGCTCAAGTTCGGCTTCATCAAGCTGACCGACATGGCCCCGCTGGCTGTCGCCAAGGAGCTCGGCTACTTCGAGGACGAGGGCCTTTACGTCACGCTCGAAGCGCAAGCGAACTGGAAAGTGCTGCTCGATCGCGTGATCACGGGCGAACTCGACGGTGCACACATGCTTGCCGGCCAGCCGCTCGCCGCAACCATTGGCTTCGGCACGAAGGCGCACATCATCACGCCGTTCTCGATGGACCTGAATGGCAACGGCATCACCGTGTCGAACGAAGTCTGGGCGATGATGAAGTCGCACATTCCAAAGCAGCCGGACGGCAAGCCAGCTCACCCAATCAGTGCGAAGGCGCTGAAGCCGGTCATCGATCAGTTCCAAGCCGAAGGTAAGCCCTTCAAAATGGGCATGGTCTTCCCGGTCTCGACGCATAATTACGAATTGCGCTATTGGCTTGCTGCGGGTGGCATTCACCCCGGCTTTTACTCGCCGACCGACGTCACCGGAACGATCATGGCTGAAGCTCTGTTGTCGGTGACACCGCCGCCGCAAATGCCTGCGACACTTGAGGCCGGTACGATCCATGGTTATTGCGTCGGTGAGCCCTGGAACCAGCAGGCCGTGTTCCGCGGCATTGGTGTTCCGGTGATCACCGACTACCAGATCTGGAAAAACAATCCGGAGAAGGTCTTCGGCATTACAAAAGAGTTTGCCGACAAGTATCCGAAGACGACGCTTGCTTTGACCAAAGCAATGATCCGCGCGGCGATCTGGCTAGATGAAAACAGCAACGCGAACCGCATGAAGGCGGTCGAGATGCTGGCGAAGTCTGAATATGTCGGCGCGGACAAAGAAGTCATCGCAAACTCGATGACCGGAACGTTCGAATACGAAAAAGGCGACAAACGCCCCGTTCCGGACTTCAACGTCTTCTTCCGCTACTTCGCAACGTATCCCTACTATTCCGATGCCATTTGGTACCTGACGCAAATGCGGCGCTGGGGGCAGATCGCCGAAGGCAAGTCTGACGAATGGTACATTGACGTCGCCAAGAAAGTTTACCGCCCGGACATCTACTTGAAGGCCGCCGAACTCGTTATTGCGGATGGCCATGCGAAGAAAAAGGACTTTCCGTTCGGTACTGATGGCTTCCGGCCGCCGACCCCGGCGGAGGACATCATCGATCGGATTCCTTACGACGGGCGGAAGCCGAACGCCTACCTCGACAGCCTGTCGATTGGCCTGAAGGGCAAGCAAAAGGTGGAAGGTTCAGGTGTGATCGGCGGTTAACCCCGCGCGTCACGACTGCAAGGCGGAGGTCCGCTTTGAGGACCTCCGGAGCTTCATCCGAACACGTAGAGACTTTCGAGGTTGATCGATCATGGCGACGGCGGGCGATTACTTGGACGCGAGTGCGCTTGAGGCACGACGCAAAGAACGGCGGGAACGTTTCTATCAGTTCCTCAATAAAGCAGCTGGCACGCTCGGCGCGTTCGGGTTTGGCTTTCTTGTGCCGCTCATAAAGTTGGCCGCCGGCGATAGCCCGAAGCAACAGTTGCGTGATCTCTGGCAAATGCTGGTCATTCCGCTGATCGGCATTGTCATCTTTCTGATGGCGTGGGCGTATCTCGCGCCGCAGGTGAAAACGTCACTTGGCGCAATTCCCGGCCCGTCTCAGGTGTGGGAGCAGGCCAAGAATTTATACGCGGACCACCTGGCGGAACGCGAGAAGGAAGAGCGGTTTTACGAGCGACTAGAGGCGCGCAACGCAAAGCTGATTGCATCCGGGCGCGCAGATCGCGTGAAGCACCGAACCTACACCGGAAAGCCGACGTACTTCGACCAGATCATCACGAGCCTAGGGACGGTTGCACTCGGGTTTCTCATTGCGACAGTGATCGCAGTGCCGCTTGGGATTATGTGCGGCCTGTCGCAGACCATTAATGGTGCGCTGAACCCCTTGATCCAGATCTTCAAGCCGGTTTCACCACTGGCTTGGCTGCCGATCGTGACGATGGTTGTGTCGGCGGTTTATCTCAATCCAAGCGACGCGTTGCCGAAATCGCTTGTGATATCGGCAATTACTGTGACGCTGTGTTCCCTCTGGCCGACGTTGATCAACACGGCTCTCGGTGTGTCCTCGATCGACA
>JBCDAH010000134.1:0-12292 GCA_039186015.1 Pseudomonadota bacterium
CGGCGCAACGCGCCGGGCCGCGTTCGCGGCCTGGGAACCGCCCTCACAGGATAGCCCGCGCTCGAGCCGCGAGCCTGCGAGCGTGCGAACAGCGCAATTCAAAGACTCGCGAACAGCGCATGTCGAATAGCGTCAGCCAGTGCCCGCATTCGGACCAGTGCGCTATTAGCACTAGTTCAGCTTGCTGCTAACACGCTGAGTTGCTTAAGAATTTAGCAGATGTGATGGGTCGATGTGCTTGACGAGCGGGTTATCGAGGCCGCACCTTTCATAGATTGGTGTTGACTCGCAACGGAGATCCGCATGGCAGCACAGCGACCCGACGCCGCATTCGTCGATCAGTTGAAAGGCTGGAGCCTGACAACGGCTGAAATCCTCTACCGCATGCCGGACTATCCCGCATTGCTGCAGTCCTACGTCTGGCAGGACTATGACGAGCATCCGCGCTTTCCGAAGTTGATTAAGTTCCTCGACTTTTGGCACGGCAACCTGGATGGCGAACTCTATCAAGTTCGCGTCGCGCATCGGGGCCTGATTGCCCCAGCCGAGATTTCCCGCATCGATGGTGAGTTTCGCATCCATTAATTCGCAGTCATTGATATGCAGGTGTCGCGCGTTTACAGATGTTATTGGCCGCGCGCCGCGATCGCGTCCTCGGCCTCTTCAATGTTGTCCTGCATCATTGAAGCGTCGGCGCCGTTTGCCAGGGCCTGTTTGTAGTACGTGATCGCCGTCTCGTACTCGCCGAGAAAGAAGTAAGCAGCGCCAATCTGCCCTTCACATTCGCCGAGCTCTTCAGGATGCTGGCGGGCGATGTCTTCATAGGCGGCAATACATTCGCGAAATGCGCCGCTGGTCATGAGATGCGCGGCGGCGTTGATTTTTTGTGAGACCGGCAATCCGGCGTCACTGATGTTCTCCATGACTGCGGCTTGCAGTTTCGCGGCCTCATCAAGGCTGACGCCCTGTCCCGGTTGATCTGAGACGAACACGGACGCGCTGGTCGTTTCCGTTCGGTTTGACTTCGTCTGTTCTGGACCGCCCGCGCCAAAGAGCTTTTTCAAAAATCCCATCATATCGGTTGTCCCCCAAACACAACGTCGCGGGCCTCGTGTCTGACAAAGATGTCACCGGTTAGGAGGGGTGGCGATGCGCCCGTATAGCGTGGTTCGCGAGCGCGTCGTCAACGATTGCCTCGATCACACGCGGCGGATGCTTGGTCGGCACCCGATCTTCAAGGTCCACACAGCTGAACATCGAACCGCTCGTCGTGTCCGATCCCCGCATCGCGCCCCTCCTTCGCATTTATGCGAAGAGGGAGGCATGTTCGCATGACCGCGGCAATGTGTGAGAGAATTAACAGCCTGCTAGATCATTCTTTGATCTTAATTCGGATGAGGTTACGGCGGACGATGAGTTCGCCGTGACCCAGAGCATGTCAGATCGCAATCGCGACATCTTGAATTGGCTGAGGAACTGCATGATCACGACACTCAGCACGAGCATGACGCCAAGCGTTACGAGCATCGCAAACCACACATTCCTAGTTCTCTTGTATCTCGTCTCCAGCAAGACGGGAGTGTGCGGCGGCAATGACTAATTCGCCAAATCTTTCAGATACGGCAACACGAGACCGCAGACGATAACCGTACCAATGAACCAAGCGTAGAAAGCCCACAAACAGCGCCGCATTGCTCGATGTTCCACGGATTGCCTTGCTGCATGACTCCAGAAATATGCTCCGCTGTTTTTCTGCATGGCGCTTGCCCGATATTTCCAGAATCGCCATAAACTGAGCAGGCTGAAGCTGAATCCGGTTATCCCGAACGCGGCGGTCAAGGCGTAGAAAAGAGTGCTCAACATAGCCTCGACATTCTTCAGAATATGAAATCGCCCGCGCTAAGATCGCCGACGTTGACATGGTATGACGCCAACACAGTGGCGTGCGCCAGCGGGCCGGCTGAACGCGTGTCACTGCTCGTTTTGTGTTGGTGCGGCGCATCAATCAAATCAGCCCTGCGCGAAACACTCGTCATGCGCCTTGACGTCTGAGACGGCTGTCTATCAGACAGCCCAAGACCTTTGCCACCGTTGCAGCACGACGAGATCATTGCCACCATGGGCGGAATCACTACGCCGGCCCACCCCCATCTGCCGGTTCAACTTGGCCGGCCACCCATGAAATCGTGCCGTTGGATGGCCCAACGACATCGGATGTTTCCGATGGTGTTTACTCAAGAATGCTGAACTCGGAAACATCCGAGTTCAGGGCGGGGGTGTGGGATGGTTCCAGCTAAACCTGAAACGCACTAAGTTCAGGACTCACGGCTGATGCGCTCAAAGCAGTCACCGTGCTCATGAGCCTATGGAGGACGCCCCGGCATGACCTTGCCCGACACAACTTTGCCCGACACAGCTTTGCCTGACACGATGACGTACGTGAAACTGGATGGATTTGGCGGACCGGAGGTGCTCAAGCCTGATACGATGGCCGTGCCGCAGCCGAGTGACGGCGAGATCCTGGTCAAAGTGGCGGCGGCCGGTGTCAATCGACCGGATGTGCAACAGCGCATGGGACGCTACAATCCGCCGCCAGGTACGACCCAGGTTCCGGGATTGGAGATCGCCGGTGAGGTGGTTGCGCTGGGCGCCGGAACGTCGCGCTATCAAGTCGGTGACAAGGTGTGTGCGCTCGTGGCCGGAGGTGGATATGCGGAGTACTGCGTCGCGCCGGAGCCACAGGTTCTACCGGTACCGGCCGGACTGAGTCTCTTGGAAGCTGGTGGTGTGCCGGAGACGTTTTTCACGGTCTGGACCAATGTGTTCGATCGCGGCCGACTGCAATCCGGTGAAACATTACTGATCCACGGCGGAACCAGCGGCATTGGCACAACGGCGATACAGCTCGCCCGTGAGTTCGGCGCCCGCGTTTTCGTGACCGCCGGCAGTGCCGAAAAATGCCAAGCCTGCCGCGACCTCGGAGCCGAGCGGGCCATCAATTATCGCGACGAGGACTTCGTGTCTGTCGTCAAAGAGCTGACTGATCGCAAAGGCGTCGATGTTATTCTGGACATGGTCGGCGGCGACTACGTGCCGCGTAACATTGACTCGCTTGCCGTCGAGGGGCGTCTTGTCCAGATCGCATGGTTGGGTGGATCGGAGGTGTCCGCCAACTTCATGAAGCTGATGCTCAAGCGTTTGACGTGGACCGGTTCAACTCTGCGCCCGCGTTCGGTTGAGCAGAAGGCCGAAATCGCACGATCACTGGAAGCCAAGGTCTGGCCGCTTATTGCCGCCGGCAAGGTCAAGCCCGTTATGTATCAGACGTTTCCGCTTTCGGAGGCGGCCGACGCCCATCGGCTGATGGAGTCCAGCGTGCACATTGGCAAAATCATGCTGAGTACAGGTTAAGCGCAGGCTGAGCCTGGCACATGTCGATTGGGAGGATGTGACATGGAGCCGTCAGAGCCCCGTCAGACCAACGAAACGGTTGCAATGCGCATTGCAGGTGCGTTCCGCCGTCACGGGGTCGATTTGGTTTTTGGTCAATCGATTCCGAGTGCGTTCCACCTCGTCGCGCCGCAGTTTGGCATAACGCAAGCTGCGTATCGGACGGAGAATGCCGGCGGTGCTATGGCGGATGGCTACGCCCGTATCGCGAGACGCGTCGGTGTCGTCACGGCGCAGAATGGCCCCGCGGCGACGTTGCTGGTGCCGCCGTTGGCCGAAGCGCTCAAGGCGTCGGTTCCGGTCATCGCACTGGTGCAGGACGTTGCGCTCACCGCTACCGGCCGGAATGCGTTCCAAGAACTCGATCATCTGCGATTGTTCGACGGGTGCGCGAAGTGGGTTCGTCGCATCGACCATGTTTCCCGCGTTGACGATACGATCGACATGGCGTTTACGGCGGCAACAAGTGGCCGGCCCGGACCTGCTGTTCTGCTGGTGCCGGCTGACCTCTTGAACGTGGTGGCGCAGCCCGTTGAGGTGCGGACGGCGGGTCTTGGGCACACGCCGCTCGATCGGTCAACCCCGGATCCGGCCAAGGTTGCGGAAGCGGCAGCGCTGCTGTCCGCGGCCGAGCGACCGCTCGTTATCGCCGGCGGTGGTGTGCACACATCGGACGCGTCCGAGGCGTTGATGCGGCTTCAGGAGACGTGCCATCTGCCGGTTGCAACGACCGTCATGGGCAAGGGATGCGTGGACGAGACCCATACACTGTCCCTCGGCGTTGTCGGGTACGCCATGGGTAAGGGCAGCCGGACGGCGGCGCTGCGGCCGATGATCGAAGACGCGGATGTCATTCTTCTGATCGGAAACCGGACCAACCAGAACGGCACCGACAGCTGGACCCTGTACCCGAAGACCGCGCGTTACATTCACGTTGACATTGACGGGACGGAGATCGGCCGGAACTATGAGGCCGTCCGCCTGGTCGGCGATGCGCGCCGTGCCATCGATGCCTTACGTTTTGCGGTGACCAGTACCGGCCTCCATAAGCGTGCCGCCGTACGCGGTGACGTTGCGGCTCGGATTACAGCTGCGATGGACAGCTGGCGCAGTACCACGCTGTCCATTCGCACCGATGGCCAAACCCCGGTACGGCCTGAGCAAGTGATGGATGTCCTCGATCGCGGAATTGATGGCGACACCATCGTTGTGGCGGATGCGAGTTACGCCTCGATTTGGGTCGCGAACTATCTCACGGCGCGCAAGGCGGGGCAGCGGTTCCTGACTCCGCGCGGGCTTGCCGGACTCGGGTGGGGCTTGCCCATGGCGATTGGCGCGAAGCTGGCCGCTCCCGATAAACGCGTTGTGTGCCTCGCCGGGGATGGCGGGTTCGCACATACGTGGGCTGAACTCGAAATGCTCCGTCGTATGGATCTCGACATCACCGTGTTGGTGCTGAACAATCAGGTCTTGGGCTATCAGAAGGATGCCGAGGATGCGACTTTCGGTGCGCATACGGACGCGTGCTACTTTGAGCCGGTTGATCATGCGATGATTGCGCGCGCCTGCGGCTGCGAGGCGGCAACTGTTGCGACGCCCGACGATCTGGCGCCCGCCCTCAGCCATGCACTGGGAAGCGGAACGCCTTATCTGGTTGACATTCAAATCGATCCCGAGGCCCGGCCGCCGATCACGGCGTTCGAGGGTCAGTTCAGAGATCCGTACTAAGGAGAGGCGCCGTGGAAGATCCGCAACATGATGGCGCTCTGCCTGACCCTTCAACACTGTTCCGGATCGATGGCGCCGTAGCTGTCGTAACCGGTGCGGGCTCGGGCATTGGTCGGATGGCGGCGCGTGTTCTTGCCCAAGCGGGGGGCGTCGCGATTGCGACAGACCGTGATGGAGACGCCGCATCTGAGACGGCCGACTTGATTGCACGTGATGGATGCTCGGGAGCGGCCTACGCAATGGACGTAACCGAGGAGGCGTCCGTCGTCGATGTGTTTGCCCGGATCGAAACCGACCACGGTCGCGTCGGTGTTCTGGTCAACAACGCCGGCATTATCGACAAAGCACCAACCGAAACGTTGACCCTTGCCCAGTGGCAACGCGTCATCGATGTCAATTTGACCGGTGTTTTTCTGTGCGCGCGTGAGGCCGGGCGTCAGATGCTGGCCGATGGGCAGGGGTCCATCATCAACATCTCGTCGATTTGGGGCCACGTTGGCGGGCCGTACTCGGCCAACCTGTCCTATCACACGAGCAAGGGCGCCGTCGTTAATCTGACGCGGGCCCTGGCCGTTGAGTGGGGACCGCGCGGGGTGCGGGTCAACGACATTGCGCCGACCTTTCTCAAGACCGCGCTGACCGAGTCGCTGTTTGCCGACGAGGCGCTTCATTCCGAACTCGCGCAAACAACACCGTTACGCAGAACCGGCGCGCCCGCCGACCTCGCTGGTGCAATTCTCTACCTGGCGAGCCCGGCGTCCGCGTTGGTGACCGGGCTGAGCTTGAAAGTCGACGGTGGGTGGACCGCGCAGTAACGCGCGTCAAGGCTTACATGGAGGAGCCGCCGCGTAGACGTCTCTGCTAACACGCCGAGTCCCATGCTAGATTGTCCATCGTTCGACAGACTCGTGCTCCGTTTAGGCATAGGTTGGCCGCAGCCCTCGCCCCCGTTGCACCATGGATGCCGGTGACACGCACCGGGATGACCGTTTGGGTGGAGAGACAGCAGGATTGCAGACACGCGGATACGGGTTGCAAACACCGAGTCGGCTTGGCTCTCGGTCCGCGGCACATCCACCGATGCCATCCCGGCGAAGGCCGGGATCCACAGTGCCGCGTATTCGGGCCTTTGTTAGATCATTTCCGAGTCCGGCGGTATCGCTGCGGAGATCACACGATGATCTCTCGCCGGACGACACGGCAGTCCATCTCGAACGCGAGCCCCTCGATTGGCGGTCGGCAGTAGTGCCAGGTCAGGCCGTGGGCGCCGAGACCGCTGGGTAGGAGAACCTCTTCAACCAGACTGTGAACCGGCTCGACTGTGTAGACCTGGGCTGACGTGATAACATTGGCGTACATACCGAGTACATCGAGGCGGCGGCGCATTTCGCCTGCGACAAAGTTCGCCTTCTGAACCATGCCGTTTGGAGAAACGTCGCCCGGCGCAACAATATGATCGCGATAGGTTGCGTGACCTTCCGGAACCTCGCCACTTCCGGCGACGGCACATGTCGGCGGGGCATCATTCGACGCCACGGTGTACGCGAATGCGTAGAGAGATGGCGCCGGCGGCGGATCGATCTTGGGGCAGACGTTGGAGCGTGCGACCGGATTGATGCCATCCCGCATAATGCCCCACGCTTCGAGCGTGCCCGCGTAGACCTCGTTGAAGGCGCGAAAGCCATCTTCCGTGAACGGTTCTGGCGAGCGGAGTTCACACGCGCAAAAGGCCGTCAATGGTCGCCCGATCGCATTCAGATGGGCGGCGATAACATCGAAGCCGTCAGCCAGTTGAATGGGCTCGCGCAGTCGGGCGTGGATGATCTCGAATCCCGGTTCGGCAGCAACACCGGCCGAATACTGAAACACGCCCGGGGCGTAGCGATAACCGCCGGGTTGAAATGGCACTGCCTGCGTCATCACCGTCACTCTCATGGATCTTGCCAGGTACAGATCGCACCATTTCATGGACTTGCAGAAAGGTGAAATCCGAGACACTTGGCCCGAATGGGCGAAGCGATGCCTCTGACGGCGGAGATGATCTCAATGGCCGTGTTGTCGCTGCTCATCCTTCAGCGATGTGCTCAGTCGGTGTGCTTGCAGCGGCGGGCAGGCGGCATTGACGGTAGTCAATTCCTGCACCCCAGCATTGTGTTAGGCGGGTGTCGTTGTCATCGAACGAGACCTTTGACCGGCTAGTCAGGTCAATTGGTTTTCATATCAGCGATGTCGCATCCTGCGACACTGCGGAGACTCCAGAGGCCACCATGTTTTCGCTCGAAGGTCGCAAAGCGCTGGTCGTCGGTGTTGCGAATGATCAGTCAATCGCGTGGGGATGCGCCAGCGCCTTGCGCGCTCAGGGCGCCGATCTCGCCATTACCTACTTGAATGCCAAGGCAGAGCCGTATGTGCGCCCGCTGGCTGAGCGGCTCGAAGCCGATCTCATCCTGCCGCTGGACGTCCGTAATGATGCGGAAATGGATAGCGTCTTTTCGGAAATCCGCGATCGGTGGGGGAGCTTGGATATTGTGCTCCATTCCATCGCGTTCTGCCCAAAAGAGGATCTCCACGGTCGGGTTGTCGACTGTTCCCGCGAAGGCTTCAACGTTGCCATGGACATTTCCGTGCATTCGTTCCTGCGGATGATACAGCGCGCTGAGCCCCTGATGCCGCACGGCGGAACGTGCATGACGGTCTCGTTCTATGGCTCCGAAAAAGTCGTTGAGCATTACAACATCATGGGCCCTGTCAAAGCTGCGCTCGAGTCCGTCACCCGCTATGCGGCTGCTGAACTGGGGCCGAAAGGCATTTCGGTGCACGCACTGTCGCCGGGGCCGCTGAAAACCCGGGCAGCAAGCGGGATTGCCGACTTTGATGAGCTGCTTGATCGAACCGCAGAACGCACGCCAACGCATCAACTGGCGACAATCGAGGATGTCGGGGCTTATGCGGCATTCCTGGCGAGCCGCAGCGCCGCAAACGTGACCGGCGGCATTCATATGATCGACGGTGGCTATCACATCGTCGGCTAGTAAAACGCCGGAGGCGATCACATGTTCAGGCCGTTGGGTCTTACGGGTTCGCCGGGAGAGCGGGCGATACATACGAGGGTTGATCGGGCGATGCGCGCATTGGGCACCTTACGGCTTGTTGTTCGGGCGGCTGCAGCGTGATGCGGCAAACCAGTACCCCTTGGGATCAGCTTGAGGTCGGCCAGTCCGCGCAGCTTGAACGGTTGTGCGTGGCGGACGATCTCTATGTGTTCGCGCATGCGTCTGGGAACTTCAACCCGATGCATCTGCCCGAACACGACGGGGATGGCGATGGTCAGCGAGAAGCGATTGCACCATCGATGTGGGTTGCGTCGCTGATTTCAGCTGTTCTCGGCAATATTCTGCCCGGGCCCGGTACGCTCTATCGCAGCCAACGTCTGACCTTCCTGTACCGCGCCCATGCCGGCGATCACCTGATTGCGCATGTGCGGCTTGTCAGAAAGGGCGACGCGCGATTGGCCGTATTCGAGACGTGGGTTGAGCGTGACGACGGTGTCAGAATTGCCGAGGGCGAGGCGCAGGTTACCGCGCCGGCCTCCAAGCTCAGCTATGATTTGGATGACGTGCCAGGGCTGCTCGTTCAGCGACATGTGCACTTTGATCGCTTGCTCGCGGATGCCGAACCGTTGCCGCCAATTCCGACGGCGGTTGTCGCACCGGAAGAGCCGAATGCGCTTGGCGGTGCCGTCCTGGCAGCGCGTCATACCCTGATCGCCCCCATTCTCATCGGGTGCCAAAGCAAAATCTCGGAAGCTGCGAAGCAGATCGAGGTGGACATTTCCGCGTTCGAGGTTGTCGACGTTGCCGACCATGATTTGGCTGCGTCTCGTGCGGTGGCCCTCGTTCACGACGGGCGTGCCCGTGCGGTGATGAAGGGGCATTTGCATACCGACCAGCTGTTAAATCATGTCGTGAAGCGTGACGGGGGGCTGCGGACCGGGCGCCGCCTGTCGCACGTGTTTGTCATGGACGTGCCGGGCCTCGATCATCTTCTGCTGGTGACGGACGCTGCGATCAACATTTCCCCGGATCTCGAAACCAAAGTCGACATCACGCAAAATGCCATCGACTTGGCCATCGCGCTTGGGATCGAGACGCCCAAAGTCGGTGTGCTCTCGGCCGTTGAGACGGTGAATACCAAGATTCCGTCCACGCTTGATGCGGCCATCCTGTCGAAAATGGCCGACCGTGGTCAAATCACGGGTGGCCTGGTTGACGGGCCGCTTGCCATGGACAATGCCATGGACATCGAGGCGGCCCGCACGAAGGGCATCAAGTCCATGGTGGCCGGGCGTGCCGATGTACTGGTTGTCCCGAATCTCGAAGCTGGAAACATGCTTGCCAAAGAGTTGACCTTCGTTGCGCATGCCGAGGCAGGCGGTTTGGTGATGGGGGCACGCTGCCCCATCATTCTGACCAGTCGCGCCGATGATGACCGGGCCCGTCTTGCATCCTGCGCTGTCGCCGCGCTGTACGATGCACGCGGCCGTGGAGTGCGATGATGACCGAGTGCTTGCTGACCCTGAACGCCGGGTCCTCGTCGATCAAGTTTGCCGTCTATGAGCCGGACCAGGAGCCGCGCGAGCTGGCGAGAGGGCAGGTGGAGAACCTGGGCGCGGCCGCTCGCCTCGTCCTGTCTGCTTCCGATGGCGTCAAGGAGGAGCACGAGCTCGGCAAGACGGACCATTCCGCAGCGCTACAGGCTATTCTCTCACGTGCGCGGGAGCGGTTTGGCGACTGGACGGTCAGCGGGGTCGGTCATCGGATTGCGCATGGTGGCACCGATTTTGTCGAACCGCGTGAACTCGACACGGACACCTTGGACAAGTTGCGGGCGCTGGAACCGCTTGCGCCTCTGCATCAACCGCACAATCTTGCTGCGGTGGCCGCGGCACAGCAGGTGTTCCCCGACGCCCTGCAGGTCGGCTGTTTCGACACGGCGTTCCATCGCGATCACCCGTGGGTCAACGACACATTTGCGTTGCCGCGGCGCTATTTCGATCAAGGCGTGCGTCGCTACGGGTTCCACGGCCTGTCCTACGACTACGTGACAGGTGCGCTGCGGAGCATTGCACCATCTGTTGCCGAGGGGCGTGTCGTGATTGCGCACCTCGGGAACGGCGCCTCGATGTGCGCGATTCAGGATGGCAAGAGTATCGCGTCGACCATGGGGTTTTCCGCGCTCGACGGCCTTCCGATGGGGACACGTTGCGGCCAGCTCGATCCCGGCGTCATGCTCTACCTGTTGGACTCCGAAAAGTTGTCGAGTGCGGAAATCGCAACGCTGCTCTATCAGGAGAGCGGCCTCAAGGGTCTGTCTGGCTTGACGCACGATATGCGATCTCTGGAAGCGTCGGATTTGCCGGAGGCGCGCCAGGCGATCGACTACTTCGTCTTTCGGATTCGACGCGAAATCGGGGCAAGTTGCGCCGTCCTGGGCGGCCTGGACGCCCTGGTGTTCTGCGGTGGGATTGGCGAGAACTCGCCCTATGTCCGTGCACGAACTTGCGAAAACATGGACTGGATCGGGCTTTCCATCGATGCCCAGCGGAACGCAAAAAATGTTCTGAATGTCTCCGCCGGGCCGGTTCCAATTCTGGTCGTGCCGACGGACGAAGAGCGTGTCATTGCGCGCGCGATCGTGCAGCTCCTTGGGCACGCGCCGCAGCTGGCGTGAAAAAACCGCACCTGGCACGACGGCGATCATCGCGTGTGCTTGCGCCGTGCTGCATTTTTGTTGGACCCGGTCCAGATCAGCTGCCCGTCGTCCCGGCCGCTCCGTCATCTTGGCCGGCTGCTTGTTTCATCATACCGTGACCCAATCAACCAGCTCGAACCGAAAGAGCGCGGTGTGTGACGGCGAAGCGCTTTCACAATGCGTGGAAATGCACTAGCCGGGTGCACCATAAATTTGTCCTTTCAACTTCGGGAGAACGTGTTGCAATCACGCAAGCTAACAGACGACGTATCGGTTGCTCCGCAGTTGACGGTCGACGATGTGGCCGAAGCGGCGGCCGCAGGGTTTCAATCGTTGATTTGTCATCGGCCAGATGGTGAAGCGCCTGGGCAAACAGACTATGCCGCAATTGCCGCGGCTGCCGAAGCGGCCGGTCTGGTCGTGCACTATCAGCCTGTCGTTTCCGGCAGAATGACAGATGTGGACGCCGATACGTTCGCCGACTTCATCCGTGAGCTGCCGAAACCGATTTTGGCCTACTGCCGGACCGGCACGCGCTGTACGGCGCTGTGGGCGCTGGCGTCTGCCGGCGGCCCAATGTCCGTCGAGGAAATCCTCAAGAGTGCCGCGGATGCCGGCTATGACATGGCTGCGTTGGGGCCGGCGTTAGAGGCCCGCGTGGCGCGCTCCAAAGATTGATGGACCGCGCCGTTGCTGCCGCCGGGACAATGCCGATGCCGTGTCGAAAGCCAATTGTCTTTCAGCTTTAGCTGCCGGCTTCCGTCGTGAGGTCGTTCGGCGTCCACCAGAACAGTTCTGCGTCGCGAGACGACAGCTGAAACTCGAAACCTTTGGCTTTCTCTGTCAGCTTTTTGACCAGGTCTTCAGACGCTTTATCGGACGACACGGCTTCAACACGGAACCAGTTGTCGTCCCCTTTTGCCTTGTTGAGTGCGGTCAGCGTAATTTTCACGCCGTCCTTCGCCTCGATCGTCAGGACCGGTCCTTCGGCTTTGCTATCTGCTTTTGCCTTGCGCACGTCCGCGAACGATAGCGGGGCCACCAAACGGGCCAGTCGCGTCATTTTTGCCGGGTCAGTTTTACGTTTCTCGGGCACCGTCGTGAGGTCAAGCTTGTCGCCGTTGCGGGAAACTTCAAAAACGGGCTTGTCCTCGGCCATGGCCGTGACTTTGAGAACCTTGGCGTTTTCGACCGACGTCAGACTGGTATCAAACCAGGCTGAGCGACCGGACGGGACGTTGACCGTTCCGCGCACGAGGTAGGCTTGTGTATCACTCGCGTTGCGCACGTATTGACCGCCGCGTGTGCCGCCGACCGTGAATTCGCGCCGGCCAGCAATCACGTCGGCAACGACGCGATCGCC
>JBCDAH010000135.1:0-11939 GCA_039186015.1 Pseudomonadota bacterium
AACCGCGGTTCAGCCCCGCGTGTGCGGGGAACGGTAGGTGACGGCCATCCAATCCGACTAAATAGCCGGTTCAGCCCCGCGTGTGCGGGGAACGGGTAATGAGCGAGATAGCTAGCAAGGCAACGACCGGTTCAGCCCCGCGTGTGCGGGGAACGGAGCTGGAAGAGCTTTGCCGAGCTTGAGAGCCTCGGTTCAGCCCCGCGTGTGCGGGGAACGGCAAACTTCGTTCACAGCTACGACGCGAGTTGTCGGTTCAGCCCCGCGTGTGCGGGGAACGGTGATTTTTGTAAGCGCGTGTGGCTATTCATATCGGTTCAGCCCCGCGTGTGCGGGGAACGGACTTCAAAGCAACGCCTTGATCTCAATTCATTTTTCGAATGTCAAAGAACGGTACCAACGTGCGTGGTATGTCCGCACTAGAACGCAAGGCAAACGCGCAACACAGAAATTTGACGGCTCACACGCTCAACCCGGCTCCTGCTCCGCGGGCGGAGGCTTGAACTTGACCAACGTCAAGCCGTCGAAATCCACAGGCTCGCGGCGGTTCTCACCGATCGCGTCGAAGGCAAAGCCACTATCGGTCGGGGCGGACCACACCATGACCGCGTTGCCCTCGCCAATCATGGCCTTGACCTCGCCCCAGATGCGCTCGCGCACGCGACGATTATAGACGCCGACATAGACGCCGGCGCGGATCTCGGCGAGCCACAGCGAGAGCCGGCCTCTCAACCGAGGCGGCGCGTTCTCAACCGCGATGACCATCATCACCCGATGCCTCCTGTGCCGGGATCGCAGGTGCGGCAGCTTCGGGCGCCTCCTCCGGCGGGGCGATGCCGCCAGATTTCAGGATCTCTTCGATTGCGGGAATGATCTTTTCCAGCAAACCGGAGCGGCGAAACATGTCGCGGCATGCGATCCGCACCTGCCGTTCGGGCGGTGTGTCGTCACCGCGGCCTTTCTTGATCCGCGCCGCCGTCTCGAAGGCTGCCGGAACGACTGTTTCGAACTTCCAGATATCCGCAATGTCATAGACGAAACTCTGCGGCTTACCGCGGTGCAGAAAGCCGATCGCCGGCGCGTAGCCGGCGGCGAGGATGGCAGCTTCGCTTAGGCCGTAAAGGCAGGCTGTTGCAGCCGACAGGCAGCGGTTCGGAATGTCGGCCCGGTCCCACGCGTTGCGATCGTAATTGCGGCGGCTCCAGTCAACGCCGTACTTTTGCGCGATCAGCTTGTACATTTCGCGCACGCGGACGCCCTCCATTCCGCGCAACTGATCGATTGATCGGCGGCTTGGTGCCTCTTCATCAAAGCGGCGGCGATACATCTCGCGCACGACCTTGAGGCGTGTCGTCTCGTCGAGCGCGAGCTTGGCCTGATACAGCAGGCGATCCGCGCGGGCGCCGCCCGGCTGGCCGGCTGCGTAAAGGCGCACGCCCGCCTCGCCGACCCAGACCAGCAGGCAACCGACCTGGGCGGCCAGCACCACGGCCGCATGGCTGACGCGCGTGCCCGGTTCCAACATGAGGCACGCCAGACCGCCAATCGGGATCTGCACGCGCACGCCGTTGGAATCGACGAGTACGAACGCGCTGTCGAGCACGTCGAGCTCGCCGTACTGCAGGAATACGATCGCGGAGCGTTCCTTGATCGGGATCGGCTTCAACGGGATGTATGCCGGTTCGGACATCGC
The DNA here is from genome assembly GCA_039186015.1 of Pseudomonadota bacterium. Classification (GTDB taxonomy): domain Bacteria; phylum Pseudomonadota; class Alphaproteobacteria; order Rhizobiales; family Hyphomicrobiaceae; genus JBCBWG01. The sequence goes on from JBCDAH010000135.1 coordinate 1,691, forward strand.
TCGTGTCCTTCAAGCACGACGGATCAACATAAGGCCGCAGCCGAACGCTTTGGCCGAGCCGAACCCGGTTTCGAGTTGTGCAAGGAATGCGGCCGGGTCGGTGACTTCGATGGCGCCAGACGTATCGACCTTCGAGAAGCCCGCGGCGCGTCCCCGCTTTCGTTCGAGCGGGATTTGCACATAGCCCGACACGTCGGCTTCACCGACAAGCTTGAACCCGGCTTTCTCACCACGCTTTGCCAGCCACTCGTTCACGCTGTCTCGGGCAATTTGATCGCGCTCGAAAGCGCGGCCGGTCTCGGCCGTCCAATCGGTTCGCGCGACGGACGTCAACGCATGCATGACAACATCGACCCGCTTGCCGCGTACCCGTCCGTTGGCCCCTGCTTTCGGATCGGCATCCGGAGATTTCGTCGCGCGCGTCGGGTTGACCCTCAGAGCAAATCGCAAACGGTCGCCTGGAGAAAGCTCGGGCTGGAACTCTTTCGTGTCCAGATGAAACAGATTGTGCGGGTCGGGCGGTGGACGGCGTGACAGGATGATGTATTCGCCTTCGCCCTCGTCACGGAACAGAAAGTCGCGCTGGGCGTCGGGGTCGTCCGAAAACAACAGCCAGAGAATGCGGTGAGCATGACCGGGCCGCTGCTGAGGGTCGTCCGGAATGAGAAGCGGCGCAACGGACGCAAGGGCTTCGCCGCGGCGCGATTGCAGGCGGGCACGTGAAAGGAACAAGTCACTCATGGGGCTGGCTCCTCGCTTGATCGGCGTTGCCGAAGCAGCGCCTCGCTGCGCAAACCGAACCGCCATTTTTCGCGGTTCTCCGGAACGTCACGACGCTCCTCGATGCGGTCGACACGTTGAGACCCGGGTAGCGCATCGGCATCGACGAAGATCTGTGGTCTGTGTCTCGACTTCGTGCGTGGGAGCAAGTCGATTGGACCTGGCCGGATCAGGCGATCGTACCCGGTGAAAACACTTTCGATATCTCCGTGGTCGATCAAAACGAAGTGCGGCGCGGTCGGCAGCATCAGTGGGAACGCTTTGCGGCCGGCGAAAAGGATGTACTCCGGTTGCCTCAGCTTGAGACGAAACTGCTCCAGCATGTCGGCGCGATCCGGATCGTACCAGACCGCAATCGTATAGCGGCCACCGACGCGATATTCACGACGCGACAGGATTGTTTTGAGGTCCGTCTTGGCAACGCCGAGTTCCTCGGCCCGCGTCGCGAACTTGCGATTGCGCCGCTGCGGCGGCACCTGGGCGGTGTGAAAGTCGGTCGAGAGGTGGCCCGGATCATCGACGCGGATCGCGAGCAAGAAGCCGTTGGCGATGTCGGCTTGCCGCGTTTCGTCGCTCCGTTCGATCCCGAGCGCGCAGGCCAGCAAACCGATGATCTGCGATTTGCCCGGTCTGTCCCAGGTCGGACGGCGTTCGCCGACGGCCACCGCGCCGAACGAGGCGAGTGATGCGGCGAGTGTGAAGACAAGAGCCTGTGGCATCACGCGTCCTCCGACGTGCAGAACGCCATGATGTCGGCGAGGCTGCCTTCGCCGGTCGACACATTCATGGTCTTGTCGGCGTTGAAGCAGGCCCCGTAAGCTTTGTTCATATTCTCGGCAAGCTGCTGGATGGATTGAATAGAGGCGTCCAGCAGATCATCGCCGCGAACCGGCTTGAAAAAAGCCGCTGAGAGTTGACGCGGCTGCTGCGTGCCCTTCTCCGCCCGCAGGTAGCTCGCGCGGGCGCGGCTGGCGAAGCTGTTCTGCTTGCCGGATGGCGATGCGGTGGCGAAGCCTTCGACCAGCGCTTCAATCGCGCAATTGGCGAGGTCCTTATCGCCGCCCAGGTTCTTCTCGAGCTGATCGCGATCGATACAGGCGTAGAGATAAAAGACGCCGGACCCGAAGCCGAGTTCGCCGATGAAGCCGGCACCGGCGTCTTCCTCCGGCTTCTTAAGATCGTCGACCGCGGTATAGAAATCGTCCTCGACCTCGATTTTGTGCGTCGTGATCGCGTGCGCGACCTGGACGGCGGCTTCGCGATTGAAGTCGGGGTTGTCGGCCAACATGCGACCGAACATGGCGATATCGGTTGCTGTATCCGAGCGGCGAAGCACGTTCGGCACCATGTCTTTGGCCGTTGCTGGAAGCGCTTCACCGGCTGCGAGCTTGTCGGCCAGCGCCATGGCCGAGGCGCGTTCTTCCGGCGAGACGAACGCGAGTTGCTCGATGTAGGTCGGTGACTTGTCCTTCTCTGCCTTGATTTTCCCGAAGATCTCGGCGATCGCGCGCGCGCCCTTGATCGCATCCGCGTCGGCCATGCCCTTCTCGACAAGATGAATACGGATGTCCTCACCGAGACGCTGTGTGCGGTCACCCCGATGTGCGCCGACGCGGGCCTTGAAAGCGTCACTCGTCCGGATCGCGCGCTTGAGGGACTGGGATGAAATCCGCAGCCGTTCCGCTTCACCGAAGCGCGCCGTCTTCGGACGGCCGGTGTCGTCGCGGTTGAGGTTTGACGGCGCATAAACAGTAAGGGCATGCAATTGAATAAATCGGGTCATGGCCGGGTCCTGTTCGGAAGTGCTCTGATCTCAGGCGGTGGCGGGCTCAGTTGCGCTCGCGGGATCTGCGTTCGGCGCATAACCTTCAGCGCCGTGATAGGCGAATGCGAACATCACTCGCGCCCGCTCCGCGTAGTCGTGATCCGGATCGGTGAAGGCCAACAACTGCCGAGCGAGATCCTTCACATTCGCCGTCTTATCCATGATGGCGACCACGCGCCGGAACCGGACAAGCAGATCACCGGGTGTGCGGGCGGCAACGATCCGCTTGAACCGCAACGGCGTGATGAGGGCTGTGCTATCTGTTCCGGCACGCAATTGGCCGATGGCAGAGGCGACTGGATGGCTGCGGTTATCCTCACGGACATGCGCCAGGACGGCTGCAACGAGCGCGGCGCGCGGAAGATCTCTCGCCGCATGTCTGCGATCGAACTGAAGCTCTCGGAACAGCTCGATCGTCGCCGGTACGGAGGCAGCTTCAAGCAAGTTGTCGGCCCGTCGCAGTTGCGCAAGCGACGCGCGATCGCCGGGACGTGCCGGTTGGTCTCCAACCGCCGGTTTGGGGCCAAGCTCGGTCCACCACTTTCGCGCGGCCTTCGCCTTTGCCTCGTAGCGATGCTCGCTCATGCTGCAGCCTTTCGTGTTTTCTTGGGCGGTAATGGGAGCTCGAGAGCGGCATACAGTTTCTTGCCGGCCCCGCCGTATCCCGCGAGCGCGAGCCCCATACCTTTGCGTCCGGCAACAACATCCGCGATGCGCCGTGCCTCAGCGCTGTCGATCGGCACAACGTCATCGAAAATCGCAAAAGCATGCCGCTTCAGGATGCCGAGCCATCTATCAGTCAGATCACGCTTGGTGTCGCCCGGTCGCGTCACCGGCACGCCGTCGGGCGAGATCAAGCGATCCGCCGCATCACGAAGCGCGTCGTAGAAGTCGCGCTCGGTGTCGGACCAGAACCGATCGGCGACCGGCTGAAGCATGGTTGAATCACGGGCGGCATCCCCGCGCTCGCCATAAAGCGCGCGCTTGACCGACGAAACCAGCAGACGGGCGGTCTCGTTCGCACCGTCAACAAATCGGCGCGCGGTTTCGTGGACGTGCTTGTCGCTCGTCGGGTTGCCGGTGATGACCAGCGGCACAAGCGCTTCGGCGAAGTCGAGCGGCTTCATGTTGTCCATGGCGTAGCCGGCAACCAGGATCTGGCAGTCCCGCATGGCCTGCCTTGCGTCGCCCGAGAAATCATCCGCGCGGGTGTCCCGGAAGTCCGTGACGCACTGTGCTGGAAGGCGAAGCCCGTCCTCGGATGCGAGGGCAAGACCGAGATACTGGCGATAGCCGAAACGAGATGATTTCGCGTGAAGTGGAAGGTATTCGGGATCGGCCTCGCGCTGTTTGTAGTACGGGCTCAGCGGATGCCCCTTGCTCCAGGCCGTATAGTTCGTCCCCCACGGCCTTGTGACGTATCCGCTGACCTTCACATCGTCGCGTTCGCTGGTGAGATCGCAGATCGCGCCGTCTGCGGCAGCCTCGAACACTAGGCGGATGCGTCGTGGCATGCCAAAGAACGCCTGCGCCTTGTGAACGTGGTCGGGAGTCGTCTCGACGCCCGACTTGTCAGATACACGGGTCGGTACGAGCCACGGAAACACTCGTTCGTAATCACCAGGTTCGGCATGGTAACCCTCTGGCGTGTTTGCCCATAACCGCTGCCAGAGTGTTGGCAGAGACTTGTCGGGCAGCCCGGGCAGCACGAGCGTTGTTAGTGGTCCGCCCCCACGCAGCGACGTGCGGTGGCCTGCTCCGCCTGACGGGGCCTGGGTCTGCAGCGTGAGCAGCGCGATGGCTGCGCCAGTCCGCGAAAGGGTGTTCGTGCGGCCACGCTTGACGAAGTGATCGGTGTTGTCCTTGAGCGTGCTTGTGCCAGGAGCGTCAACCAGCAAACCCGAGACTGGGCTTGGGCTGCCGTCGAGCGGATCACGGTCTTGAAAGAACCGAGGCCCGTCACCGTCGAGGATCATCGCAGGGGCAAGTGGCTCGAACGCGGCCGCAAGTTCACCACGGGACGGCGGCGCATGGAGTCGCGTTGCCCAGTTGCGCTTGTCTAGACCGTCCATGGAAATCGCGAGCAAACCGATCAGGAACTCGGTCAGTGCGATATCGCAATCCGGTCGTCCAGCTGCGATGCGGAGGATGGGATTGCCCTCGTAGGGCTGTGCGATCTCACACGGCCGCACGAACACCCGCCGCCCATCGGACAGAGCAACAGGTATCCAGGCCCGCGCGAGCAATGAAAAGTGCTCGGGCATGAATTTCACTCTCAAGTATTTTGAACACGAAGTCGCGCGGGACTTGCGCCCCGCACTGTTCAGCAAAAATCTAGCTGCACTGATTGCTGACGATTCGCTCCGCAGCCTCAAGGGCTCGGCGGGCGGTTATCACCGCTTCTTCTATGACTGCAAGCTGGCACGGTGGTGCGTAGGGACCCGGCGGTGGCAGATCATCGAAATCCGCTGCCGCGACATTGGGAAATCTTTCGCCAGTTGCAATTTCAGCAATCCGGCCCGGGTTTACACCAAACCAAGCCGCAATAGAGTGCTGAGCATCTCCGCGCAGCAGCATTCCTTTTGCAATGGAGGCGTCTCGCTCCGTCAAAGCGGGACTGCTGGGCAAAGCCCGCCTTCGCGGGCGGTCGTGACAATTGTCATCTGTTTTGGTAGTCATGAATTTCTCCATTGGCCCGCCAGGTTTGCTTCCAGGCTACTGGCGGGTTCGATTGAGAGACATGCAGGCCGCGGGCGAGAAATCGTTCGCGGCTTTTTCGTCGCACATCACGATGGCTTAGTCAATGAATTGCGACTCAGAGGACCTATAAATTTTTGCGCAACTACGTTTCCCTAGCTACACTTAGTTTTCACTCTCTGCCATTGATGATCGTAGATGCGGTCGCCGCTCCTACTGGAGTTTAGACAAATGACAGCCCCGCGTGTGCGGGGAACAGTGGTGATCAACCGCGTTTCTCTAACTGCACGGTTCAGCCCCGCGCGTGCGGGGAACACGTCAAGCTTCCGCAAAGCGCAAGCCTCGTACGGCATCGTATAGCACCGTCTTCGCTTCCCGATCCAGCTCAACCTCGCCACGCCAGGTTACCTCGTCCGGCTCCAGCATCAGCACCAGCACCGGCATCCCCCGCTCCCACGTTGGCCAACCAGCCTTGGCTGCTTCGATCATCGCAGCCACTGCGCGGTCGACGCGTGGCACGCCATCGGCCCGGCGGCGCGCGATGCTGACTTCGGATAACGCCCACGCTCGCATCGCGACGTCGTCGGGATACCACGGCACCACCTGGTCGCCGTCTCGCTTGGCCAGCCGAAACGTGGTGACGGGTTCGCCAAGCCGGGTCGCCACGATCTGATCGTTGCTCCAGATCGCAGCTTCGCCGCCGTAGCCCTTGCCGAGATTGAGGAGTTGCGCCCTTGCGAACGCACGTGCCGCGCCGCGCTTGACCTCCGCTTCGTTCGCCGCGCGGTTCAACGGTTCAGGGATGTCGTCCATGGCCCTAGGCCCATAGACGTGCTCGACGAGGGAGCGAACGCCTCCGGGCGTCACGATCTCGCCGACATCGAACAGAACGTCGGCGCTGCGCCAGACGATACCGTGGTGATCGTAGACGTAGGGTGCGCGATCCGAAATCTGATGATACCAGCCCGCATCATCGACGACGCCAGGATCAGGTGACAGCACAAGCAACTCCGGTTCTGCGTGCGGCCTCTCCTCGGGCTTGCGATCCATATGCCGCCAGAGACGGCCTGCGCGCTGAATGATGAGATCGATTGGTGCGAGATCGACGACCATCGCATCGACATCATAGTCTAACGATTGTTCGAGAATTTGGGTGCCTACGACAACATAGCCTTTGCGATCCTTGACTGTGCCATCGCGACCAAGCCGCGCTTTGACCTGCTCCTCAACGTCCAGTCGATCGCCCATTGCGAACCGTGCATGCAGCAACGCCGCCATGATGCCCTTTGCTTCCAGCGCGGCGACGGCATCGAAGGCATCGTCGACAGCATTCCGGATCCAGGCCACCGACGCACCTGCCGCCGCTTGCCGAACCACCTCATCGACGGCTGTATCGAAATCAGGAACACGCCGCACGGGAAGCGCGCGATGGCGGTCGTTGCGGGTTGTGACCGGATGGGCTGCCGACGTCTCCGCGGTGACGACAGTCATGAGCGGATAGTCGCTTGAGGCGTCAGGTGTACCTGTCAACTTTCCATCGCTGGATAGTCCCTTCCGAAAAGCATCACCAAGCGCCCGGCGTTGCGCCTCGGGCATCGTCGCTGACAACAGTATAGCCGAGCCGCCGAGCGCGGCATGGAACGTCAACAGCGTCTCGATCTCGCGGCTCATGTAGGCGTCGAAGCTATGGATCTCATCAAGGATCAGGATCTTGCCGGCGAGCCCCCACAAGCGCATCGACTGGTGTTTGGCCGGCAATACACTAAGCAATGCCTGGTCGATTGTGCCGACGCCGACCTGGGCCAACAAGGATTTGCGACGGTCATCCGCAATCCAGGCCGCGCATGTCGCAGCGCTCTCCTCCTGATCGGTCGGGTCGTCTGCGGGTGCGTTCCGCTGGTCGAGGACGCTGTCGGTGAACGCGTCGTTCAGTGTGCGTTTGCCGTGCGCCAGGACCAACGATGGTCGTTGCCCCTCGCCATAGAGGCGCTGATAGACGTCACGGAGGCGATCATACATGGCATCCGCCGTTGCCATTGTCGGCAGCGCGAAATAGAGACCGTCTGCGCGGCCCTTTGCCATCAGACGTGCGGCCAGCAGCACTGCCGCTTCAGTCTTGCCCGCCCCGGTTACATCTTCGATCAGGGTCAGCGACGGACCATCGGGCAGGTCGATGTCTGCAACGTGTTGCTGTAGTGGACTGAGCCGGTCGGCGATCTCGGGCAGCAATCTCTGTGGCGTGGCAATACTGTGCGGCGTGGCTGCGATCACATTGGCATGCGCGACGGCGTCTCTTGCTTTGGTTCGGATCGCCGCCCAATAATCCGAGACCGGGAGTTTGGGCACCCGGTAGGGAAACCACATGCGGTTTGATCCGATCCAGTCGGCGACTACGGTCACGCTGGCCATATGCCACGTCAGAACGGCGAGTGATTGCAGGTCGGGACGCGCGATGGGAGCAAGCGGCTCGAATAGCGCACGGACATCCCTGCAAAATTCACGCGCAGCCGCGAGACAAACGGGGTGTTCCTCGAAAGCATGAAGTTTCGCGTCATCCTCGCTGACCGGCTTGCCGTGATGGCCTGCGACAGCCGCCCAGACGTCGCGGATGTCGCCCCAACCCCAGTTCGCAGTTGCCGGTGCCATGAGATCCAGTAGCGACAGGTCGTCGGCCAGCGCAAACCCGTCCGCATCGTGTCGAAGGCCCGCAGGCGGATGTCGAAACGACATGTCCAGCCGCCCAAGCGTCTCAGGCCAAGTCTCTTCGCTTTTGGCCTGAAAGTACGGCGAGAACTTTCCCACGTCGTGCATCGCGACAAGCGCAACCACAAACCGCCGTGCGTTGTCAGGCTCTGTATCGAGGCACGCTGCAATCCGCGCGAGGCGAAGTGGATCGCAGGTCAACAATCGATCCGCAACAGCTGCCACATCAAGATTGTGATAGGCGAGCGGATGCCACGCCGGCTCGCCGGGGCGCGCGCCCAACGCTTTACCCCAAAAGTGCGCGATGTGCTTGTCGGTCACGAGGTTCGCCTGCCGCCGCTCCGGCTCTCATTTAGCGGCAACGATAGTCGTCCGCAAACTGCCGACGGACACTATCACACATGTGCTGCGTGGCGCGTGCCGGCAGCAAGCTCGGACTCATGAGCAACAAGCGGGCTGCGGAGGGTGGCGCCAAGGTCGCTGAGTTGGTTGAGATAACCGCGGGGGAATGGCATTCCGGTCGCGGTGCATTCTGTAGGAGGAACTCGATGCCGTCGAAGCGCGCTATGCGGAGCTCGAACGTCTGATTGAGACAGCAGACACTCCGCCCGTTTTGATCCATCCGAACATGGCTCACCGCTATCGTGAGGAGATCTCAAGGTTGGTCGCGACGCTGAGCAAATCCGAGCAGAACCCGGAGGCGATTGGCGCCATCCGCTCGCTGATCGAGAAGGTCGTGCCCACACCGAACGAGGCCGGAGACGACTTGCGCGCCGCCTTGCATGGTGAGCTGGCAGGTATCCTGAAAATCGCGATGGAAGGCACAGAATCCGGGGCCGCCAACGGCGAACTGGTTTCGGTACTTCAGTTGGTAGCGGAGCAGGGACTTGAACCCCCGTCACGCGGATTATGATTCCGCCAAAGCACTATAGAGCATAACAAAATCAATACGTTGTGTGGTAGCCCGTTGCACCGACTGCACTACGAACCCCTACGATGCAGGACTAATTTCCGCAAAAGTCCGGCAGCGCGATTGATACCTCGAGTGTACGTCGTGTATGCGCGATCGGTCAGTAACGAAAGCCGGTCGCAATACGCTCGTGCCGCACCTTGCCGGTCGTGACCCTGGCTGTTACGAAACGCGAATGCTGATACGATTCCCTGGCGGCTTTGCGGGGGCATGGCATGAAGCGTTTCATCGAAGGGACGGACCGGGATCAGGCGACGCTATTTCCAGAATGTCTCGAGGACTGGATCGACGAGAACAATGCGGTTCGCGTGACCGACGCGTTTGTCGATGGCCTTGATCTCCGCGATCTCGGCTTTTCAGGTGTCGATCCGCAGTCAACCGGGCGGCCAGCCTATCATCCGGCAGTTCTTCTGAAGCTGTACATCTACGGTTACCTCAATGCGGTGCAGTCGAGCCGGCGACTGGAGCGCGAAGCCGGCCGCAACGTCGAGGTGATGTGGCTGCTCGCCCGCCTCGTGCCCGACCACAAAACGATTGCCGAGTTCCGTCGGAACAATGGTCCGGCGATCCGCAAAGTCTGCGCGCAGTTTGTCGAGCTGTGCCGCAAGTTGGGACTACTCGCGCAAGCCAGCGTCGCCATCGACGGTTCGAAGTTCAAGGCAGTCAACAACCGCGACCGCAACTTCACGGCCAACAAGATGAAGCGTCGGATGGCGCAGATTGAGGAAAGCGTCGCGCGCTATCTTCACCAACTGGAAAGCGCCGATCGCCAGGAGCGCTCGAAGGCGCGGGCGATGCGCATCAACCGGCTGAACGAGAAGATCGACAAGCTGCACGACGAGATGGCGCGTCTTCGGATCCTCGACAAGAAGCGCCTCGAACAGCCCGATGAACAGATCTCATTGACCGACCCGGACGCGCGTTCGATGGCCACGAGCGGCCGGGGCTCAGGCGTTGTCGGCTACAATGTGCAAGCCGCCGTCGATACCGAGCACCATCTGATCGTGACGCACGACGTTGTCACGGTCGGCAATGACAACCGGCAACTGGCACGCATGTCGAAGAAGACCAAACAGGTTCTTGGCGTCGACAAGCTCGAAATCGTTGCCGATCGCGGCTACTTCTCCAGCGAAGAGATTCTGGCATGTAGCGAGGCCGACATCACGGTCACGCTGCCCAAGCCGCAAACTTCGCTGGAGAAGTAGCCGCGATCGGCAACGATTTCGAGCTTGTCGACGCCAAGAACCTGTTTGGTCTTCTTCGACATGCGTGCC
>JBCDAH010000136.1:0-11800 GCA_039186015.1 Pseudomonadota bacterium
TCGATAGTTGGTATGACGCCTATCTCGGCGTCGTCGTTCTGGTGCGTATTGTCGACGGCGCCTTGAAAAAAGGTCAGAAAATCAAACTGATGTCGACCGGTGGCGTGTACCCGGTGGAGCGCGTTGGGATTTTTCGGCCGCATCAACAAATGCTCGATGAATTGGGGCCGGGCGAAGTTGGGTTCTTCACGGCGGCAATCAAGGAAGTTGCCGACACACGCGTTGGCGACACAGTTACGGACGAAAAGCGGCCGACAAACGAGCCGCTCGCGGGCTTCAAACCGGCACAGCCCGTGGTGTTTTGCGGCCTGTTCCCTGTCGACTCGGCGGATTTTGAAGACTTGCGATCGGCAATGGCCAAGCTGCGGCTGAACGACGCGAGTTTTTCCTTTGAAATGGAGACCTCTGCGGCTCTGGGCTTCGGCTTCCGGTGCGGCTTTCTCGGCTTACTGCATCTTGAGATCATTACCGAGAGGCTCGACCGCGAGTTCAATCTCGATCTGATCACAACGGCCCCAAGCGTCGTCTACCACCTCTATCTCAAAGACGGCGAATTGATCGAAATGCACAATCCGGCCGACATGCCAGACCCGACACTGATCGATCGGATCGAAGAACCGTGGATCCAGGCGACGATCATGGTGCCGGACGACTATCTCGGCGGCATTCTGAAGTTGTGCCAGGACCGCCGCGGCCGCCAGAAGGAGCTGACCTACGCCGGCTCGCGCGCGATGTTGGTCTATGATCTGCCGCTCAACGAGGTCGTGTTCGACTTTTATGACCGACTAAAGTCGATCAGCCGTGGCTACGCGTCGTTTGACTACCAGATGATCGGCTATGAGCCTGAGGATCTCGTGAAGATGTCGGTCCTCGTCAATGCCGAGCCAGTCGATGCCCTGTCGATGATTGTGCACCGCGCGCGGGCGGAGCAGCGCGGTCGCGCCATGTGCGAAAAGCTAAAGGACCTGATCCCGCAGCATCTCTTCAAAATCCCGATTCAGGCCGCAATCGGCGGACGTGTGATCGCGCGCGAGACGATCTCGGCCCTGCGCAAGGACGTTCTGGCCAAATGCTACGGTGGAGACATTACGCGGAAGCGTAAGCTGCTCGAGAAGCAAAAGGCCGGCAAGAAAAAGATGCGGCAGTTCGGCAAGGTCGAGATTCCGCAGGAAGCCTTTATTGCGGCCCTTAAATTGGGCGAGGACTGAGATCGTTATGACCTGTGTTGCCTGCTGGCGTGCAATACTGCTCGCGCTTGTTTTGTCGTTCGCGTCCGTGACACAGAGTTTAGCGTGTGCCTGCTGTGCGGAGGCCGGCATGCGCGGCACGATCAAAAGTGCGTTCACCGGCCCCGGCTTTGCGGCTGACGCAATCAAGATGGTGCAGCCAGACGGAAAGGCACAGCTTTATCGCACTGCGGCGGACTGGGAAGAAGCGATCCGCGGGCTCAACAATCCCGACAAGTCAGAAACCTACACGGTCAAGATGGAGCGGTCCGACGATCGCTGGACGTTGGTCTTCAAGGACGCTCCGGGAAACAGTGGCACAATCGCGATTACACTGCCGGAAGCGTTTGAGTACTTTTTCGCCGACATGCGCCCGGGCGACGTCACCAAGATCGACGATGTCCGGTTGTATAAGGAGATCCGTGTGGCCGGCGCCTTTCACGGCACGGGCATGTTCGCCCTCAAAACACGCGGACGAGTCCGTGCCGAGTTGGTCTTCCACGGACACGGCAGCGGTTGCACGTTTCCAGACCAGCTTCACCACTGGACGCTTACGGTGCGTGGGCCGGGCGCGCGCTATCGGTTCTTTGGAAAGCTGCTAGAGAAGAAGAGCTGAGCGCACGCGCTTAATCACGCAGGCCAAATAGATCCGGCGGGTCGGCGTCATCTGCGGCGGTGAGGTCGGTCACGCCGATGCCGATCAGACGAAACGATCGGCCATCCGCTTCCTTGGCGATCAGCTGTTCGGCACAGGCGCTTAGCACGCTGTCCCGCTGGGTCGGCGTTGCGAGACGCCGGTTTCTCGTCAATACCTGAAAATCAGACGTCTTGAGTTTCAATACGACGGTTCCACCGGCGTAACCGGAACGCTGAAGGCGCCTGGCTACAGACTCACACATCGGGCGAACGGCAGCGATGAGATCCTCAGCACGCGACAGATCCTCACGAAATGTCGTTTCGCTGGACACACTCTTGGTCGCCCGTCGCGATGACACGTTGCGCGGGTCGCGACCGCGGACGAAGGCGGCCAAACGCGCACCGAACCGCCCAAACTGCGCCTTGAGTTCCTCATCGGACATCGCTTGCAATTGCCGGATTTCGGAGATCCCGCGCGCCTCAAGCTTGGCCTGCGTCGCCGGGCCGATACCATGAATGCGCCCAACCGACATGGGCGCGAGCACCGCCTCGGCTTCATTGGCGCCAATCACGGCAAATCCGCGCGGCTTGTCCAGATCGGAGGCGAGCTTGGCAAGAAACTTGTTTGGTGCCAGCCCGATTGAGATTGAGATCCCGATCTGCGCTTTCACCTGCTTCGCCAGCCTTGCCAGGAGAACCGCGGGCGGTTGCGTCGGATCATGGCGGACATCATCGGCCAGGTCGAGGTAGGCCTCATCGAGCGACAACGGCTCAATGACCGGTGTCAACTCCAGCATCAACTGGCGAATTTCAGAGCTGACAGCCGTGTATTTCGCCATGTTCGGCTTGATCACCACGGCATCTGGGCATAGCCGCAGCGCCTTGAACATCGGCATGGCAGACCGCGGGCCGAAGCGCCTGGCAATATAGCAAGCCGTCGTCACGACGCCGCGCCCACTCGTCCCGCCAACAAGTACGGGTTTGTCGCGCAGGCTGGGATTGTCCCGCTTTTCCACCGAGGCGTAAAAGGCGTCGCAGTCGATGTGGGCTGTCGTTAACGCGAATAGCTCAGGATGCGAGCGCAATGTCGGCAATTCGCAATCCGGGCAGCGATCATCCGGGCTGCCGGGACGCACGATGCCGTTGCGCCACGTGGCTAAACAGGCTCGGCAAAGCGTCGGAACATGCTCCATAAGCTGCATCTCTGATTGAGATCATGGGCTTGTCGCATTTTACATGGCTGGTGGCGGCTTGGCGACGTAGGTGTTCGTAATGCCACGTGAATACGCGACGATCGACGTCCGAAGGTCGTTACACAATGAGTTCTGTTCCATCCACAGGGGTGCAACACATGACCGACAGTGACCGTCTCACCCTCGTCCTGATCGCGCGTGTACCGCTCGCGGGTGTTGCGGATTTTGCAGCTTATGAGGACGCCGTCTTGCCATTGCTCGACGCGTACGGTGGCAGACTTGAGCGGCGGCTCCGGAGTGACGACGGCACGGTTGAACTGCACGTTGTCTCATTCCCGTCACGCGATGCCTTTGAGCAGTATCGCAAGGACCCGCTGCGCACCCACCATGCACATCGGCTCGAAGCGTCCGGCGCCAAGCTTGAGTTGTCGGAGATGAGCGACGTGTTCTGAGCGGCGGCCTGGCTCTGACGGCACCCAACGACGTCTCACTCCGCCGGCTCGCCAAACTCAACGCGATCGCGCAATGTGTATCGAAAAACGCGATACAGCAGCGGCGCCAGCGGGATGATGATGAAGATCCGCACCAAGTGATAGGCCGTGACCATCGCGACACCTTGTGCAAGCAGCTTCGCGGTCAACGCCATTTCGGTGACGCTGCCCGGCGCCGTCGCCAGGAGATAGGACGGCAGCGCGCGATCACCTGCGAGCAACCACAAACCGATGGCAACTGCGGCACACTGCAACAAGAGAACGACGGTCGTGAAAACGCATGCGACGGCGAATTTTTGATCGCGGCGGAACTGATCGCGCGTGAAGCGTGAGCCGAGCGCAATGCCAAGAATGATCTGCCCGGCTGCCAGTAGCGGCATTGGCACGCCCGACAGCTCAAATCCGACCGCCGAGATCAGTGCGGCGACAGCGAGAGGGCCGAGGAAGTTACAGTTGGGCACGCCGATCCTGTTGAGGATGACGGTGCCTGCGGCAGCGAGCGCGTATAGCAAGACCAGGCCGGGCACATATACGTCGGCTGTCGGCCTGATATCCGGTGGTGTCAGCCCCGCGAGAAACACCAAACCAGCAGGGATCGACAGAACGATGAATACGATCCGCAAGGTCTGCGCGAAAATCACCGGGGCGCCGGGTGCGCCCCACCGCTCGGCAAGAACAGCCATCTCAGCCGGGCCGCCGGGCATGGATGCGAAGAACGCGACGGTACCGTCGCATCGGGTCAAGCGATACAGCAGGATCGCCGTCACGATCCCAGCCGCGATCGTCAACACCGCTGCGCCAATCATCAGTCCAGCTTGGGCAACCACCTCGTGCAGCGCAGCCGGCGTGAAGTAGAGACCAACGGCAGTTGCGACGATCAGCTGCCCGATTGGCCGATAGGCCGGGTGCAGTGGAATCTTAACGTTCGAGAGCCCAACGGCGCCGGTCAGCAACAGCGGTCCGATCATCCAAGGCAGGGGAATACCCAGGAAACTGGCGACAAATCCAGCGCCCGTGGCCGCAGCAAGAAAGGCAAGTCGCTTCGACCATGCTGTCACGTCAATCTGCGGGATCATGCCGTCATGATAAGCGACGCACCCGATGTCGCAAGGTGAGGGGTATGCGCTCAGAGCAGGTCCGGTGTGCGTGGTGGGCGGGAGACAGCGAGGCCTCCCCGGAGCGGACAACTCCTAATGCGCCTCCTCCCAGTTGTCGGCGGCGTTGGCGTCGACTTGCAACGGTACGGCCAGGGATCGCGTCGGCTCCGGCGCGCGGATCATGACCTTACGGACCACGTCGATGGTTTTGTCCACGTCTTTGGTGGGGGCTTCGAATATCAGCTCGTCGTGGACCTGAAGCAGCATGCGTGTGCGGTCGAGCCCGGCGTCTGCCAGCGCGCGTGGCATGCGGATCATCGCGCGACGAATGATGTCTGCTGCCGTGCCCTGGATCGGCGCGTTGATTGCCGCGCGCTCATAAAATCCACGGGCCGACGGATTCTTAGTGTTGATCTCCGGATAGTGCACGCGGCGGCCGAACACGGTTTCGACGTAACCGTTGGTGCGCGCGAACGTCTTCGTGTTTTCCATGTAGTCACGAATGCCGGGAAAACGCTGGAAGTACGTCTTGATGTACGCGCTCGCTTCCTCCCGCGAGATGGCAAGCTGATTGGCCAAACCGAAGGCTGAGATGCCATAGATGATGCCGAAGTTGATCGCCTTGGCCCGGCGACGCACCTCAGCCGGCATGCCGTCGATCGGAACGCCGAACATCTCGCTGGCCGTCATCGCGTGAATGTCGAGGCCATCGTCAAAGGCCTGCCGCAACTGCGGAATGTTTGCGATATGCGCCAGCACGCGCAGCTCGATCTGGCTGTAATCTGCCGAAATCAGCTTGTGGCCCTTTTCCGAGATAAAGGCCGTACGAATTTCGCGCCCTTCCTTTGTCCGTATGGGAATGTTCTGAAGGTTCGGATCGGTCGACGCCAACCGGCCCGTCGTGGTCGCACCCAGCGCGTAGCTGGTGTGGATGCGGCCGGTGTCGGGGTGGACGTGCCCCGGCAGCGCATCGGTGTAGGTCGACCGCAGCTTCGTCAGCTGGCGCCACTCCAGCATAGTCAGCACCAGCTTGCGCGCGTCATCCGGCAGGTCCGGGTTGTTCGACAGGTCATCAAGCAGATTGGCGCGCGTTTCCCATTGCCCGGTTTTGGTCTTCTTGCCGCCGGGCAGGCCAAGCTTGTCGAACAGCAACTCGCCGAGCTGTTTTGGTGAGCCGAGATTGAACTTCTGGCCCGCAAGGTCATAGACCTCGTCCTCAAGCTGCGCCGCGCGCTGTGCAAATGTTCCCGACAAGCGTGACAAGATCGCCTTGTCGACCTTCACGCCGGCCGCTTCCATATCGACAATGACGTCGACCAGCGGCCGCTCCAGTGTTTCATAGACGGTCGTAAGACGATCTGCGATCAGGCGGGACTTTAAAATCATCCACAGCCGGAGCGTGACATCGGCGTCCTCTGCGGCGTACTCGGTCGCCTTGTCGATCGGGACCTGCGCGAACGACTTATCCGCCGCTTTCTTGCCTGGCGCGTGGGCAATCACAGACTTGAACGAGATACACGTATGCCCGAGATGCGACAGCGCGAGATCGTCCATCCCGTGAGACCGGCGTCCGCCTTCACCAGCGTACGACAGCAGCAGGGTGTCATCGAACGGCCTGAGACGAACACCGTACCGAGTCAGAACAAGAATATCGTACTTGAGGTTCTGGCCGATCTTGAGGATCGCGGGATCTTCCAAGACGGGCTTTAAGGCATCTAAAGCCTCGCGGAGGCCGATTTGCGTAAGCGGCTCGCCGCCGGCCAAGTCCAATCCACCGTCGCTTGTGGTATGTGCCAACGGAACGTAGCACGCGCGACCCGGCGCCGTTGCGATCGACAGACCCACGAGGTCCGCCTGCATCGCGTCGAGACTCGTCGTTTCCGTATCAAACGCAAAATAGCGCCGCTCGCGCGCATCTGCGATCCACTGTTGCAATTGCTCAAGCGTCGTCACGGTCTCGTAGCTCGCGCGGTCTATGGGCACGGCTTTCGCAGCTTCCATTGCTGCACTGGCACCGGCCGCAGGCGTGCCAACGCCGCCGTCAGCCTTGTCGTGCGATGTCTCCTCGGCCGTCGCCTTCTTCTTTGCTGCTGATCCCGCTGCCACCGAACTTCCGACCGACACGTCGAGCGGTTCCGGCGGCTCGACGCCGAGCGATTCAGAAATGCGTTTGGTGAGTGTGTTGAACTCCATGGCCCGCAGGAAGCCCAGGAGAGTTGTCGGCTCTGGGTCCTGAACGCCAAATGCCGGCAGCTCGAAGTCCACGGGGACATCGGACTTCAGCCGCACGAGTTCGCGTGACAAGCGCGCCTGGTCCGCGAACTCGATCAGCCGCTCACGTCGTTTCGGTTGCTTGATCTCTTCGGCCCGCGCCAGCAGGGCGTCCAAATCACCGTAGGTATTGATCAACTCGGCGGCCGTCTTCACACCGATACCAGGTACGCCGGGCACGTTGTCGACGCTGTCGCCGGCCAAGGCTTGCACGTCGACGACTTTGTCGGGCGTGACACCGAACTTGGTGCGCACTTCGTCTGCCCCGAGAAAGTTGTTCTTCATGCCGTCGAACATCGTCACGCCGGGCGCAACGAGTTGCATCAGATCCTTGTCGGAGGAGACAATCGTTACCTCGGCGTCGGCGGCAGCGGCCTCCGTGGCGTAGGTCGCGATCAGGTCGTCCGCCTCGTAGCCTTCCTGCTCGATGCACGCCAAATTGAAGGCTTTCACGGCATCGCGAATGAGGGGGAACTGCGGAACGAGTTCCTCCGGCGGTGGCGGTCGGTTCGCCTTGTACGCGTCATAAATCTCGTTGCGGAAGCTGTCTTTCGAGTAGTCGAATATAACGGCGAAGTGTGTCGGCCGATCAGCAAGCTTGCTATCACCAAGCAGCTTCCACAGCATCTGGCAGAAGCCGTGCACGGCGCCGACCGGGAGACCGTCGGACGGGCGCGTCAGCGGCGGGAGCGCATGGAACGCCCGGAAGATATAGCCGGAGCCGTCGACCAGGTAGATGTGGCTGCCCTTGATCACGGGCACGGGCTCGCCGCTGGGAACCGAGCATCGGTTTTCCTTCGGCTTTGCGGCCTTGGTGGATGCCGCGGATGTCTTTGATGCGCTCATGGGCAGGACTTTAGAGCATTTCCCCTTCAGGCGGAATCGCTTCACTGGAACATGTTCGCACGACCCGGTTACGTCGCAACGCGTAGGCGGTGGCTCCCTTTACTTTGCGCGCCACCGTTCGCATAAGCACGGCATCATGACACATGCCCGCCCCCGCCTGGCCCAGGCGACAACTCTGGCGTTCATTGCCGGAAACGCACGTTGGCTTGCCGCCGGCACGCTATTGAACTTTCTGACCAGTTTTGGACAGACGTTCTTTCTGTCGCTGTTCGGCGGTGAGGTGCGCTCAGCATTCGGACTAAGCCATGGCGCCTACGGCAACCTGTACATGTTCGGGACACTCCTGAGCGCGGCGGTCCTGATCTGGCTGGGCCGATTGGCAGATCAAGTGCCACTATACAGAATTGGCGGCCTGACAATCATTGCGCTTGCCGGCGCGTGCGCCGTGATGGCGCTCACAACCGGCCCGATTTCGTTGTTCATCGCGTTCTTCCTGTTGCGGATAGCGGGGCAAGGTATGATGTCCCACGTCTCGTTGACCGCCATGACGCGCGCGTTCGACGCGCACCGTGGCCGCGCACTCGGTCTTACAGCGCTTGGATTTCCCCTTGGACAGATCTTGCTACCTGCCGCAGCGGTGGCGCTGAGTGGTGCGGTCGGTTGGCGCCAGGTCTGGTGGCTCTCAGCCGCTGTATTGATCGCGGTCGGGTTGCCGGCACTGTTGGCCTTGTTACGCCGGTCCAATGCGCCCGGTGATCCTGCCGCGTCCTCTGTTTCCCAGTCTTCCGCTCCGCACCGCGAGGCTGCGACGCTGTCGAGACCGGACTACGCGTGGACGCGTCGCGAAGTCGTCCGCCACGCGCTGTTTTGGTTTCTCCAACCCAGTCTTCTAGCGCCAGCGTTCATTTTCACGGCCATCTTCTTCCATCAAGCGCATTTGGTGGAGACGAAAGGCTGGACAATGTCGTTTTGGGCGCTGCTCTACACGCCGTTTGCAACCGCCACCGTTATCGCGTCGCTGGCGACAGGATGGGCCATTGATCGGTTCGGCGCCCGCGCGGTTCTACCGTTCCTGCTGTTGCCGATGGCGATCTCGCTCGTGCTGCTCGCGACGGGCACAAGCGGACTAATGGCCGGCATTGCGCTCGTCTGTTTCGGCGGCACCTCGGGCGCTATGCAACCGATCGTCGGGGCGATTTTGGCCGAGTTGTACGGAACACGCCATCTGGGGGCGATCCGGGCCCTGCAGGCATCGGCCATGGTATTTTCGTCAGCGCTTGGTCCAGGCGTCATGGGCGTTCTGATGGACGCTGGAATTACCATGGACGCACAAATCTGGGTCATGGCGCTCTACAGTATCGCCGCCTCGGTCGTATCAGCGTGGGCGCTCCATCGAAATCGCTAAGTCTCCAAGAACTGTCGCCAGCGCACCAACCGCTTTGCGAGCGCGGCTCGCTGTGACGCGAAGATTGCTTCAGCCGATTGCTCAGCCGACGCGCTACGGTCAGTGACGTAGTGGTTGTTGAGGACCAAGACGTCCATCCGTGTCCGCAAGTAACAATTGATCGCGTGGTCCGGGCTCGCAACGACAGGCTCCTGGCGATTGAAGCTTGTATTGAGCAGAACCGGCACCCCGGTGCGATCGCCGAACGCCTTGATCAGCGCATGGAATCTCGGGCTGGCATCTCGATCCACGGTTTGGATGCGGGCCGTTCCGTCGACGTGAACCGCGGCAGGGATGTCAGCCACGCGATCCGGATGAACCCGCGGCGCGAGCGTCATGAAAGGGTCCGGCTGCGAGATCTCGAAAAAGTCCCCCGCGCGCTCGGCCAACACGGCCGGTGCAAACGGACGAAATGGCTCCCGCTCTTTGATTTTCGCGTTCAGCTTGTCCTTGATGCTGATATCGCGTGGATCGGCCAGAATCGAGCGGTTTCCAAGCGCGCGCGGCCCGATCTCATAACGCCCTTGAAACCAACCAACAATGCGCTTGGCAGCCAAGTCTTCCGCCACTTGCGCGTAGAGAGCGCCGTCGTCCAACTCGGTCCAAGTCAAGCCCGCGCGATCAAGCGCTGCCTCGATCTCCGACGCCGTATAGCCCTTTCCGAAATATGGGTGTGTCATGACACCCCACCGCGGCGTGCCGTTGGTTTGATGTGCATGCCAGAGAGCGGCGCCCAGTGTCGCACCGGTATCAGAGGCGCACGGCGGCACCCAAACCCGTTCGAACTTAGTGTCTCGCAGCACGCGCGCGTTGGCGACGCAATTCAATGCGACTCCTCCGGTGATGCAGATGTTTCGGGACGGCGTGAGCGGCTCAAGCGCACGCACGACATGCAAAACCACATCCTCTGCTAGGTGCTGCAGTGCGGCTGCGATATCACGATGCCGGTCGGTCAGCGGCTCCCCATGCGCACGCGCCGGGCCGAACTCCTCGTAGAACCGCGGTGTAAATGGCTGAACCAGCCCATGTGTCTGAAAGCTGATATACTCGGCGTTCAACGAAAACCGACCGTCGTCCTTGAAATGGACGAGCTTTTGAAAGGCATCTGTAAAAGTCGACCCGCCGCATGCAGCAAGCGCCATCACAGTTCCTTCTTCGAATATCTTGAAACCGAGATACGCGGTGACGCTCGTATAAAGCGCGCCTAGGGAATCGAAAAAGCCACCGCTCCACTGCCGCTCAAGCCGATCGCCGGTGCCGATGTAGGTGCTGGTCGCGCCAAGGTCGCCGTAACCGTCCATCACGGCGACGGCGGCAGTCTCAAACGGAGACATGAAGTAGATGGCCGCGTGTGCATCGTGATGCGCGACGTCGACGATTGGAATGTCCGGTGCACCCTTCTCATTGAGGTGCCGGCGCAGGCCCTGCCTGAGACGCTGATGCAGAAATACGATGCCGCTGTTTTGCGCCGCATGCGCGGCTGGGCGCAACAGATTGAGGCTTGCAGGAACCTGACCCAACACGATCTCGCGAAATGAGCGGCGCAATTGCACGACATCCCAGGGCGTCACGACAACGTCGATATCAGGCAGCTTGAGACCTGCTGTTTCGAGTGCCGCATCAAGAGCCGCTGCAGGAAAGAGCTGCGTGTGCTTATCACGGTTGAAACGTTCTTCTTCCATGACAGCAACCGGCTGTCCGTCGACCACGATTGCGGCCCCAGTGTCGTGGGTCTTGGTAACGAGACCTAGAATTTTCACGCTGAACTCCGGTGCAACTCAACAGGCAAGACGTGTTTGATTTAAGCGACTTACTGCATTCTGTTGCGATCGTCATCGGCGGCGCGCGTGGCGCGAACCCTACGAAAGTCGGATACCCAATAGAGCGCTGTCTGGCAGCATGTCCGGAGGCAATTTGGAAGTGACATTTCGTCTCAGTCCATCTCAAGCCGTGGCATGTATTGCCGCCCAGCTTGTCAGAGAACCGCAGGAAACGCGGCGAATTGGGACGTGCGCTGGAGGACGCCCGAATGGCCATTTGGGAGCGACGTACCGAGCAAGATATGTGCATGACGATGCTGTCCGCCTGTACCAGGCGCACGCAGTTTGGACACGCGAGCGATTTGGAAAACGTTGTTGCGATCGCCTTGTCATCACGAAGTGATCAAAACGGCTTGTGTTCTGATTGCGCACATGCGGATGCGTGTCTGTTTCGAGGGCGGATCGCTGAGCCAACGGCGTCGCGCTGTTCGCAAGCTCGCAGGCTCGCGGCCCGAGCGAGTCTTTAATGGCGCTGTTCGCACGCTCGCAAGCTCGCGGCTCGAGCGCTGGCTATCCTGCGAGAACGATCCCAAGCCGCGAACGATAGACAACACGCGCGGGTTCGCCGTCTGGCACCCAGGCCGCGACTGCGGCCCGCCGCGTTGCGCCGCCCACGCGGAGGCCCGAGCGAAGCGAGGAATAGCCCGTGAGCGAAAACAGCTAGCGCTGGCCATCCTGGTAGGACAATCAATCCCAAGGCCGCGATGCGGCCCGGCGCGTTGCGCCGCCCACGCGGAGGCCCGAGCGAAGCGAGGAATAGCCCGTGAGCGAAAACA
>JBCDAH010000137.1:0-11666 GCA_039186015.1 Pseudomonadota bacterium
CGCAGACCCGGCACATCGACCATATCTATGCGCCACCGCAATCCATCAATCTGTTTCACGACGGCGGCTTTGTTGGCCCATTTGTCTACGGTTACGACTATCGCCTGAACCTGGAAACTCTGAAGCGCGAGTACACCCCCAACCCCGAGAAGGTTCAGCCGCTGCGGTTCTTCTGCCACGCGGACAGCTACCGGATGTGGGGACTGTTCGAAGCGCGCTTCCATCTGTTTTGCCCGGCCGAAGGCGGCCACGCGTTTCTGCTCGGCACCGACCGCCTCGGCCGCGATATGCTCTCGCGCATTATCGACGGTGCACGCGTTTCGATGACGATTGGTCTATTCGGCGTTTTCGTAACAATTATCCTCGGCGTGGTCCTCGGCGGCCTTGCGGGCTACTACGGCGGCTTTTTCGATCTTGTCTTGCAGCGGATCATGGAGGTTCTGCAAAGCCTCCCGTCGATCCCACTGTGGCTGGCCATCGCCGCCATAATCCCGGTGACCTGGAGCCCGATAACCGTCTACGTGCTTATCACCGTCATTCTCGGACTGGTCGAGTGGACCGGACTGGCGCGCGCCGTCCGATCAAAGCTCTTATCGCTGCGGGAAGAGGACTATGTCCTTGCGGCACAGCTTATGGGTGCCGGAACCTCCCGCGTCATATCGCGTCATCTGATACCGGGCTTTACCAGCCACCTGATCGCCGTGTCGTCACTATCAATCCCGACCATGATCTTGGGCGAGACGGCGCTGAGTTTTCTCGGACTTGGCCTAAGGCCGCCAATCACAAGCTGGGGCGTGCTTTTGACCGAGGCACAGAACATCAATGCAGTTGCGCTTTACCCATGGCTCATACTGCCTGTCGTTCCCGTGATCTTGGTTGTGCTCGCTTTCAACTTTCTTGGAGACGGGTTGCGTGATGCGGCCGACCCATACAAGTGAGGCGAACAATCGCGTCGTGCAGCGCGCAGTGCGGCCGCGCATGTCGCGCACGCATCGAAGTCCGCGATACGGATCAACCGAAACTTGGCTGCGGGACTTAGGAAAGCAGGGCCACAGATAAGGGGGCAACCATGGCGAGGCATCAAAGCCAGCTACGCGTGCTGATGTATTCGCACGACACGTTTGGCCTCGGGCATCTGCGGCGAACGCGCGCAATTGCCCATGCGCTTGTGGAGCAGCACAAGGGCCTCACCGTCTTGATTATTTGCGGGTCCTCGGTTGCCGGCGCGTTTGACTTCAAAGCGCGCGTCGACTTTGTCAAGATTCCAAGCGTGATCAAACTGCATAATGGCGAGTACAAGTCGCTAACTGACTTGATCGACCTCGGCGAGACACTCAACATGCGCCGCGCGATCATCGAAAGCACCGCCATCAGCTTTCAGCCCGACGTCTTCATCGTCGACAAGGAGCCACGCGGTCTGCGGCGCGAACTCGACTCGACCTTACCGATCTTGCAGGATCAGGGATGCCACATCGTACTCGGCCTGCGCGAAGTGCTCGACGAGCCTGAGGTCGTCTGCGCCGAATGGCAGCGCAATGCCGCGATGACGTGGGTCCGCGAGTACTTTGACAGTATCTGGATTTATGGATCGAAGGACTTTTGGAATCCGCTCGAAGGCCTCGAACTGCCGGAGGCCGTGACGTCGCGCGTCAAATACACAGGATTTCTCGCGCGCACCATTCCGAAAGCCAATCACAGTTTGCCGCGAAAACTGCCGAATAATTATATTCTCGTAACGGCCGGCGGCGGCGGTGACGGCGGCGACCTTATGCGTCAGGTCTTGGCCGCGAAAGAGCACGACAAGGCCAATCGCTTCCCGTTTGTGCTCGTGTTGGGACCTTTCATGCCGCTGCGTGAAAAGGCGGAGATCCGCCATCGCGCCAACCGCATTCAGGACATGCACGTCCTCGACTTCGACAACCGCATTGAAACGCTCATGCAGAAAGCGACCGCCGTCGTCTCCATGGGCGGCTACAATACGTTTTGCGAACTCCTGTCATTCGACAAACGGTCTTTGATCGTCCCACGCAAAACGCCGCGGCGAGAACAGCTGATCCGCGCGCAGCGCGCCGCAGCCTTCGGACTGCTCGACTTGATTGACCCCGACGACGCCAAGGACCCGTGGCAGATGGCCGGCGCAATTTCGGCACTCCCATCGCGTAAGCCGCCGTCGCGATCACGCTATCGCGTCGACCTCAACGGCCTGCAAGCCATCGGCAAGATGGTTGGCAAGTTGGGGCGTAACGACCGGCGCGTGCCGCCACAAAGCGCTTCGGTGTCAGCCCGATGAAAGACGAAGCAATGGCTCCCACAAACAACAGCGCGTCACCTGTCGTCGCAGTGATTCTGAAGGGTTACCCGCGGCTGTCTGAGACGTTCATTGCTCAAGAGCTCAGGGGCCTCGAAGTGCGTGGCCTTCGGCTCGTGTTCTATGCGATGCGGTATCCGACCGACAAAAAGACCCACCCGATCCATGACGAGATAACCGCACCGGTCTTTTATTTGCCGGAGTATCTGCACCGCGAGCCGCTGCGCGTTCTTCGGAGTATCTGGGCCCTGCGGTCATGGCCGACGTTTTGGCCGACGGTACGCACGTGGTTGGCGGACCTCCGACGCGATCCAACGCCCAACCGGGTGCGCCGCTTCGGACAGGCCTGCGTCTTGGCGGCGGAGATGCCGCAAAACGTCGATCGGCTCTACGCCCACTTCATTCACACGCCAGGCTCGGTGACGCGTTATGCTAGCCAGCTGCGCAAGCTCCCGTGGTCGTGCTCTGCGCACGCAAAGGACATCTGGACGTCGCCGGACTGGGATCTCAAGCTGAAGCTCACATCGGCGACCTGGGTCGCGACCTGCACCAGAGTCGGGCACACGCATCTCGCAAACCTTGCCGATAGACCAGACGACGTGCACCTGATCTACCACGGCCTTGATCTCAGCCGGTTTCCGTCACCACAGACGCGACAGGATAGACGGCTTCGTGACGGTCGTGATCCGCAAGACCCCGTTCAGCTTCTGTGTGTCGGCCGGGCCGTCGAGAAAAAGGGTATCGACACGTTATTGCACGCCCTCGCTCGGCTACCTCGCGATCTCAATTGGCGGTTCACGCACATTGGCGGCGGAGCGTTGGCAAAGCGGCTGAAACGCGAGTCCGAGAGTTTGGGACTTGCAGATCGCGTCACCTGGCGCGGCGCGCTCGCGCAGGAAGAGGTCCTTGCAACCTACCGCAACTGCGATTTGTTCGTGCTACCGTGCCGCATCGCAGCCGACGGTGACCGGGACGGGTTGCCCAACGTGCTTGTCGAAGCGCAAAGCCAGGCCCTGGCCTGCATCTCAACACCGGTGTCAGCCATCCCAGAGCTTATACGGGACGGAAAGACCGGCCACCTTGTGCCCCCAAACGATCCGGAAGAACTCGCAACGGCAATCGTCGAACTCTCTCGTGACCCGGAGCGCCGTAACCGTCTTGCACAAGCCGGCGAGGCGCGCGTCCGGAGTACGTTCGACATGACGGCCGGTCTCGACACGCTGGCGCAGTTGTTTCCCAGCGATCTCCGGACTGCTGACGTATCGACGACCGACGCGCACGTTGTGGCCGAACAGCGGTTGCCGGAGCCCGCGAAGTGACCAGGCTTCTGTTTTATGTGCAGCATGTCAAAGGTGTTGGGCATGTCTTCCGCACCGCGCGCATCGTGCGTGCGTTGATCCGAGACGGCTTTGACGTCACGGTCGTCACCGGCGGCCTGCCGATTGTCGGTATGGACTTTTACGGAGCGCATGTGGAGCAGTTGCCCCCGGTGCGCGCGGCCGATGGCGTGTTCAACGCTCTGGTTGACGCAAACGGCACGCCCGTCACCGACACTATGAAAGCGGAGCGGCGCGACCGGCTGTTGGCCATTTTCGATCGCCTCCAGCCAGACGTGCTGATGACAGAAACGTTTCCCCTCGGCCGACGCATCATGCGATTTGAACTTTTGCCACTGATGGAGCGCGCCGCGTTGGCATCCCCGCGCCCGCTGATCGTGGGCTCAGTGCGCGACATTTTGCAGGTGCCGAGTTCGCCCGAGCGAGCCGGCTGGCAGATGGGACTGCTACAGAAGTATTTCGACCATTTGTTCGTCCATGGCGACCCGCGGTTCGCCCGCGTCGAAGAGAGCTATCCTCCAACCGTCGAACTCGGAGACCGGCTGCACTACACCGGCCTTGTCGCCCCCGACCCGGACCCGGCGCCATTGCCGGCGCGCGAGCGCGTTGATGTCGTTGTCTCGGCCGGCGGCGGCGCAATCGGCCACGATTTGCTGCGCACGGCGATTGCCGCAAAGTCTCAAACGCGACTGGCGAACGATCGATGGCTGCTCCTCAGCGGCGCACACATGCCGGACCACGTCGAAACTGAACTGCAAGAGGGGTGCAAAGTCGCCGGCATCCGTCATGAGACGTTCCGGTCTGATGTTGCGCGCACGTTGCGCACGGCCAAGTTGTCTATTCAGATGTGCGGCTATAACACCGTCTGCGATGCACTCGTTGCACACTGTCGATCCGTTGTCGTGCCATTTGACGATGGCAACGAAACGGAACAGTTGATGCGCGCTGAAAAGCTTGCGGCGCACGGCCTTGCGCGCGTGCAATCCCCGGAGACGCTCAGCGTCGAGAACTTGGCCAACGCGATCGATGAGGCGGCAAACCTGGACGCGCCCAATACGTCATTCGACCTCAATGGTGCCGAGAATACCACGCGCTTGATACGTACCCTCTTGGCTGGACGGTCTTAAGCACCCGGTCGACGGCATAAGCGCAACTGGTGGTGGGAAGCTGCGGCAGCCAATCCCTCAGCAATCACATTGGATGCATTCACGAGACTGCGTTCGCGCAACACAAAATGTCGGGCTGCGCGGCTCATGCGCGCGCGCAGGTCAAGGTCTGCCGTCAGGCGATACAGGGCGCCTGCAAAGGCGTCGGTTGTCTGATCGTCGACAAGCAGTCCCGTCTCGCCATGGCGGACGACCGCGGGCACGCCGCCTGTGCGGAACGCGACAACCGGCAGTCCCAGCGCCTGCGCTTCGAGATAAGCCATACCAAACCCTTCACGGACGCCGGGCCAAACGAATACATCGGCCTCGTGAAGCACCCGCCGCACATCAGCGCTGTCTAATCGCCCGTGCCACGTGATCCGCGCTGGATCAAGGGACGCAGACGCCATCCGAACATCAGCCTCGGCCGCACCATCGCCCACGACATGCCAATGCCAGGGATGCGACGACAGTTGCTGCAATGCGCCCGCGATATGGCGATAGCTCTCCAGCTTCGCGTCATGGCGCATCATCGCCACCGTCACCAGTTGTACTGGCCCTTCGCGCCGTGATGGACGCTCCGCAGACCGATCAAACGCCTTGGTGTCGAGAAACGGCGCGAGGTCGCGTAGGCGGTCAGCCGCCACCACCTTGGCCACCCCAATCCGGTCCAATTGCGAAAAACAGAAAATCAGATCAGCAGCCCGCATTTGTGCAACAGCGGCGGCTTGCCACGGCGCCCAGGCATCCCGATCGCGTTTGCCGGCATAGGACGCCTCAGCAACAACATACGGAATGCCGAGTGCCGCGGACACGGTCGCGCCGATCCAATCCGGCGCCTTGTAGTACAGATGATAGGTCAACCAGACGTCCGGTCGCCACGATCCATCAGCGTACGCCTTGATGAGCTTATCGGCTTCGGCCAGAGCTGCCGATCGTATCGCCGTCAGGTGCGCCGGGTCGGGGGACCGGCTGCGGCTGACGAAGCGGCTTGCAACACGCACGTCACCTATGCGGTCCAAAGCCGACATCAGCAGGCGTGCCATCAAGCGATCGCCTGACGGAACGGGGTGATCCGGCGGCTTGAGTGTCGCCTGAAATGCTATCCGCATCGTCTTTTGATACCGCTACGGCGGATTTCGCGCCAGAACCCGTGATCGAATTGTGAAACCTGGCAGCACAAGCCTCGTGTTAAGCACAAACCCGTGAAGATGGCATTCGGGCGCGAAAGGAGGCCTTGGCACATTTCCCGGCGTCCCAGACACCAAAAGCCCGACTTGATGTCGGCATACGGCCGTGCCAATCCGGTTGCATGGGCCGGATTTGGAGACCATCTGCGTCTCAAGGGCCGGCGGAGCAGTGTCGTGGCGCGCGGATCGCACATACGCTGCGGCATCAAGCTGCGAAAGGACTGACCGACGTTGGACGCCAATCTGTTTCGGTATATCTGGCAGCATAGCCGGCGCGAGCAAATATTCGTTCTCGTGCTCATTGCGCTATCCCTGCCGTTCTACTGGATGTCGCTTGACGTTCCGAAGCGGATTGTGAACGAGGCCCTGCAAGGGCGGGCGTTCGAAGACGGCAATATCACGGCGACGCTGTTTGCGTTTTCAATCCCGTTACCGGAATTCCTGGGTGGCGGATCCATCACCCTGAGCGAGGGCTGGCTGTTCGATCAGCTCGGCTATCTGATTGCGCTCAGTCTGCTGTTCCTGTTTTTCGTCCTATGCAACGGCGCGTTCAAGTTTGTCATCAATGTCCAGAAGGGCATCCTGGCTGAGCGCATGTTGCGCCGCATGCGCTTCGATCTGTTTTCGCGCTTGATGCGATTTCGGCCTGAGCGCATTCGCGCGGTCAAACCGGCCGAAGCGGCCAGCATGATTAACAACGAAGTCGAACCAATCGGCGGCTTCATCGGCGACGCCTTCATCCAACCGGCATTTCTCGGCACGCAGGCGCTCACCGCCCTGCTCTTCATCATGGTGCAGAGTGTGTGGCTTGGCCTAGTCGCACTCTCGATCGTGCTTATCCAGGCCTTCGTCATCCCGATCTTGCGACGCGAACAGTTACGCCTTGGCCGCCTGCGTCAGATTGCATCCCGCAAGCTCGCGGGCCGCATCGGCGAAATGGTCGATCAGTCCCGCCTGATTTACGTGCACGGACTGCAAGCCTATAGCAAATCCGAGATCGGCCAGCGCCTTGGCCACCTGTTCAACATTCGCGCAGCATTGTTCAAGCGCAAGTTCGCGGTGAAATACCTCAATAACTTTCTTGCGCAGATTACGCCGTTCTTCTTCTACTCGATCGGCGGCTACCTTGCTCTGACCGGCAACCTGGACATCGGCCAGCTGGTTGCTGTGATCGCAGCGTATCGTGATCTACCGCCGCCGATCAAAGAGCTGATCGACTGGGACCAGCGGCGCGCCGACGTCACCATCAAGTATGAGCAGGTGATTTCCCAGTTCGCCAACGAGCCCCAAGCGAATGAGT
Organism: Pseudomonadota bacterium; assembly: GCA_039186015.1. Taxonomy (GTDB): domain Bacteria; phylum Pseudomonadota; class Alphaproteobacteria; order Rhizobiales; family Hyphomicrobiaceae; genus JBCBWG01. The sequence continues at coordinate 7,281 of JBCDAH010000137.1, forward strand.
TCGAGCCCGTCGAAGTCATGCCAGGGCCGCACGTCCCGATCGCGCTCGACGGTGTTCGCGTATCCGATCAGCGCGGAACGCCATTGCTTGAGAACTTTGCAGCGGAAATCCAGCGCCCGACCCACGTCGCACTCGTCGGACCCGCCTCGTCCGGGCGGGACCTCGTCGCGCGGATCATCGCCAGGCAGATTTCAGACTTTGAAGGACGCGCCCGCATTGGCGAGGCCGACATTCGGGCCCTGAGCGAGCTATCATCGGCATGCCTCATCGGTTATGTGCCGCCGGACCCGATTTTGTTCGCCGGAACCATTCGCGACAACGTTACGATTGCGCTACGCCACAACGCGCCCCCACCCGGCGACACCGCGGACGGCACGTGGCGGGAAGCCGAACGCAGCGGTAACCCCCTGCTCGACTACGACGCGGACTGGCACGATTACGAAAGCTCGGGAACCGGATCACCGGAGCAGCTGGAGGGCCGGGTCATCGACTGCCTCGCCGTCACCGGAATGACGGAGGATCTCTATAACTTTGGCCTGCAAGGCCGGGTTGGCGACATCGTCACCGACGGTGTCAAAGACCGATTGATCACGGCCCGACGCCAGATCCGGTCTCGCCTCGACGACAATGAGATTTCAGACCTTGTCGTGCCGTTCGACGTCGACCAGTTCAACCCGCAAGCGACGGTTGCGGAAAACCTGGTGTTTGGCGTCGTCGCCAGTGAGCGCCTCGCCGGGACAGGATTGGCATCCGATCCCTACTTCCGGACAATTATTGCAGCCGAAGCGCTGGAATACCCGTTGATCGAGATTGGCCTGCAGATTGCGGAAAGCGCGGTCGAGGTCTTCAGCGATTTGCCCAGCGGCCATCCGCTGTTCGACCGTTTCTCCATGATCGCATCGGATGAGTTGGACACCTACGCCGATCTGATTGCACAGGCGCGGTCAAAGGCGACAACGCAGCTCTCGGCCGAGGGGCGCGACACATTGATGGCGCTGGCGTTCGCCTACATCGAACCGCGCCACCGGCTGGGGCTTGTCACACCGGCTCTCAAGGCCCGCATCATCCGTGCCCGGTCCAGCTTCAGGCGGTTCCTGCCGCAAGAGTATGAGGACGAGATTGAGTTCTATACGGCCGACGAACTGATGCTTGCCGCACCCGTACGCGACAATGTCTTGTTCGGACACATCGCCTACAACATTGCGAATGCGGACAAGAAAGTCGCCGAGATCTTGGATCAAGTTATGGACGAACTCGACCTGCGCCAAGTGGTTTACGCGCTCGGGCTTGACTATGATGTGGGACCTGGTGGCCGCGCTCTGTTCGCGCAGCAACGCACCGCCATCGGCCTCGCGCGCAACCTCATTCAACGGCCGAGCATTCTTGTTCTGGAAGATGCGTTCAAACCATTCAGTCCTCAGCAGCGCGAGTCCGTGATTGAGCGTATTCGCTCGCAAATGCACGACCGCACGCTGATTGCCACGCTGGATGATGAATCCGACGCCGAGAGCTTCGACGACATCTACACGTTTCAAGGTCCACGCGGACGGCGCGCCGACAGCAATTCCGGCCGCCGCAGCACGCCATCTCCTGCGGTGCAGAGCGCGCCGGCGCTTGAGAAGGAAGTCGAACAATGAGCATAGCTGCCGAGTGCGATCAGCTTGAAGCCATTCCGTTACTGCGCAACCTCGACCCTGCGAAGCGGAAGCTCATAGCCATGTCGAGCGACAATCTCACGTACACGAACGGCGATGCCGTTTTCCGGCAGGGCGAAGCCGCCGACGCCGTCTATTTCCTCTTGTCCGGCTCCGTCCGTGTTTTCAAAGACACGGAGACGCATGCCCTGGAACTCGCGCATTTGAAGGAGCCCGCCGTGATTGGCGAAACCGGCGTGATTTGCGGCCGAACACGCAATGCCAGCGTGATCGCAACGAGCGAAACGCGCATGTTGCGGATCGACAGCCGGGTATTCATCGAACTTCTGGAACAGGTGCCCGACTTTTCCGTTGCCCTCGTTCGCGAATTGGCGGCCCGGGTTGAAGCAACCAATCAACGCCTGCTCGATCAGCACAGCCAGAGTTAATCCCACGCGGTCACTCCATACGGATCGAACCGTCCACGCTCTTGAACGTACAAAAGGCACTGCCGGACATGGCCAACGCAACCCCCGACACCGGAGCCGCGATCCGACGCGCCGACCGCTACTACGCCATCGAACGCGGCTTGCGCCTATGGTCCGGTGTCATCCTGTTCATATTTGTGCTCACGCACTTGCTCAACCATGCCGTCGGGGTCATGGGCGTTGAGGCAATGGAGGCAGTCCAGAACTACCGCGTGTATGTCTGGCGGACCTGGGTCGGCACAGCGATCCTCTACGGCGCCGCAGCCGTTCATATCCTTCTGTCCCTCAAGCGGATCGTAACCCGCCGGACCTGGCGCATGCCGATCCAGGAAGCGCTGCAGATCGCGCTCGGATTAGCCATTCCGGTGCTCTTGTATGAGCACGTGCTCGGAACGCGGTACGTGGCCCAATTCGCCGACGTCAAGACCAACTACGCAGCAACTCTCGCAATCCTGTGGCCGGGCAAAGCCTGGTCTCAGATTGCGCTCCTTCTCGTTGTGTGGATCCATGGCGTGATTGGTATTCACTATGCGATCCGCGCGAGGAACTGGTTCCCACGATGGCGCGAGCCGCTTCTGGTGATGGCCGTCTTGGTCCCGGCCCTGGCAATTGCCGGATTCGTGTCCGGCGGGCGCGACGCTGCCGACCTCAGCGACCCGGGCGCAACGTGGACGTCTGAGCAGATCCGCATCGGTCTCGACGCCATGCGGGCGACCAACACGGCGATCTTGCTTGCGGCGGTTGCAATTGCGCTGGCCATTGTCATCATGGCGATGGTCCGGCGGTTCGGCCGCAGTGTTCGCGTTCGCTACGTCGGCCACGGATCAATTGATTTGCCGCGCGGATCAACCCTGCTGGAAGGCAGCCGCGGCGCCGGCATTCCACACCCCTCGCTCTGCGGCGGACGCGCGCGATGTTCCTCCTGCCGTGTTCTGGTCATCGACGGCGAGACGTCCCTGCCGACACCGGACGCTGCGGAAGCGGCCATGCTCAAGCGCATTTCGGCACCGCCGCGCGTCCGCCTTGCCTGTCAGATCCGGCCCGATCGCGATCTTGCCGTGCAGATTCTCCTGCCCGTCCAGGTTGGGGAAGGTAATGTCGACTGGACGGACGAAGCACTCGAATGGGGAACGTCGCGCATCGCCACGGTCCTGTTTGTCGACTTGCGGGGATTCACAAAACTCACGGAAAACCAGCTTCCCTATGATCTCGTCGTCCTGTTGAACCGTTACATCGCCGAAATGCGGCAAGCGATTGAGGGCAACGAAGGCCGTGTCACAGCCGTGATGACCGATGGGATGATGGCGGTGTTTGGCCTCAACGGCGAGCGTGGCCATGGCAGTCGCGCGGCAATTTCCGCTGCCGAAGACATGCTCCGGACGGCGGAAACTTTGAACTCCGAGTTTCGCGCCGCGCTGTCCATGCCGTTGAGGATCGGCATCGGCATTCATACGGGTCCGATTGTGATCGGGCGCATCGGCGATGATGCGCGGGGCTACGACATTTCGGTGATTGGTGAGACGGTGAGCATTGCCAGCCGGTTAGAAGCCGCAACGAAGGAAGTTCTTGCCGATTGCCTGATATCGGAAACCGCAATCGAACATGCGCGACGCTCCACCGTAAATTTGGGTATGCGCCGAGAGCTGAATTTACCGGGCATAATAAAACCCATTGGGGCGTATGGGCTGGACTTTGCTACATTATCAAAGGCAAGAGAATTAGAGCCGGCCGAGTGATACAGCCTAGAATTATCGATTATTTCGAAACAAAAAGGAGCGCAGTCAAAACTGACTACGCTCCAATCGTAACAACGATGCCGCGCGACTTACGACTGCGGCGGCATGATCACGGTGTCGATGACGTGGATCACACCGTTGGTTGCTTCGACATCAGCGGTCACGACTTTTGCGCCACCAACATTCACACCTTTCGTCGCGTCAATCGCCACGGTTGAACCTTGTACCGTTTTCGGAGACAGCTTCTTGCCTGCGATGTCGCCTGACATGACCTTACCCGGCACGACGTGATAGGTCAGGATGGCAGCCAACTTGCTCTTGTTTTCAGGCTTCAGAAGATCTTCTACCGTACCGGCGGGAAGCTTCTTGAAGGCTTCGTCTGTCGGCGCGAAGACAGTGAACGGGCCTTTACCCTTGAGTGTTTCGACGAGACCTGCGGCTTTCACGGCAGCAACCAGCGTGTTGAACGAGCCCGCACCAACCGCGGTGTCAACAATGTCCTTCTTGCCGGCTGTTGCTGGCAAGAAG
>JBCDAH010000138.1:0-11493 GCA_039186015.1 Pseudomonadota bacterium
CAAATGCTCCGTACTGCGGATGTGTTAGTTGCAGTTGTTCGGCCGACCATCGTCGTCGATGAGGATTGTGCCGTCGAGTTCGATTGTGCCAGTGAACGCTCCGCCGGACTCGGCCCGACAGATTCGCCCACCAAGAGATGTCGTGATGTTGATGTTGCCGATGCTGCCGGTCTCCACCACCGCGGTGCCATAACTGAAGTCGAAGATGTCGCCGCCGATTGAACCCGCGAAAGTGTTATCTGCGATCCGCAATGTCGTATCGCCGTTGTTGTAAATGGCGCTCTGACCAACGTCCGATAGCCTGGAGCCAGCGATAACGACGGAATTGCCATCATTCAGTTCGATCCCGTGTTCGCCTGTGTTCGTTATCGAAGTCGCTGTGATATCGACGGTATTATCCTCATCGATATCGATGCCGGACTCGTCGACATCTGCGATCGATACGTTAGCGATCCTGATGTCTTCATTGCGTTTGCCGATAAAGATGCCGCTGACACCAGCGCCGATCAATTGCGAATGCGTGATGGAGATTGGTCCGGCATTATCGCTGATGATGAATATGCCGACGGAGCCAGCATCTGTAATTGAAACATGATCGACATCAATCTCTAGGTTGTCGAAGCCGATATTGATGCCGCTGATGCCGGGGTTTCGGATGAGAACGTCTCGAATGGTTGCGCGGTTCCGCTCGCCAATGTCGATGCCATTGTAATAGGCATCCGATATCGAACCGCCCGTAACGACAACGGTGTTGTCGGCATCCACGGATATGCCGTCTTCACCAACTCTGGCAATATTGACGTCCATGATGGAAAACTGATTGCGGTCTGCTGCGTAGATCCCACTGGTACCGATCCACGAGATATCAAGGTTGGTCAGGAACACGTTGGATTTGTCGCTGCCGATCTCAACACCATGCCCGCTGCCTTCGCCATATCCAACAATACGCAGTCCCGCGATGTGCGTGTTCGAGCCTCCGAGCAACAGGTTGCTGTTGTTGCCGGTCGGCTGCGTCAGCAAGGCTGGTGCACCTGGCGCTGTAAACGGGACAACGAGCCCTGAGTTGCGCCCGCGTGCCGCGATGGTCGCGCCGCCGCCCTGCAGAGTTTGGTTGCGTTGAACGCTCTGCGAGCCCTGGATTTCTCCGTTGGCAATGATCAGGGAGTTGTCGCCGGCAGCAGCGGAGGTCGTCGTCACGTCGGTTGCGGCAGACGCATAGGCAACGCGGTCAAAGTCCGTACCGGTCAATGCGTCTTCGACGTTCTCCCGTTTGCTGCGCCCCGTGATGATATCGGTGTCACGCTCGATACCATCAAGCATGCGGCGTTGCTGATGGGACAGCGAAGCGAGCGACCGCGCCGGTTGGCCGCCGCTTAGGGGGAACCGCATGCGCAGGCCGACATCATGGCGTGTATCGCGTACGTCGTCATGGCTGATCTCGTAATCGACCGTCAATCGCGAACCCGGCAAAGCCGCAATGACATCATTGACGCTGAGCTCAAGTCGACCTTTGACGCCGGTAACGTTGTCTTCGGCCAGATCACTGTCGAAGTGATAGGCGCCCGCGTAGGCGCGCAGTTCAAACTTGTTGGGATCAATCCGCAGGTACTCGCTTGGTACACGAAACCCGATCTCGCCATCGATCCCTATCAGGCCCACCTCCTCACCACCTGTCAGATAGATTTGATGGCCATCCAGTGTCAGCTCGGCGAAGTCTGCCGAGCCCGGTCTTGCCCCGGTCACAGGGCCATACCAGTTGAGGCGAAAGTCGACGTTCTTGGACAGCGCTTCAAAGCCACCGGAGAGCTGCCAGAAGGTGTTGTCGATCTCCGTGTTGCGGACGTCGCCGCCAATCCACGCGCCAAGATTGAAGCCCCACGGCATCATCCGGCGATAGCCGAAGGCAAGGTTACCTTCCTTGGCATGGTCGTCGAAGAACTTGGCGGTCAGCTGGCCGAACAGCAACGTGCGTTCGCTGCCGCGGATTGGCGCGAAGATGGTGGTCTCGCCACGGTTGGTGCCGGTCGTGCCGGTGCTGTCTTCATCACGGCTATTGTGCGCCCCGCCGATCTCGAACCAAGGGTGCCAATAAGCGGGGCGTTGTGACGGCTGGCTCGCCAGAACATCTATCGCGCTGCAAAGGCTAAGGACTGCACCTGCGGCCGCAAATTTACTAATCGATCGAACTGACAATCGAGCCATCAGTCTCGTACCCCCGAGCGTGTCGTGACCATCAAGATCCGACGAGTTGCCAACTGATGGATTGGATACGCGCCCAGGTTGGACAAGCAGCCTTCACCTAAACCATCAGTTGTATGAATAATGGGGTTCTTGTTGGGAGTGTTAGGCCGATAGCGAAATCAAGCGCAAAAAGGTGCGACGCTGAGCTGTCGAAAATATAATGGATCGCTGATAGCATTGCGCGACATGCGAAGGGAAACGCAGTTGGACGTCGCGTGGATAACTGGGAGTGTTCTTAGCCGTTTACGTGCTGCACAGGTAAAGGGCTGGGCTGTTTAAGACCGAGTTTGGGAGCAGCGGGCACTGACCATCGCTGATCAACGCCCGCCGCTGCAGAGCATGTCGATCAGGCGCCGCCGACAGACTTCGAGAACGGCAATGCGCGGACCCGATTGCCGGTTGCTGCCGCATAGGCGTTGGCGATCGCCGGCCCGATTGATGGCACACCTGGTTCGCCGACACCCGTCGGCCGTTCCGTCGAAGGCACCATGTGGACCTCGATGTCCGGCATCGCATCGATGCGCAGCGGCGTGTAGGCATCATAGTTGACCTGCTCGACGCGGCCTTGATCCAACGTGATCTCTTCGCCAAGGATCGAGCCGACACCGAACCCGGTACCGCCTTCGATCTGCGCGCGCACCACATCCGGGTTGACGACCACGCCGCAATCGACGGCCACGGTCACCTTATGCACTTTCGCTTCGCCATCTTCGATCGAAATCTCGGCAACGTGCGCAACATACGAGCTGAAGCTCTCGTGCACGGCGATACCGTGGAAGCGACCCTTCGGCAACGGCTTGCCCCATCCGGCCTTCTCAGCGGCAAGCTTCAGAACACCGGCGTGGCGCGGATGTTTGCCGAGCATCGCCATCCGGAACTCGTACGGATCCTTGCCGGCGGCTGCAGCCACTTCATCCATGAAGCTCTCAACTGCATAGGCGGTGTGGGTCGAGCCAACCGCACGCCACCACAGCACCGGCACCTTGACGTCGGTGGTCGTCAGACCGACGCTCACGTTCGGGATCGCATAGGGAACGTTGTCGGATCCTTCGATGGACGTCTTATCGATGCCCTTCTGCACCAAGGCCTGCTCGAACGGCGTGCCGGCAACAATCGACTGCCCGACAACGTGGTTTTCCCAGGCAACGATATTGCCCTGGTCATCCAATCCAGCGCGCAGCTTGTGCACGTAGGCTGGACGGTAACGTCCGCCGGTCATGTCGTCCTCGCGCGTCCATTGGACTTTGACCGGCGCCTTATAACCAATTGCCTTGGCAACCATGACAGCCTCGGCGACGACATCACCATCGGCCACCGCACGACGGCCAAAACTGCCGCCCGTCGTCATCACGTTCATCTTGATCTTGTCTGGCTTCAGACCGGTGATCTTGGCGGCGATGAATTGGTAGACGTCCGGGATCTGGTGACCACCCCAAACTTCGACCATGCCATCATCGTTCTTGTGAACCACTGCATTGAGCGGCTCCATGGCGGCATGGGCGAGGTAGGGAAACTCGTACGTCGCCTCGACCACTTTGTCAGCTGAGGCCATGGCCTTTGCAGCATCACCATCTTTGCGGGCAACAGCCTTCGGTGCTTTTGCTGCTGCTGCCTTGTAAGCGTTCATAATGTCGGTTGAGCTACGCTTTTCAGAGCCTGACTCATCCCATTCCACTTTGAGTGCTTCACGGCCCTTGATCGCAGCCCACATATGATCGGCAACCACGGCGACGCCAGTCGCGATCTGAACAACGTCGCGGACACCGCGGACTTTCTTGGTTTCCGCTGGATCAAACGACTTGACCTGGGCGCCGAACGTCGGGCCGTGTGCTATGACCGCCGTCAGCATGCCCGGCAGTTTCACATCAATCGTGAAAGTATGTGTGCCGTTGGTCTTCGGGCCCGTATCGAAGCGGCGCCTCTGCGGATCGCCGATCTCCGTCCACTCTTCCGGCTTCTTCAAAGCCACCTTTTGCGGAACCGGCAGTTTGGCTGCCTCAGCTGCGAGTTCGCCGAACGCGGCTGACTTGCCGGATGCGTGATTGATCTTGCCTTTCTCAACCTTGATGTCTTTGGCTGAAACACCCCAGGACTTGGCGGCTGCCTGCACCAGCATCTCCCGCGCGGCAGCGCCAGCCATACGATAACGGTCGAAGCCGCCGGCGATCGAGGTTGATCCGCCGGTTCCCTGAGCAACGCCTCCCCAAACCGGATTACCGTAGAGAGCCGGGTTGCCGGAGGCGCCCACAACGTTGATCTGGCTCCAATCGGCTCCAAGTTCCTCAACGACGAGCGTGGCAAGGCCGTGATACGCACCTTGGCCCTTGTCCATCTGTGATGAGAAGACGGTGACTTTGCTATCGGTACCGATCTGCACATATGCGCTGAAGGGGTTCGGCGTTGCAGACTTCTTGGCGGCACTGGCAACCGTTGTCGGTACGCCGAAACCGATCAGAAGTCCGCCAGTGGAAGCGGCGGCGCCAACCAGAAATTGACGGCGGTCTGCTTCGATCCAGCCGGCCTTGAGAGGACTATGCTCTGAAAACAACATCGCTTAGGCCTCCAACTGACGAGCGGCTTCGTGGATACCGGCGCGAATACGGTGATAGGTGGCACAGCGACAGAGATTGCCGGAGAGTGCAGCGTCGATATCATTGTTGGATGGTTTTTTATTCTCGGTCAGCAGTGCAACAGCTGCCATAACCTGACCGGACTGGCAGTAGCCGCACTGCGGCACATCCATTTCTGTCCAGACCTTCTGGACTGTGCTTGCGACGTCTCCAGACAACCCTTCGATCGTCGTGATCTCAACGCCATCGGCGTCTTCGACCCGGAACTGGCACGACCGCGTCGGCGATCCGTCGACGTGAATTGTGCAGGCGCCGCACTGCGCAACCCCGCAGCCAAACTTTGTACCCGTCATACCGGCGAAATCGCGGATTGCCCACAGCAGCGGCATGTCTCCATCGACATCGAGTGTTTTGCTCTCACCATTGATTTTTAAGGTATAGGTCATAGACGTCTCCATCATTCAGGTGAACTGTTGATGTTACGGTGCAGTCGCGAGTGGCGATCACTGTTTTTCAGTCGTCGGAGTAGTTTTTGGGCAAGGCCCGCCCGCGTCAACCCATATTGCTACGTGGTCAAGAAAGTCCTCGTATGCAAGGGGCGGTTTCGAACGCTTGTGACCGGGGTTCCACGCCCATTGAACGAGATGATCGTGGGCCAAATGGTCTTGGAGATCACGAAGTCCCCGGTTGCCATTCATGCTGCGGTCTTTAATATTTTCGCAGATCTCTTCCGCATCCAGACCGTCCCAGCTCATTGTGTATGGCGCCTGCTGCCAGCCAACGGCACCTGGAATTCGTGAGCGCTTGTTGTTACTGGCACGATGGCAGATCACGCAGCGCAAGCCACCGATGCCGCTACCATCTTTGCCGGGTTCAACACGTGGAATGTGATGGCGTGCCGTATTACGAACGCGGGGCACATCTGAACGATGACAATTCATGCAACGCGGGCTCTGCAGAACCGTGACCATCTTCGCAAAAGATGCCAAAGCGCGCTCTTCTTGCGCAGCCGCTTTGCTGTTGGGCGCGGCCGCCACAACGGAACATACGCCGATAACTGCAAACAGCGTCAAGGTAACGAAACCCGGCCGTATGCGCGGTGCTAGGTAGAACGACATTCGAGCAATATAGGTATCCATTGCTGGCTTGACGAGATCTCAGCACCGCAGCGTGCGATCGGTGTGGACACGTCGGATCTGAGCGTTCAAGCTAAGAACAGTAATCCATGGGCAACAGAGCAACAAATGTCGAAGTCATCAGGCGATCCGGTCGAGACGATTCCCGAGGCTGAAGCCACAGACGAAATCGCAGATCTCTATAGCGAAATCCGGGCTGGTCTTGGCGTTCCAGTTGTCAATTTAATCTGGCGCCACCTCGCTGTGATCCCCGGCGGTTTATCCTGGGCCTGGCACAGCGTGAAGCCGCTCTATGCGAGCGGGGCGATTGCATCAGAAGCGGCAGCTCTGCGCAGCGACATTACGATTAGGCCCGGTCGTGGACTGAGCCCTGAAGCCATTGACGTCATTGGGCTGTCGCCAGAGGATACAGCACGTATCGTTATCGTTCTCGACAGTTATGAGCGCAGCAATGCGATGAATCTCCTGTCGCTGAGTGCGCTCTACGCCAGATTAGATGGCCGACAAAAGGCTGCTACAACTTTGACGAACCAGACCGACCCCGGCGAGCCGGTTCGGGGTCAAATGCCCAAGCTCCTATCCCTGGAGGATATGCCAGCTGAGACGCGCCAGATCGTTCTGGCATTAAATGAATTTGGCGCACGCACAGCTATTATGCCGAGCATGTACCGTCACCTGGCGCATTGGCCGGGCTTCCTGGCACTGTTGCATGTTTATCTCGCAACCATCCACGCTGACGGACGACTCGAAGCGATGATGCAGACCATTCTAAATGACGCCGCGGCGAAGGCTGAACAGCTGGCAGGAAGGCTGGCTGAACCTGAAACCGCTTTGTCGCCTGATAGCGAGGTCCGCGTGCGCCAGGCGCTGGAGACCTTTATCCATGGCCCACTGGTCAAGATGGTCGCCATAGTGGCTTGTATTCGCGCCGCCATGTGATGAGCGGGATTGTCCCCTAGACACCCTTCAGTTCAGGCCGCCATTATCGGGTCCGGAGAAACGCAACACGCAACCGGGGACGATCATGACATTTAATCCAGCACCTGCGGCCGCAACGCTCGCCGAAACAATGAATGCTGCTGCGCGGATTGCAGATTTTGCCCCTGATCAAAAACCCGGAGATCTTGCACAAGGTTACGACGTCCAGGACTACCTCGCCGCACACCAGGCAGCCGATGGCACGTTGCAGGACAGTCTCGCAGGTTGGAAGTTGGGGCTTGGCAGTATCAACGCCATGAAGGGAGCCGGCCTTGCACGCCCTGTCATCGGGCGTGTGTTTAAGGGGCGCTTGTTTGAGGATGGCGCAGACGTACCGGCACCAGCCGGATCCGTCGGCATGATCGAGATAGAAATCGCATTCACTCTGTCCCGCGATGTTGCACCGGGTGACAGCATCACTAATCCGCGGGACATGATTGCCTCGGCCAACCTGGTCTCAGAGATCGTCTTGTCCCGCTTTGTCGATCGGACCACTGTGGGTCTACCAAGTTTCGTCGCGGATAGTGTCGGCTTCCACGCATTGGTGATTGGCCCGCAGGTAAGCCTGGACGATGTGCCGGCGATTGCGAGTTCTGTCACCGTTGACAGCAATGGTGAACGCGCAGTCGGTGCTCAACAGGGCGATGATGCGATCGATCCATTTGAAATGATGACGTACTTGATGGCGCACACCGCCGAGCGCGGGCTTTCGCTCAAGGCCGGCGAAATCGTAACGACGGGCTCGATCAGCAAACCCTTTGATGCTGATGTCCCAGCAAAGATTGTCGCTGAGACTTCCGGCGGTGCCGTCAGTTACAGCCTGACGGAGCAATAGCGTGGCCGGGCCGAGCGACAGTATCATTCGGGTTGATGCCGAAGAGTTGCGCACAGTCGTACGTGACGCATTCGCCGCCGTCGGTGTGCCAGACGACGATGCCGCGATGGCCGCTGATGTTCTTTGGACCGGCGAGATGATGGGGATCTCGACCCACGGCGTCCGTCGCGTCATTACCTACGTCCAACGCATTCATGACGGCGCCATAAACCCAACGCCCGAGATCACCACTGACACCTCCTCGCCATCGCTATCTGTTCTCGATGGCGACAATGGCTTAGGACCTGTGGTTGGGAGCTATGGGGCCAACGAAGCCATCCGAAGAGCAAGCGAGACAGGTGTTGGTTTTGTGTCATGCCGCAATAGCCATCACTTCGGACCGGTTGCACCTTACGCGCTGCGTGCCGTCGAAGCGGGCTATGTCGCGTTCATGGGAACAAATGCGCAGCCGGTGATGGCGCCGTGGCATGGGGCGAAAATCTTGCATGGCAACAACCCCATTGCGATCGCAGCGCCACGCCGCAACGGGCCGCCGTTCATTCTGGATATTGCGCAAAGCGTCGTCGCTTACTCCAAGTTGCGCCATGCGCATGAAGCTGGCAAAGACATCCCACTAGGTTGGGCTGCCGATAGTACCGGACAACCGACAACTGATGCCGCCGCGGGCCTCAGTGGCTGGGTGCTCCCGATTGGCGAGCATAAGGGATACGGCCTGGCGCTGGGCGTTGAAATTTTAGCCGCAGCACTGTCCGGCGGCGCGGTCGTGAATGAAGTCAATGCGCTCTACCGGCGAGATCAACGGGCTCAGGGCGTCTGTCACTTCTTCCTGGTTCTGGACCCAGATCGCCTGATCGGTCGCGAAGCCTTCCTGGATCGCATCGATACCATGTGTGCTTTGACTACGGAGACGCCATCCGTGCAGGCAGAGCAACCCGTCATTATTCCCGGTGAACCGGAGGCACACACTATGGCGGACTATGCCGCCAACGGTGTGCCGATCCCAGCCGACAGATTTGCGGAACTGCAGGACATGGCCCGCGGGGAACCACCCCGGTCGATGCCGGACCAATGACGTGCTGGCGATACGAGCCTAGCCGCCGGTATCAAAACGCCGTGAAAACTCGGTCTGACCGCCGGTTGCCAAAATGCGGGCTTGTTCAATCCAATTCTCGCGTTCGATGCGGCCGCGGAAATCCAGTGCCTGACTGACGTGGCGAACATCGTGCTCGGTCCAGTTGGCAATCGCGGCGTAGGTCACATAGCCCATATCGTAGAGCTTGCCCTCTATCAATTCACCAATCCCGCGGATCCGTTTGAGATTGTCGTTCGAAACAGCTGCGCCCACGGCAGCTGATGCTGCCTCAGCAGAACTGACCGGGCTGGCTGCCACGGCCGCGCTTGCCGAAATGCCCGCGAGTGCAGCTGCCTGCGCAATCCAACCTTCGTTCTGCACGCGGTCTTTGATGCCGAGCAGACCATTCAGGCGGCTGGCTCCCGCCTCGTCCAACCGCGCCAGTTGGGCATAGCGGCTGATGCCTTGCTCTTTCAGGGTTCGCGCGATTTCGGGTGTAATGCCGTTAACCGCCGTCAGGTCGTCGCCGATGACGTCTGCGGAGACAGTGGACCCGTTGACATGAGACGCCGCCGCGGATGCCGCCGCAGCGACCGGAACTGCGACTGCCGGCGGTGATGGTTTGAGGCTCACAGCGCTGCCTTGATCAGCGCTGGGTTGCACGATCTGTGCAGCTCCAGCACCGCCCGCCGCTGCGTTCGCCATACGCCGCCGCGCGAACGATGTCAGACCGCCGCCCGCGAGCACGCTGGCTTGCTCGATCCAGTTTTCCTCCTGTATCCGCCGCATACCGCCAAGCGCGCGATTGATGCGCGCAACATCACCTTCGTTCCATGCCGACAATTGCTCGTAGCGTGTCACACCTTCGCGTTCCAAAACCACAGCCGTCGCCGCATCGATTCCCCGGATTGTTGTCAAATCCTGGGGCATCGGCTGTTGCGGCGGGGGTGCAGCGGCTTCCTCGGACGGCGCAACAGCCGTTGCTACTGTCGATGCCGAGTCAGCGCCGCCGCCGACGGCCGCCGGGAGTTGACCTTCAGGAAAAGGCTCCGGCTTGATGTGCGACCGCGCTGCAACCGGATCTGCGTCCGTACCGATGGTTTCGATCTGCTGCGCGACGCTCGATGGTGAGGCTGCCGCCACCGGAGCAGGCGCCGGGACAGGTTCTGGCGAGGGCGCCGCAGTCACCGTCTGGGCTGCAACGGCGGTCGCCACAGCTGCGCTGGCTGCCGCGGCTGCCTGCAAGGACGGATCTGCGCTCGCTGGGCTCGGAGCTGCAGCGACTGGCGGCGCTGTCGGTGCTGCTGATGCTGATTGTGGTGCCTGTTGAGGTGGCTGTTGCGATGCCGGTCTTGCGGCCTGTACAGGTTGCGCGCTGGCCACCGGCGCCGGCTGACGATCATGAACACGGGATTTCGGAGGCGCAATCAGCCGGCGCGCCATGCAGCCGATCCAGACCCCCACAAAGTACGCCGCCAACAAAAGAACGAGGGATTGCAAGAGCAACGACCACATAAACGCAGACCTTCCAGATATTCCGAACTAAACGCCCTGAGCAACAAGTCCAAGCGCGCGGCTTAGTTCCATAAACTCAAGACTTTTCCCGCGGGCCGCACGAGAACCAACCGATAACCAATCCGACAGCGAACGCAGCCGCGATGTACCATGCCAACTGGGCGATGAGATAATCCATGTCTAACCTTATTCGTTTGGCGGACGACGACCAACCGCGCCGTTAGTTGACCTCGACCCTGAATTCGATCCGCCGATTGCGGGCGCGATTACGTGCCGTGGTATTCGGCACGAGCGGCTTGGTTTCGCCGAAGCCAACAGCCTTGAGTTGGTTGGCCGCCAGACCTCTGCCCTCGAGATAAGAGCGCACGGCTTCGGCTCGCCGCTCTGAGAGACGCTGGTTGGCTTCAGCCGAGCCTCTTGAATCCGTATGGCCGCCGATCTCGATACTGATCGTGTCGCAAAGGGTTGACAGCCCGGCGACCTTATCCAGCGTCGTGAAGCTGCTGGACTGCAGCTTGTCGCTTCCCGGTGCAAAGCTAATAGTGCCTTCGGTCGTCGTTGCATTGAGAGCCTCTTGGCATCGATCCCGTGCCAGTTGCAACTTACGCTTTTGCTTCTCGATCTCAGCAATGCGGGCCGCCTCTTCGGCTTTGCGGCGTTCTTCGGCTTCGCGTGCCTTGCGCGCTTTATCGAGAGCAGCCTCACGTGCCCGGCGTTCGTCTTCGACCCTTTGGCGCTCGCGTTCTTTGGTGAGACGCTCAAGCTCAAGCTTGGCTGCGCGCTCTGCTTCTTCTTCCTTGCGCTTGCGCTCGGCGTCGGCCTTGGCGGCTGCAGCTGCGGCCTCCTCAGCCTTGCGCTTTGCTTTCTGTTCGGCCCACAACATCGCTGCGGACTTCACGATGATCTTGGATTCAGCGGTGTAACCCTTGGCGATCGTCGCCTTCAGCTGCTCCTTGACCGCTGTCGACACGGCGGTATCCGGAGCTTCGCCATCAAGCGTCAGGACCTGCGCTTTGATGTGGGCCGTGCCGAGGCGCAGCTTCGCCAACTGTTCCAACGCAACGGTAGCAACCCGGCCCCACTTCTTGCTTTGCGATGGCTTGATGCGCAGGTCGCTGGTGACCTTGGCCTTCGGGAACAGTTTCG
>JBCDAH010000139.1:0-11484 GCA_039186015.1 Pseudomonadota bacterium
GTCCCGGAGGCGGGGCTTCGGGGTCAATTGCGATCAGCTCGAAAAAGCTCTCGTTTCCGGCCTGCATGACGCAGTTATGCGTGCCCATCGCGTCGTGTTTTGATCCGCGCGGCACCGCGACGCCAAGCGTCTCCCTCATGGCGACAACACCAACGTCGAGACTGCTTGTGCCAACCGTGGCGTGGTCGATCCGGTGGGTCATTCTTTCACTCCGAAACGATCCCGAGTTTCGGCAATGCAGCCGACAAATCGGCGATAAGGCTTTGCGTATCTTCAAGGCCGACGTTGAAGCGAACGAGCTGCCCAGTCTCGTCCCAAGGCTTAGCCGTGCGGACGGGTTTCATTGGCAGAACCAGGCTCTCATAGCCGCCCCAGCTCACACCGATGCCAAAGTGTTGGAGTGTGTCGACGAACGCCGCCACTTGCTCGCCGCTGCATGGATAGAAAATCACGCCGAACAATCCTGAGCTGCCGGAAAAATCCCGACGCCAGTACTGATGGCCCGGACAGCTTTCGAATGCTGGATGTAGGAGCTGCCTGACTTGCGGCTGTTCCGCCAACCAGCCTGCGACCTCCAATGCCGCGGCTTCGATCGCCGTCATGCGGATGTCCAGTGTCCGCAAGCCACGCAGTGCCAGCATCACTTCCTGTCCACCGGTCTTGTCACCGACGGCCATCACACACTTGCGGATCCGCATGAAAAGACCGGAGTCCTTGCAGCTGATCACGCCCATCATGCAGTCCGAGTGACCGCCAAGGTATTTTGATGCCGAATAGACAAGAACATCGACGCCGAGTTCGAGCGGCTGACAAAAGACCGGAGTTGCCCAGGTTCCGTCGAAGACACTGACAACGCTATGTTCTCGACAAGCCTCTGCAACGGCACGTATGTCGCAGACGTCGAACGTTCCAGATCCCGGCGCCTCGAACACGACGGCGACGGTGTTGTCGCGGAAGAGGTCCGCCACGTCTCCGCCGATCATTGGATCGAAGTACTGGATGTCGACGTTGTTCGAAGTCAGAAGCGTGTCGCAGAATGCACGCGTGTTGCCGTACACATTATCTGCGACCAGCATATGCGTGCCCGGTCTGGTCAATAGACAACGAGATAGCCGCAACGCCGGAGGACGTGATAGTGACACCGGTTGCGCCGTCGAGATCTGCGATGAGCTCCTCGAGTTGAAAGCTGGCGGCATTTCCGTAGCGACCATAGTATAGCGTACCCGGTTCCAAGCGCCGGGCACGCGCGCGCTCAAACTCGGCCAACGTGTCGAAGACCATGGTCGACCCAAGCTCGATCGGCATGTTGACGTGGCGACCCTCGGCCCTTGCGGGTCGACCACCTTGAACCAATTTGTCTCTAATCGTGCGACGACTTGCGGACATGGGATAACTCACGGCGGGTGACTCCCGGCCCTCGATAGATTCAGCATGGCACTTCACCAAATGTCGTGTCAATATTCGGCATTATTGTTTCAAATATCAACACAGACGAGTTGGCTGCAATGAAAAGGCATCTGACGTCTAGCCACTGGGGTCCAGGCCTCGTCGCAGTTGAGGGTGGACGCATCACGGCTGTTGAGCCACATCCGGATGATCCGGTTGCCTCGCCGATCAACGACAACATTCCAGGCAGCCTCAACGCTGAGGCGCGCGTTCGGCGGCCAGCGATCCGCGAGGGATGGTTGGAGAGGCGCCCGAACGGCGAGCGTGGGCGTGACCCGTTTGTCGAAGTCGATTGGGATCGCGCGCTCGATCTCATTGCAGCTGAGTTAACGCGGGTTCGCCGAAGCCACGGCAATCGTGCGATCTTTGCAGGGTCCTACGGTTGGGCGAGCGCCGGCCGCTTTCACCACGCGCAAAGCCAGCTCAAGAGGTTCCTCAATACACAAGGCGGGTTCGTGCGCTCTGAGGGGAACTACAGCTACAATGCGGCGTTGGTTCTCATGCCGCACATCGTCGGCAACTATCGCAGGCACGTGGCACAGGCCACGCGCTTTCGCGTGATTGCGCGGCACACGAAGCTCGTTGTCATGTTCGGCGGAATCGCTGAGCGCAACACGCAAATCAGCGATGGCGGGCTCAGCCAACATCGCGCCCGCGGCAACCTAATCGCGTGTGCCAAGGCTGGTGTGCGTTTTATCAATCTCAGCCCGTTGCGTGGCGATGCCATGCAGGAACTGAACGCGGAGTGGTTGCCGCCGCGTCCGGGCACCGATACCGCAGTCATGCTTGGGCTCGCGCATACATTGCTGACCGAGAATTTGCATGACCGGCAGTTTCTCGAGACCTACACGGTCGGCTTCGACAAAGTCTCCGCATACATCCTTGGTGAAACTGACGGTGTCGTGAAAGACGCGGACTGGGCCGCAGAACACTCAGACGTTTCTGCTGATAGGATCCGCAAACTAGCGCGTGAAATGGCTGCGACCCGCACAATGATCACGACGGCAGCTGGCCTGCAGCGTGCCGACTACGGCGAGCAGCCGCTTTGGATGACGGTTACGCTAGCGGCAATGCTCGGCCAGATTGGTCGTCCTGGCGGCGGTTACACGATCGGATACGGCGTTAACGGAAACATCGGTCACACCGAGCGGCCATTCCGTTGGGGCACGATCCCGCAAGGCACCAATCCCATTGATGATGTCATTCCGGTTGCGATGATCAGCGACATGCTGCTCAATCCGGGGGCGTCGTATCGCTATGATGGTCAGACCCAAACATTCCCGGATGTTCGCATGGTGTGGTGGGCAGGCGGCAACCCGTTCCATCATCACCAGGACCTGAACCGTCTCACGGCGGCTTTCCAAAGACCTGAGACCATTATCGTCAACGAGATCAACTGGACGGCGACGGCACGTCATGCCGACATCGTCTTGCCTGTTGCGGCTCCACAAGAGCGGGACGACTTTGGTGCCGGCAAGTCTGACAACGCGCTGATACCCATGCCGGCTCTGGTGCCTCCGCCGGGTGCCGCGCGGATCGAGTATGATATCTATGCGGACCTTGCCGCGAGACTTGGCAACCCGATTGACTTTACCGAAGGCCGGTCGGCTGAAGAATGGCTTCAAGAGATCTGGAGCCAAACGCGCGCGAGCGGCGCCGAGGCGGGCGTCGATCTGCCAGAGTGGAAGACGTTCATCGCCGGCGACATTATACCAGTGCCTGATCCGGCACCGGATCAGGTTTTCCTTGAGGACTTCCGGCTTGATCCCCAGACCAATCGTTTGGCGACACCGAGTGGCAAGATTGAACTGTATTCGAAAACGATTGCGTCATTCGAACTCGCAGATTGCCCAGGCCATGCAACTTGGTTTCCGCCACGTGATGTTGCTGCCGGCCGACAGGACCGCTATCCGCTTTATCTACTGTCGGGGCAGCCGCAGACGCGCCTGCATAGTCAGCTGGACAATGGCGCCTATAGCATGAGCAAGAAAGTCGACGGGCGTGAGCCGGTTCTCATCCATCCAGACGATGCTGCAGTCCGGGACATTTCCGACGGCGACATTGTGGAACTGTTTAACGACCGCGGACGATGCCTCGCTGGTGCTCAAGTTACGGACGATATCGCTCGTGGTTGCGTGTTCTTGTGGACGGGCGCATGGTATGATCCCGATCTGGACGCGCCTCAACAACGCGATCGGCATGGCAATCCTAATGTCTTGACACACGACTGGCGAACTTCTGAACTCGCACAAGGCCCGGCTTCGCATTCCGCACTAGTCGATGTCCGCCGCTTCGATCAAGATCCACCGCGAATCACCGTGTTCGAACAGCCAACCTTCACGCAGTCGGAGACGGAGACGTGATCAAGCGTTGTGCCAGGAGCGACGTCCGAGGAGAACTGGAATGAGTGAACCACCGGAGCCCTCACAGCGTCTCGACTCGACGTTGTCGAAGGGCTTGCTGATCCTCGAAACACTTACGGCCCATCGCGGTGGCAAAGGCGTAACCGAGCTGTCGAAGGAACTTGGGCTGACTAAGTCCAATACGTTTCGCCTGCTGCAAACTCTGTGTGCGCTCGGTTACGTCAGCAGCAATCCCGACAAGACATACGCAGCCACACTCAAGACCTGGCAGATTGGCCGCGCAAGCGTCGAAAATCTGAACCTGCGAGAAGTGGCACGTTTGTCCATGCAGGAGTTGTCAGCCGCAACGCAGGAGACAATTTACCTCGCCGTCCCCGAGCACGTCGACGTCATCTACATCGACAAGATTGATAGCATGAAGCCGATCCGATCTTGGAACGCGATCGGCGGGAGTGCGCCCATCCAATGTGTTGGAACAGGCAAGGCGATTTTGGCCGCCAACTACACGGTGCTGCGAGACAAGGTCAAACACCATCTAAAAAAGTATACTGACCAGTCCATCACCACGATCACAGCACTCGACGCGGATGTGAAAGCAACGCAGGCTCGCGGCTATGGATTTGATACCGGTGAGTACCGCGAACAAATCCTAAGTTTCGGTGCCGCAATTACCTTGCCGAGCGGCGAGGCGGTTGCTGCAATCGGCATCTCTCTGCCCGCGGTCAACCTTCCAGACGGTGGTGAACAGAAGCTGGGCAACCTGGTCGTGTCTGCCGCTCTGGACGCTTCGCGTCGTCTCAGCAAACTGTGAAACGTCCCACACCGGTAAGCCCACGGCTGTCACGACTTCTTCTGTTCGGGAAACTCGACTGGACCTCCGCTGTCGCTCCAACTTGAGAAGCCATCTTTTAGGTGTGCGGACTTAAAACCGATGTCCAGCAACATCGCCACCGTCAACGCTGATCTCCAGCCGGAGGCGCAGTGGAACACGAATTTTTTTTCTTGTCCGAAGATCTCCTTGTAGTACGGGCTTTCCGGATCGACCCAGAACTCGATCATCCCACGCGGCGCATGAAAGCTACCCGGTATGAAGCCGGATCGCTGACGTTCGCGCACATCGCGGATGTCGACGATGACAACGTTTGGATCGTCGGCCATCGCGATCAAATCGGCGGTTTCGATTTCTTCGATACGTTCGCGCGCTGCTGCAACCATGGCTGCAGCCGTCGTCTTCAGTTTCGGCATAACTTATGTTCCATTATTCAGAACAGTTATTCCATATATTGACACAAAGTTTGCTCAAGTGCAATGCTCACCGGAGGGAACCAGGGCCGGTCACCGGCTTCGCTATAAGCGGCTCACATGATAAGCAAAACTCCAATCTCACTTTGGGACTCGTCCTCGCAAGAGCGCGACTTGCAACAGGACTTCGATGGCGAACAGGCTGTTGACGTTGCCATTGTCGGTGGTGGCTTCACAGGCCTCTCGACGGCGCTGCACTGTGCTGAAAGAGGTTTAAGCGCTCATGTGCTGGAAGCGCATCAGATTGGTTTCGGCGGCTCGGGACGCAATGTTGGCCTGGTGAATGCGTCCGCATGGCTCCCACCGCAGATCATTCGCAAGCAGCTCGGCGAGACTTACGGCGCACGGTTCGTCGACCAGTTTGGCCGCGCGCCCGAGTACGTCTTTTCGCTGATCGAAAAACACCAGATGCGATGCGATGCGACACGAAATGGTACGATTCACGCGGCGCACGCACCGAGTGGTTTTAAAGAGCTACAGGAGCGAAAAGCTGAGTGGGATCGCCTGGGTGCGCCGGTCGACTTGTTGTCGCGCGAAGAGGTCTCGAAACTCATTGGCTCCGATGCCTTCTATGGTGGACTTGTCGATCACCGTGCTGGCACCATCAACCCGATGGCGTATTGCAGAGGATTGGCACGCGCCGCACAGGGCGCGGGCGCCCAAATCAGCACTGGTGTCCGCGCCCAGAAAATCACGCGCGACGGCCAACATTGGCGTGTGGACACGTCGCGCGGGGTGCTTGCGGCAAATGCAGTCGTCCTGGGCACCAACGCCTACAGCGACGATCTTTGGCCCGGTCTGAGCAAGACTTACACAATGCTGCACTATTTCCAGCTGGCAACCCGTCCTCTCGGGCCCGATGCCGCCTACATTCTGCCCGAGCGACAGGGGCTGTGGGATACCGGTCGGATCATGTTCAGCCTCAGACGAGACGCGTCTGATCGGATCGTAATCGGCTCAATGGGCAAGGTTATCGGCAGCCACGAACGCGGCCTGTCCCGGCGATGGGCCCAAAGACAGCTTGCACGGATCTACCCAGCACTCGGAGCCGTCGAATTCGAAGACGCCTGGCATGGTCAGATCGCCATGACCTCCGACCACCTGCCACACATCCACAGGCTGGGCGAAAACATCTACACACCGATTGGCTACAACGGCCGTGGCATCACGACGGGTACGATCTTCGGCAAAGCTATGTCGGACCTGCTCAGCGGCGTCGACGGCAACGATTTGCCGCTGCCGATCAGCGATGTGAAATCCGTACCCTCTGCGCATGTCATGTCGCAGGTCTATCAGGCGGCCTTTACAGCGAACCAATTCATTCGGAGCCTTTGATCTCCACATGGATACTCAGTCAGCTCGTGTCGGCGTTGATATCGGAGGGACGTTTACCGACGTCGCGCTCGCCCACGCCAACGGGATATCGACGGTCAAAGTTCTCACGAACTACATGCATCCTGAGCAGGCAATTCTTGACGGTATTCAACAAGCCGCACAGTCGGCTGGCATTGCGTTGACCAGCATCACGCAGATAATCCACGGCACGACGCTCGTCACGAACGCCTTGATTGAGCGACGCGGAGCAAACGTCGCCTTCATCACAACCGAGGGCTTTCGCGACGTTATCGAAATGCGGTCGGAGAACCGCTTCGAGCAGTACGACCTCAACCTGGAACTCCCCAAACCTCTAGTCGCACGAAAAGACCGCTACACCGTCAATGAACGGCTCGATGCGAACGGACATGTCCTGCTACCGTTTGATCCGCAGGAGGCCGCAACGCTTGCGGACAAGATTGTCGGCGCTGACTACACTGCGGTGGCAATCGGCTTTTTGCATGCTTACGCCAACGATCGCCACGAACGGCTCATGGCAAACGCTTTGCGTGAACGCGCTCCGAAACTCTCGATATCATTGTCTTCGGTTATTTCGCCGCAAATGCGTGAGCTCCCACGGTTTAATACGGTCATAGCAAATGCTTATGTCCAACCCCAGGTGGCCAACTACCTTGGGCGGCTAATCTCACGGCTGCGCGACACCGGGATTGATGCACCGGTCTTTATGATCCATTCGGGCGGCGGTCTCATTTCTGTCGAGACAGCGATTGAGCAACCCGTCCGTCTCTTGGAATCCGGCCCTGCCGGCGGAGCCATATTTGCAGCAGACTTTGCGCGAACGCATGGTCTCGACAAGGTGATGTCGTTCGATATGGGCGGCACGACGGCCAAGATCTGCCTGATCGAAAACGGCGAACCCAAAACGGCTGGTACGTTCGAGGTTGCGCGAACATATCGGTTCAAAAAGGGATCGGGCATGGTGGTGTCGACGCCCGTCGTTGAGATGGTCGAGATCGGCGCGGGCGGCGGATCGATCGCATCGGTTGATGCGATGGGACGCATTCAAGTCGGCCCGCGTTCGGCAGGGTCTGAACCTGGGCCAGCGTGTTACCAGCGCGGCGGTACCGAACCCACCGTGACCGACGCCAACTTACTACTTGGGCGGATTGATCCAGCCAATTTCGCCGGCGGAGCGATCGTACTGTCGCGCATCAAATCGGAAGCTGCGATCGACCAGGCGCTGTGCCGATCGACCGGCCTGTCCACGGAGGGAAGTGCGTTTGGCATCACGGAAATGGTCGATGAAAACATGGCCAATGCCGCGCGCGTTCACACCGTTGAAAACGGCCGCGATATCGAAGCCTTCACAATGATCGCATTCGGTGGCGGCGCCCCCCTCCATGCCTGCCGCCTTTGTGAGAAACTTGGTATTGAAGCTCTGATCATCCCACCCGGTGCCGGTGTCGGATCAGCGATCGGATTCTTGAAGGCACCATTTAGCTATGAAGCCTCTCAAGGGCTCTTTCAGCGACTGTTGGAATTCGACCCGGACGCCATCAATCCAACGCTCGCCGCGCTAGAAAAAGAAGCCAATAGCTTCGTAACGGGTGGGGCTGGAACATCGGAACTGACGGTACGACTGACCGCGCACATGCGATACGCCGGACAAGGCTGGGAGATCCCTGTTGGCTTGCCGTACCGAACGTTCCAAGTGGACGATCGCGCTACGATTCAGGCTGCCTTTGAGTCCGCTTATCGGACACTATTTGGCCGGACCATCGATGGACTACCAATCGAGATCACGAACTGGTCGTTGATCGTGAGCACAACGCTGCCGGACGTCGTACCGATTGAGCGCCACTTGACGACAGCAACAGCGCCTCCGTCACGCCCACGCCAGTTTTATGATGCGGCACTGCGCGCGACCGTCGAGGCGCAGGACGTCAACCGCGCCGATGTGACACCCGGTGTCACGATCGAAGGCCCCGCTGTTATTGTCGAAGATGAAACGTCCACCATTGTCACATCGGCATACCGCGCGATCGGGCAGAGCGACGGTAGCCTGCTGCTCTTGCGGAAGGAGGACTAGCCGATGGCGCCGACATCAGTCGACGACCAGATCATGTGGAACCGTCTGATCGCTGTCGTCGAAGAGCAGGCAACCACATTGATCCGCACGGCCTTTTCCACGTCCGTTCGCGAGGCCGGAGATTTGTCCGCAGGGCTATTCGATCGCAACGGCCGCATGATGGCCCAGGCCGTGACTGGAACGCCGGGTCACGTCAACGCCATGGCAGAAAGCGTCACGCACTTCGCACGTGAGATTGGGGCGCAGAATATCTTCGAAGGTGATGTGTTCATCACCAATGATCCATGGTTGGGTACGGGGCACCTTCACGACTTCACCGTCGTCACACCGGTTTTCCGTGCTGGACGACACATCGGCTACTTCGCATGCACGGCCCACGTCGTCGACATCGGCGGTCGTGGGTTCGGACCGGATGGCAACGAGGTCTATGAAGAAGGACTTCTCATCCCGATCATGAAGTTTGCCGAGCGCGGCGCGGTTTCTCGGGACTTGCTGCGGATCGTTCGGGCGAACGTTCGCGAACCAGATCAAGTTGTCGGCGATATGTACTCCCTTGCTGCGTGCAATGAGGCCGGAGATCGGCGCCTACAGGCTATGCTGGACGAGTTTGGCAAAGATGACCTCGAACAGCTTTCGGATTTCATCATCGAAGCCAGCCGCCAAGCAACCCGCGACGCCATCGCGAAGGTGCCACAAGGCATTTACAAGAACGAGATGACAGTTGACGGCTACGACAGTCCCGTCGACATGGTCGTGACGTTGACCGTAGACAGCGACCGGCTTACGGCGGATTTTGCTGGCACATCCGGCATGAGCCGCTTCGGCGTGAACGTGCCTGAGGTCTACACGCGCGCCTATGCCTGTTACGGCCTCAAATGCGCCATCGCGCCGGATGTTCCAAACAACACCGGCTCGTTGGAACCGTTTGTCGTTACCGCGCCCGAGGGCTGCATTCTTGCGGCGAAACGACCAGCGCCCGTCTCTGTGCGTCACGTGCTCGGGCATCTCGTGCCCGATGTCGTTCTTGGAGCGCTGCATCAGGCAATGCCCGGGGCGGTCCCGGCGGAAGGTGCGAGCGCGCTCTGGAACATTCAGATTTCGGCGCGTCCCAGCAACCGTCAGTCCGGCCTGCCGAACCGCGAGGTCCTCATCTTCAACTCAGGTGGTACAGGTGCGCGACCGTCGACTGACGGACTGTCCGCGACGGCGTTTCCGTCGGGCGTATCGACAATGAGCGTGGAAGCGACTGAGCACGTCGGACCGATCACCATATGGCGGAAGGATCTCCGCGAAGGTTCTGGTGGCGCAGGCAAGTATCGCGGTGGCCTCGGCCAGACCATCGAGATCGAACCGCGCGACGGTTATGATATCTGGTTCAACGCCATGTTCGACCGCGTGATCCACCCGGCACGCGGGCGCGATGGCGGGGCCCCAGGGGGTGCAGGTCGCGTCGCATTATCCGATGGGACCGAATTGAAGCCGAAGGGGCGTCAGTTCGTTGCGAACGGACAGCGCTTGCGGCTCAGCCTTCCAGGCGGCGGCGGCCTTGGTGATCCGCGGACGCGCGACCGCGCGTGCGTGAAAGCCGACCTCGAGGCCGGCATGATCACACCGGAACAAGCAACAGACGACTACGGCTACGAGCAATAGTGGGAGGCGGACGTGTCAGACAATCCCTTGGCATTGGTGACAGGCGCGGCACAGGGCATCGGTCTCGCGTGTGCCGAAGCTCTGGCCAACGACGGCGCAAGGCTCATTCTTGCAGACATCAATGCGGGAGGCGTCGCAGCTGCTGCCGAACAGCTAGGCGACGGTGCAATCGGTCTCGCCTGTGACATGGGTGATCCGACGCAGATCAACGCCATGTTCGACAAGATCGCAGCGGATCACGGGCCACTTGAGATTCTCGTCAACAATGCCGGCGTCGCAAAGCCCGGCGACTTTCTCACCTATTCTCTTGACGATTTCGACGCGGTGATCGGGATCAATCTTCGCGGACTGTTTTTGGCAACCCAGCGTGCGGCCAACATGATGGTGGCACACAAGATCGCGGGTGCGATCGTCAATATGTCGTCGATCAATGCGCAAGTTGCGATCCCCGCCATTCCGGCCTATTGCGCATCAAAAGGCGGCGTCATGCAATTGACGAAGGCAGCCGCGCTTGCCTTGGCACCCCACAACATTCGCGTAAACGCTGTTGGCCCTGGATCCATTGACACGGAGATGATGGCCGGCGTCAACGCAAACCCCGATGCGATGAAAATGGTGATGTCGCGAACGCCGTTGCAGCGCGTCGGCACGCCGCGTGAGATTGGTGACGTTGTCGCCTTCCTCGCCAGCAAAAAGGCGAGCTACATTACTGGCGAAACGATCTATGTTGACGGTGGTCGCATCGGTATGAATTACACGTGCTAGCGGTGAGAGATGTTCATGACGGCGATAAAATGAGAGCGCTGTCGATGACGGGATCGAGCACGCGCGTCCGTAGCGAGATCGGAAGGGTATCCAAATGACGATCACACCGGCGATTGCAATGCGCGGCGTGAACAAATTCTATGAAGCGTATCATGCACTGAAGGACATCAACCTCCGCGTTGCGAAGGGTGAGAAGATTGTCATTTGCGGCCCTTCAGGATCGGGCAAGTCGACGATGATCCGAACGATCAATCAGCTTGAGGAACATCAATCGGGTTCGATCGAAATCGACGGCGAAGAGATCAACGCCGATGCGCCGAACATCGAGATGATGCGGCGCCGGGTGGGGATGGTCTTTCAGCACTTCAATCTGTTTCCAAACATGACCATCCTGCAGAACTGCACGCTGGCGCCGGTCCGAACCAAACTGGCGACGCAGTCGGAGGCCGAGGACCTTGCGATGGTCTACCTCGAGAAAGTCCAGATCGCAGACCAAGCGCATAAGTCACCCGGGCAATTGTCGGGCGGCCAACA
>JBCDAH010000140.1:0-11026 GCA_039186015.1 Pseudomonadota bacterium
CGCGAATGCGGCCCGGCGCGTTGCGCCGCCCCCGCGGAGGCCCGAGCGCAGCGAGGAATAGCCGTGAGCGAAAACAACAGCAGGCCGGAGTAGCCCGTGAGCGATAAACAACAAGCGAGAGCAAGGCGCATTAGCGTTTTCCGCCGAGCGTTTTCTCTTCGATGACGCCGTACGGCCCGTAGGCGACGTCGGTGAGAAACCCGTAAGTTGAAACGCTATCGAGGGCAAGTTCGCCGGATGCCTGAAATGTACCGCTTGCCATCTCCGCGGTCCGGAATTCAAAACCCTCCGACAGGACGATTTGCGCGCGATGCGGCTTCCCTGTCACCGGATTTATGATCGGCTCGAGTTTCATCTCCATATAGCCGGGAACTTTGAAACGGCCGATACGCGAATCGATATCGCATTCAAACTCTATATCAGCGAAAATCGGATCAATTTCCGTTTCAATCGTGGAGCCGTAGATTGCGAACGGCGTTGTCGGCTCTTGCTCTTTTCCGTCGAGAATTTGAAAGAGCGCGTTGCGCTGATCTTCAGTGGCGTGCTGACTGACAAAACCTTGCACGGTCCCGCCGCCTTCATGCACCGGCCCGGGCCAGCGGTATCGTGCGCCGACAATGATGTTGTCGAGGCGTACATCACCAAACCAGCCTTCAACGACTTTGTGCGCTTCCAAGCCTTCACATACGTCGTTGGTCGGCGGCGCGTTGAATTCGCAGGGGCAACCATAGTTGCAGTTGCACGCCGCGATCTTTGGACCGCGGATCATCCAGTCAACATAGGCCATAGTGAAGTCTCCAAGTCTCAGACGTCAGACGTCGCATTTCAGGAAACTAAGCGATTGGACGTCTGGACGCCGCGCTGCAATGCGCCGGTCCAACAACAGCAGTCATTAGCGCTGGATGCAAATCCATGTCGCATCAGCATCGACCGCAGTCACCCGCGCCAGACCCCATCGGCCACCCGTCGCGCAACGGCGACAGGCGCTTGATAGACGTATACCCACGCCTCGCACGCCCGCGTTGTTCCATACGTAACAGGGCGGATTGCGCGCCGATAATCTGGGTCAAGGTCGCCAGGCGCGATACCTTCGTAAACATCCAGCCATTGCAGCGTGGCGGCCGGTGAACGCAGGCGAAGCAGCTCGCCAGATACGCGGCGCGACATCTCGTGATCGACAACCACCCCCGGATACGCCCCCAAGTCGTACATCGTTCCGTACGTTTGCGCAGGCCCAATAAAGGTTGCTTCGCGCATCAAACGACGACGCTGATCCCGACCGAGTAAACTCCGGGACTTGCGCATCAAGGTGCCATAAACGAACAGATAATCTGACATGATGATGTGAATTCCCCGGTACAGGGTGGAACGAGATTGGATCACTTTCGCCATAGGCAGAAATGATCGAGATATGGACGGATTAAGTGAGGGCCGACGCATGCCGATCTTGACGGAACTGATCGTATCAATTGTCGGGGGCGTCGCGACAGCGATTATCCTGGCCGCATTCTCAGGTCGGCGCCGGGCTGAAACGCCGACGGCTCATCAGGCCCAGTCGCCCGCACCGCGCAGCCGCAGTGTGTTTGGCGACCTCTTGAGATTGCTCGTGGCGGTTGCAGGCGGAATCGCAATCGCGATGGTCGGCGGCCGCATCTTGATCCAAAGCGGCGTCCTGCCAGGCGGACTGCCGACGCGCCTCGGCCTTATGGTTGGCGGCACGACGCTCGTCTGGTTGCTTCTCGTCGGCCTGCGGCGTAAGTGATAGGAGTGGCTCAGATCGCAACTTGGTGTAACGTAAGCATAAATAACCAAAACATCGCGGGGCACCGAAACCGGGAGCGGAGTGAAAACAGAGGGAAATCTCATGCTTCGAGCTTTGATTGCCATTACGGCGTTGGCCATAGTCACAGTTGGCAGCTCTGCCATTACGGCCACATCGGCCGAGGCGAGAACCTGTATCGGCTATCGGATATCCGCACGGGGCATCATAAGCCAGTTCCGCGTCCGCGCAGCTGCAAGCGCGAGACGGGTTTGGAGCCGTCGCACCAAACGGATCGTCGGAACCAAGTTCGACACATGGCTGTTTGCACAGGGCAGATCGATTACGTGTTTTCCGGTCGGCGATAACGAGAAACAGATGCGTTGCCGTGCGTTGGCAACACCGTGTCGCGGCCCGCTCTGAGACCGCAGCGACGCACGTCTCTACCGAAAACATAATGAGGCAAACCGGAGCAAAGTGCTCCGGCTACCGGCTAATCAGAACGACGCGAAAGCAATCTGCAGCTTGTCGCGCCAAATCAGATTCACGTCTTTAACTGCGCTGTTCGCACGCTCGCGGCTCGAGCGAGTCTTGACGTGCGCTACCGCTCGCGACAAGCGCTCGCTACTTGAGCGCGGGCTAGCCTGAGAGGACGACCCCAGGCTGGAACAGCCGTGAGCGAGGAGTCTCTACGTGCGCTGTTCGCACGCTCGCGGGCTCGCGGCTCGAGCGCAGGCCATCCTGATAGCACTGTTTCAGGCCGCGAACGCGGCCCGGCGCGTTGCGCCGCCCCCAACCCCAACGCGGGTGTTCCCGCGTTGGGCACTTTAAATGTCGAGATGGCGGACACGCCATCTCGATGGAGGGCCCGGCCGCAGGCCGGAACAGCCCGTGAGCGAAAGCAAGCTACAGCGACACGCATTAGCAGCAGCCGCTTGCCTTTGCGTCCGACGGTTCGCGTGCAGCCGTGACGGTCTCGTTCTGTAGCGGATTGACTGTGCCGCATCCGGGAAAGATTCCGTAGTGGGTCGAAAAATCGCCAATGAAATCGAAGTGCTCCGCGAATCGGGTATCCTTCAGCATGCGCCAGGTATTCCCGCAAACGGTGAAGACACGTCCCGTTTCAATGTGGTGATGATTGTCCAATGCGAAGGCGTGCGGCTGCCCCTCAATTGTGCCTTTGTAACGAACCGCCTGGCCATAGTCCTCACAGGCAGGTTCGAGGCTGTCGATGTGAAACAAGCGATACGTCGCGGAATAGAAGACAGCCTCGCCAAGTTTCGCCGCAAGAGCATTATCGCTGACATCGAGTTTGCGACTCGTCACAAGACGTGGATCGCCAAATCCCGCGCCCTTCGCAACGGAAAGAAAGTCATTCCAGTAAAGTGCGCCCCCAAGGCACTCGCCAAGCAGAACGGGGTCTTGTTGCACGCTAGACGGCAATCTTCGGTCCGCATAAACATCGGCAAAGTACAGTTCTCCGCCGGGCTTAAGCAAGGATCGCGCGCCGCGCAGAACGGCCGGCTTATCCGGCGACAAGTTAATCACGCAGTTCGAAACGATGAGATCAAAGCTTGCCGGCTGCAGATCGAGTTCGTCCAGCTTTTCGATATAGCCGTCCAGAAACGTGACGTTGGGGGTGCTAAATCCGAAGCGATCCATGTGCCAATCCACATGGCTCCGTGCGACACCGATCTGCTCGGGCGTCATGTCAACGCCAACAACATGACCGTCCGGCCCGACCAGCTGCGACAAGACGAAAACGTCGCGACCCGCACCACAACCAAGGTCCAAAATGCGCAGTCCGGAAAGCTGCTCCGGCAGCAGCAGGCCACAGCCGTGGTACTTCGCAAGCACCTCATCGTGCACGTTTGCCAAAGTCCGCTTCAGGACATCAGGTGTGTCACCCGGCGTGCAGCAGGCAGATGTCTTCAGGTCGTCGCTTGTCGAAAGAACCTGCCCATAATAGTTGCGCACAACATCAACGTTCATGGAAACCCTGCGTGTTTGTTGGTCATGACTATCCTGCGCAAGCGTGGCGTCATCGGGCGATCAAAGACAACTCAAAGCGGCGTTATTGCCCCGTGCAACGATGCCGCAGCTTGAGCATCAACCGGCTTCGTCATCCGTGTCACAGAGCGGAATGGAAAGACCATTCGCATCGCGCCAATGTCGGTCGTCTTGGTCGCCGTAAATCCCAAGCGCTCGTAGAGCTCGCGCGCGCGAGGGTTGGTGTCGACGACGTCGAGACCGACGGAGACTTTGCCCAGCCTTGCCGCATGCGCTTCGATCGCCTTGAGCAGACCGGTGCCAAGACCTTGGCCGCGCGCGTCTGCCGCAACGGCCAGCCCGTCCAACAGCAGTTCACCGGGCCGCTCCGGTCGGTCGAGAAAAGAGAGCCCAAGGAGGCGAAACGGCCCGGACCAGCCGTAGGCCTTTGTGAACTGCCAGAACGTCGGCTCAAACAGGCCGCGCCCGCGCACTTTGAACCCGACCACACCAACCACTTCACCGCCGCGCATTGCGACGACAGCGCGATCCGCAACAAGCGCCGACGACAACGGCTCGACCATGCGATCGACGGAACCGAGAAATGGCGACAGCTTGTCGGCGAACGCCTCGCAATAGATCCGCGTTGCGCGCGCAATCTGAGCCTGCGTCACACCCAGCCGAAACGTAACTGGTTCGCTCACCCGGCAACCTTGGAGAAGTCCGCAACCGTAAGTGTCGCCGCGCGGATCTCTGACAGCAACTTGAGGCGATTTTCGCGCAACTTGGGATCGTCGGCATTGACGGTCACATGATCGAAGAAGGCATCGACCGGTGCCCGCAGATCTGACAACGCGCGCATTGCACCTTCGAAATTCTCGACATTGATCGCCGCCTGCGTGTCGAACTTCACTTTGGCGATCGCTGCTTCCAACGCCCGCTCCGCCGGCTCGACCAGGAGCTTGCCGTCGGGTGCGCCTTCGTATGTGCGCTTATCCTTCTTCTCTTCGATCGCGAGGATGTTGGCAGCGCGCTTCACACCGGCCAGCAGCACGGCGCCGTCGTCGGTCTCAAGGAAATCGGACAGCGCATCCACCCGCTTGACGATCAAGGCAATGTCATCTTGCCCGCCCAACGAGAAAATCGCGTCGATCAGATCATGTCGGGCGCCCTGATCGCGCAGATAAACCTTCAGGCGATCGGCGAAAAACGCAAGCAGGTCGTCAACGGCTTCAACGTCAGCAGCCTGCCCGACCAATCCGGATTTCTCAAGCGCGGCCTGCGCCGCCTCAAACTTGCGAAACAAGCCGACCCGCAAGTCGTTTTCGATGCAGATGCGGATCACACCGAGGGCCGCCCGGCGCAGCTGATAGGGGTCACCCGAGCCGGTCGGCTTTTCACCGATTGCCCAGAATCCCACCAGCATGTCCAGCTTGTCGGCGAGTGCGACCGCGATGGCTACCGGCTCGGTTGGAACCGTGTCACCGGCACCTTTGGGCTTGTAGTGTTCCTCGATCGCGCGCGCGACTTTGGGGTTCATTTTCTCGGATTCGGCGTAGTACCGCCCCATCAAACCCTGCAGTTCGGGGAACTCGCCAACCATTTCCGATACAAGGTCCGCCTTGCACAATTGCGCGGCGCGGCCTGCAAGATCCGGCTCGGCGTCCACGGCGCCGGCGATCAAGCGGGCAAGCTCCGTCACCCGATCGACGCGATCCGCCTGGCTGCCCAGTTTCGCGTGGAATGTAATGTGGTCGAGGGCCTGCCGCATCGGCTCGAGCTTGGTCGCCAAGTCCTTCTCCCAGAAGAACTTCGCATCCGACAAGCGCGCATTGATGACTTTTTCGTTGCCGGAAACAATGGTCTCGCCGCCATCGGCCGCGACCAGGTTCGAAACCAATAGGAACCGGTTCGCGAGTTCGCCCGTGCCCGGATCGCGTAGGGAAAAGCACTTTTGGTGCGTCTTCATCGCAGTGATCAGGCATTCCGCCGGGACGGCAAGAAACGCCTCATCGAACGTGCCGATCATAACCGTCGGCCATTCCGTTAAGCCGGCGTTCTCGTTAAGCAACGCGCGATCCTCAACCAGATCCAGACCGGCATCTTCTGCAAGCGCCTGGGCCTGCTCTGTGATCATGGCCACGCGTTCACTCGCCGGAAGCAGCACCTTGGCGTCCTTCAGCTTTCGCCCGTAGTCCTCGAAGTCCTGAACCGTAATGGCCGACTTGCCATGAAAGCGATGTCCGAGTGTGGTGCGCCCCGCCTCCAGTCCGGCCACCGACACGGGCACCACCTGCTCATCAAACAGACACAGTACCGACTGCAGCGGACGCACCCATGTAAAGTCACCCGAGCCCCAACGCATGGACGTTGGCCACGAAAACCTGGCGCAGACGGCCGGCAGGATCTCGGCGACGATCTCCGGCGTTGGGCGCCCTGGCTTCGAGATCCGCGCGACGTAGAAGTCCCCTTTCTTGGGATCGCTCACGATTTCCGCGTCATCGATTGATGCGAGCCCGGCACCGCGTAGGAAGCCTACAATCGCCTTGTCCGGTGCACCGACTCTCGGGCCCTTGCGCTCCTCGTTCACCGAGGGCGACTTCGCCGGAATATCCGCGATATGAAGCGCAAGGCGGCGCGGCGTGGCGAAAGCATGTGTCTCGCCGAGCGTCAGACCTTGGTCTTTGAGCCCATCGCTCACATGTCGAGCCAGGTCCTCCGTCGCACGGCTCTGCATCCGTGCTGGAATTTCCTCGGAAAGCAGTTCGATAAGCAAGTTTGGCATTGCCGGCGCTCCGGTCTAGAGCGTTTCAGATTGAGCTGGAGCCATCCCACACCCCCTCCCGGCCACCCAACGGGACGATGTCATGGTCGGCCGGGAGGGGGCGTGAGCCGGTGAAGGGATTCCGCCTATGGCGGAAATGACCCAGTCAGGAGCCAACGGCTTAGGCCCTTCAGCAAAAAACGCAAGCCAACGTTCGATGTCTTCGACCACAGCCGAGGCTGAGCTCAGGCCAGGTCCGGCAAAATCGGACGTGTTCTAGTACTGTTCCCCAAATATGGTACGCACAATACTGGTGGGGGCCGGCGTCGTCGCGAGATACCCCAACCCAACGAGGCACAGCGCCAGCGCAAACAAGCGAATGGCGCGCGGCTGCCGCCCGAGCGCCAGCCAGCCGACAATCAGCATCACAAGGCCGATCAGAAGCAAGCCCGCAACCTGCGGCGGCGATAGATTCATGGGTCCTCTCCAACGTGCGGCTGGGCCTGCTCAGTCGGCCACAGAGTCTCAACTTGCGAAAACAACGGCCACCAGCGCGACGTGCTACCACACTTGGACAGGATGGCGACGGCAAGACCGCTCATCATCTTGCACCCCTGCAGCGGACGCCTCCTATTCCGGAGTGAGACACCAAATCCCATGCGGATTGAAGAAGGGATCGTCAACGGCGAAGCGATCGTCAGCCTCGTGCATCAGACGGAGTGGTGGCATGTCTTCGGCGATTTCAAACAGGTCACCATCATTGAGCTTCGGGGTTTCGGTACGCAGATACACGCCAAAGGCAAACACCATCCAAGTCGCATCAGCGTCCAGGATGTCATCACCATCGTAAGAGGCATCTGGCAGCCCGAACTGATTCATCCCGAACGAATCAATGCGTCCGCGTTGCGCATTCGGCACTTGCACGACAAGCGCTTTCTGCAAGCCTGCCGGCTCACCTTCGCCCAGGAACTGGCGCCATCGCGGCCAGGGATGCGCCAAACCGCAGCGCGCCAATCGAACACCGAGCCCACCGGCTCGCTCGATGACCTCGGCCACGTCGCGCAAACGCGCGACAAGATCAGCGCCTGTAACCTGGATTTGCACACGAAGAATGGACCGATGCTTGGCAATCCCCGCCAGAGTTGCGGTATCAAATGCATCACCCGAACCATGCTGCATCCACTCGGCCAGTGACGGTTCCGGCGCAAGGCGAACAAAGTCAGCCAACTGCGGATTCGCACCACCGGCACGCCGCAGCGCGTCGATCAGCTCACGATAGTCTGCCCAAGGTCCTGGGCTCCAAAGGTCGATGCTGGCCCGTTTCCCGCTCACGACAAGCCTCCACCGGGACATGGAACGTTGGGCACGTACGTAATCGGAACCGGTAGATGCGGCGTGTCAGGCAATCTGCTCGATCCGGTCATTCAGTTGAACCGTGAGGAACGTGAGGGTCTCAACATCAATGTCTTCAGGCATGAGCGGCCTCCGCCTCGACGCCACCCGCCTCCGTCTGGAGCCATGCCGCGCAACAGGCTTTCGCAAGCTCACGGACGCGCAGAATGTAGCTTTGCCGCTCTGTCACGGAAATCACGCCGCGCGCATCCAGCAGATTGAAGATGTGGCTGGCCTTGATGCACTGATCGTAGGCCGGCAACGCGAGCAAATGCTCATCCCTCTCGCCCGAAGCCCCGGACTCGAGCAACGCCTGACATTCGTGTTCTGCGTCTTTGAAGTGCTGCAGCAGAAGATCCGTATTGGCATGTTCAAAGTTGAACCGCGAATACTCCTGCTCGGCCTGGAGGAAGACATCTCCGTACGTCAGTTTTCGCGCATCCTCGCGCCCGTTGAAGTTGAGGTCGTAGACGCGATCGACGCCTTGGACGTACATGGCCAGGCGTTCCAATCCGTAGGTGATCTCGCCGGAAACCGGGCGGCAATCAAACCCGCCGACCTGCTGAAAATAGGTGAACTGCGTCACCTCCATGCCGTTGCACCAGACTTCCCAGCCAAGCCCCCAGGCGCCGAGTGTCGGACTTTCCCAGTCGTCCTCGACGAAGCGGATATCGTTGACGGTCGTGTCGATGCCGATCGCATCCAGCGAGCCGAGATAGAGTTCCAGAATGTCGGCAGGCGACGGCTTCATCAGCACCTGAAACTGATAGTAGTGCTGCAGCCGGTTCGGGTTCTCGCCATAACGCCCGTCCTTCGGCCGGCGTGACGGCTGCACGTAGGCCGTGTTCCACGCCTTAGGGCCAAGCGAGCGCAGTGTCGTCGCCGGATGGAATGTCCCGGCCCCGACTTCCATGTCGTATGGCTGCAGGATCGCGCAGCCCTGTTGCGCCCAGTAGTGCTGGAGCGTGAGAATCAGATCTTGAAACGACGCTCTGGGATTGAGCTCAGAGACCGACGCCATGGTTTGCCTCGCAAGGTTCGTGCGCGCCGGACTATACAGATCAGCGGGCCGGTGTCACTCAGGACGTCGACCTTCGCTGGATCTGTTATTGGGAATTGCGCTCGGGAAATGGCGCTCACATCGCTCCTGCCGGTTCGCCAGACCGACGAGCACAGCACTCGGCACCGTCTAGTTGGGGCGATATTCGCCCGTCGCAGGATCTTGCTTCAGCGAACCGAGGTCGCGCGGCTCCGCAGTCGCCGTTTTGGCCTTGGCCTGCGCACGCTCGCGCATCTGCCGCGTCTGCTTGCTGACCCATTTGTAGGTTGCATAAGCGCCGACACCGGCAAGCGCAATCATGATGAGTTGCGGCATGGACGAACCTCTACGCTGGCTTGGATGCAGCGGGATCTTTGAAGACACGGGCGCGGTACACGTCACAAACCATAACGCGACCACAGCATCCGCTCTTCAACAGCGGACACCAGATCGTCGGCAAAAGCAAGGCGGCCCTCTACCCCGTCGCCAATCATACCGGCGCCCCCCGGAGACCGCATGAGACGGGCCAGCAAACCCGGTTTGGCGAGCGGAACAACCCGCAATCTCACCTTATCACCGTGCAATTCACGCATCTTGGTCCGCACATCGGTCAGGCCGTCGATCAACCCCAGATCCATGGCAGACGATCCATACCAGAACTGACCCGAGAACAGCTCCGCATCCGCCGCTTTCAGCTTCCCGGCCCGGCGATCTTTGACAATACCAATGAACACGTCATGGATCTGGCGTTGCAGCTGCTTCAGATGCGAGACGTCGTCGGGGTCCTCCGGGCGGAACGGATCCAAAATCGACTTGCGCTCGCCGGACGTGTAGACGCGCCGCTCGACACCGAGCTTTTCGATCGCCTTGTCCAGGCCGAAGCCAGCCGCAATCACGCCGACCGAGCCGACGATCGAGGACGGATCGGCATAAATCTCATCGCCGGCAACCGCCAGAAAGTAGCCGCCGGACGCCGCCACATCTTCGCAGAACACATAGACCGTCTTTTGGTTCTCAGCCGCGAGCTGTCGGATACGCCGAAAGATAAGGTTTGACTGAACCGGCGATCCACCTGGTGAATTCACCAGAAGTGCGACGCTCGGCAGCTTCGACATCGAGAACGCCCGCTCAAGAGCACCCGCCACGAGGGCAAGCGACAAGCCTGGGCGCAACGGTGTCGCCATCCCAATCGCCCCGGTTAGTCGCACAACGGGCACGGTTGGTTTGGATGAAAATGGCCACATGGCGGTCTCCGGTGATGGTTGCAGGGTGTTCTAGAGGCTTTCGGGCTTCGCTGGAACCATCCCCGCAATCAGGCGTGAAGGTTGGCGATGCGATTCCACCGATAGCGGCCATGCTCTATCGGCGCTTGTCTTACACGAAAAGCACGCGCGTCATCACGTCCGAGGCCAAACGTCTAAGGTCGCAGGTTCCTTGAGTACCCACGAGACGTCTTTGCGAAACGCGTGCCCATCGCCGTGCAGAATCAGTCCTTGGCCGATCTGCAATGGCGCGCGGCTGCCCTTTTGCGCCGTCACCAAACAGCGAATTGCCGGCTTATGGTCTGCACGTGCAAACACAGGCACCACTTTGATGTTTCCGAAACGCCGCGCAAGCACACCAATCAAGGCGTCGACCGCGTGTGCTGAGTGAATGATGGTGATGTGTCCGGACGGTCGCAAAACACGCGCCATGCAACGCGCCCACATCTCCAGTTCCCCAGCCCCGAGAATGTGAGCCACAGACTTTAGGGCTGTCGCGGACGGTCGTGCGGACCCCGCAGCATAAAACGGCGGGTTGGCAACCACGTGGTCATAAACGCCGGTCTCCAGCACATTGGCTGCTGACTTTAGTGTGAGGTCGCAATCCAGAACGCGGACGCGGTCTGACAAATCGTTTCGCGCGACATTTTGCCGTGCGAATGCCGTCAACTCCGGTTCACGCTCAGCTAGGTCGACGGTCACATCACGCAGCCGCTTCGCCAAACACAGCCCGACAGTGCCAACGCCGGCGCCAAGATCGACAACGTGGGCAGCATTGCCATCATCGCGGTGGCCCCAATAGGCGATGCTGGCGGCAAAGC
>JBCDAH010000141.1:0-10928 GCA_039186015.1 Pseudomonadota bacterium
CCTGGGATTTCTGGCCTGGGATTTCTGGCCTGGGATTTCTGGCAAGCGGCGCGCTGGACTTCACACAAGACAACGCAATGCGTCCGCAATCTCACTGCGGGGGCGATGAACGGGTCTTGGGAATGATGCTCAGCGGAATGGTCGTCAGCGAATGACCTGCGAGCTTCAGAGCAGCTCGTTGGATTGATCCGCGTGTTTCGCCGCTGATGGGCCCCTCTGGCTTGTTAACTGAACGGCGAGCCGTCACGTTCCGCTGCCCGCCATTTCGATAATAGCAAAGCGAACGGATATGACAGGATCATGTCAGGATTTTCAACTCGGTGTTGAGTCGCGAAATCTCGTGTGCTGATCAACTGGCGCGCCTCTGTCGTTGAGACTTTGTCGTTCAGACCGACGGCAGGATGCGTCGCGACGCTTGTGCCGCCGGTGCCTATCGCGTCATCGTGATGGACAAACGTCGCGTTGCGACGCGATCGTCGCATCGCGTTTGCCGGGCGGTGGTTTGCGCGTATCGACTATCGATTACGGTTTTGTCTTTACGGGGATCCGTCCGGCTCTGGTGTCCGCATCAGAAACACGGCTTTCTCACCGAACAGGTTTTGGAGACGGAGGGACCGGTTGATCGGAAGGCGCTGGCCAGCCGTGTTGAACGCAACTGCGTGCACGACTTCCGCGCCCACCTTTCCGACCAGATCGCTGAAATCCACGATCGTACAGAGATGTGCATCCGGGCTTTGATACCAGGCCTCCGGCAGATTCCGTGTGCGCGGCATACGCCCTGTGAACATCAGCTGAGTGCGGATCTGCCAATGCCCGAAGTTCGGGAACGATACAATCGCGTGATGGCCGATGCGGAGCAGGTTCTTCAGAACGGACTTTGGAAACCGCGTGGCTTGGATCGTGAGTGACAGGATCGCGTAATCGAACGCCTTGTCCGGGTAGTCATCAAGATCGATATCGGCGTCACCCTGAATCACCGACAGACCTTCGGCCACGCACGCGTTGACATTCTCGCGTGTGACTTCGATCCCGCGACCATCGACGTTTCGCCGCTCTTCCAAGAGCTTCAGCAGAGCACCGTCGCCGCACCCGACGTCGAGCACGCGCGCGCCGTCCGACACCATCTCAGCGATCAGAACGTGGTCTGGGCGATGACCGTCTACGGCGTAGGTTGTGCGCTTCAACATGCTGGTGATTTAGCTCCGCTCGCGAATGCCACGGCGTCTTGCGCCGGCGTCGAGAAATCCAGTCACGGTCGCAAACAACTCCGGTTCATCCAAGAGAAAGGCGTCATGCCCTTTGTCGCTCTCGATTTCAACAAACGAGACATTGGCGGCAACGGCATTGAGTGCCTGGACGATTTCCTTCGACTCGCGCGTTGGGTAGAGCCAGTCGCTCGTAAACGAAACGACGCAAAAG
Organism: Pseudomonadota bacterium; assembly: GCA_039186015.1. GTDB lineage: Bacteria > Pseudomonadota > Alphaproteobacteria > Rhizobiales > Hyphomicrobiaceae > JBCBWG01. Next base: position 1,420 of record JBCDAH010000141.1, read on the forward strand.
CGCGTCTTGGTGCCGCGAAAGGCATGAGCCAGGACATCGTCGTGCTCAGCCGCCAGATCGAAGTAGTCCATCGCCCGCGTAATGTAGAGATAGCTGTTGGCATCAAACCGATCGACGAACGACGACCCCTGATGACGCAAATAGCTCTCCACCTGAAAATCGGCGCTGAACGAAAACGACATATCTTCGCGGTCCTGCAGATTGCGGCCGAATTTCCGCTGCAGGGCATCTTCCGAGAGATACGTAATGTGTGCCGCCATACGTGCCACGGCGAGGCCGCGCCGCGGGTTCTTGCCCACAGCCAGATATTTGCCCTCACTCCAGTCCGGGTCCGCCATCACGGCCTGACGCCCGACTTCGTGAAACGCAATGTTCTGCGAGGAGTGCCAGGCCGCCGTTGCAATCGGCACTGCGGCATATAGGCGCTCGCTATGGCTGGACGCCCACTCGAGAACCTGCATGCCGCCCATCGATCCGCCGATGACAGCGAACAGCTGGTCGATGCCAAGCCGATCGACGAGGCGCACTTGCGCGTTGACGATGTCGCGGATGGTGATGACGGGAAAGTCGAGCCCATACGGTTCGCCGGTCGCCGGGTCCCGCGAGGCCGGCCCTGTTGAGCCCATGCAGCCGCCAATCACATTCGCGCAGATCACGAAGAACCGCTCGGTGTCGACGGGGCGCCCCGGGCCGATCATTGTGCCCCACCAACCGGCCTTTCCCGTTATAGGATGCGTGTTTGCGACATGTTGGTCGCCTGTGAGCGCATGGCACACCAGTATCGCGTTTGATTTCGCGGCGTTCAGCGTTCCGTAAGTCTGATAGGCAACTTGAAACGGGCCGAGCGTCTGCCCCGACGCCAGCGTGAGTGGGTCGGATGCATCGAATTCCGCAACCGGGCTGGTCGGCTCATGCGACTCCGCATGCGCCGCCGGTGCGCGTGTGACAGAGAACGCTTCCGTTGTCATCGCCGATATCCTCCAGTCGCAGCGGTCCGCAGCGACGGCTGTGACCGGCGCTCTGATACCGCGTTGGCCGGCTGATCACCAGTGCTGCCGTCGTTTGAGGCGTGCGCCGCGACGTTATTTGCGTGTTGGAGCCGCGACGAGGGTTTGCTTTCGACCGCATCCACGCCTAACACTCCCAGCCCGAGTTCATGTAAAACGTGTGCAGAGTCCCGATGACGACCAAATCCGCCGCGCCGCGGCCTCGGCCCGGCATTCTCGACATTGCGGCTTACGTTCCCGGCGCAAGCAGCGTTGCGACCGGGCGCAAGCCAATCAAACTGTCCTCGAACGAGACCCCACTGGGTCCGTCGCCGCATGCGATTTCCGCGTTTCAGGCCTGTGCCGGCAGCCTTGAGCGCTATCCAGATGGATCTGCAACGGAACTGCGGCACGCCATTGCGGATGTTCACGGCCTGAATGCGGAATCCATCGTCTGTGGTGCCGGCTCAGACGAACTCCTGAGTTTACTCGCGCAGAGTTATCTCGGCCCTGGCGATGAGGCGATTTATACCGAGCACGGCTTTCTGGTGTATCGCATCGTTATCCTGGCGAGTGGCGCTACCCCGGTCGTTGCCCCTGAACATGGCTTGAAAACGAGCGTTGACGAGATCCTCGCGCGGGTCACGGAGCGTACGCGGATTGTGTTTGTTGCAAATCCCAACAATCCCACAGGCACGTACATTCCGATTGATGAGCTGCGCCGGCTGCGGGCTGGGCTGCCATCAGACGTCTTACTGGTCATCGATGCGGCCTATTGTGAGTATGTGCGCCGGAACGACTACGAGGCGGGACTGGAGCTGGTCTCGGCCAGCGAAAACACCGTCATGACGCGAACGTTTTCGAAGCTCCACGGGCTCGCGGCGCTCAGGCTTGGCTGGGCGTACTGTCCGGCTGCAATCGCGGATGTTTTGAACCGCGTGCGTGGCCCGTTTAACGTGACGCAGTCGGCCATCGCAGCAGGAGCCGCCGCCGTTCGTGATCGCGAACACCAACAGCTTGCCATTCAGCACAACGACGAATGGCTGCCGTGGCTGACGGACCAACTGACGGCCATCGGCCTTAAGGTGACGCCAAGTGTCGCGAATTTCATCCTGGTCCATTTTGCCGACTCTGAGCGCAACGCGCAGCGTGCCGATGCATTCCTGCGCGAGCAAGGGATCATTGTCCGTCGCATGGAAGGGTACGGCTTGCCGAACGCCTTGAGGATTACGATCGGGACGGCCGATGAAACTCAGGCCGTGGCTGCAGCTCTCGGTGCGTTCCAACGGGCGGACATCGGCCAATGATCCAACCGTTTGACCGTGTTGCGCTCATTGGCATCGGCTTGATCGGGTCCTCGATCAGCCATGCGTTGCGGCGGGCAGGACTTGCGCGCGAGATCGTTGGCACTGCACGTACCGAAGAGACGCGCGCGGCAGCGGTCCGGCTTGGGTTGGTCACTAAAGCCTATGCCAGCAATCGCGACGCTGTTGCGGGTGCTGATCTCGTCATTCTTTGCGTGCCGGTTGGGGCCTGTGGGGTCATTGCCGAGGACATTGCGCCTGCGTTGGCGCCTGGATCCATCGTGACCGATGTCGGTTCGGTCAAGCGCGCGGTCGTCGAGGCGGTCGCGCCTCATATTCCGGACGGCGTGCATTTCGTGCCCGGCCATCCGATTGCGGGTACCGAATATTCGGGGCCTGAAGCGGGTTTCGCCGAATTGTTCGATGGCAGGTGGTGTATTCTAACGCCGGTTCGTGGATCCGATACCGCGGCGGTGGAGCGCCTGACGGCTTTGTGGCAGGGCATGGGCGCGAACGTCGAAGTTATGGAGCCGGATCATCACGACCTGGTCCTGGCGATTACCAGCCATCTCCCCCACCTGATCGCGTACAACATCGTGAATACGGCGGCGCATCTCGAGCGGGTGACGGATACCGAGGTCATCAAGTTCTCGGCAGCCGGCTTTCGAGATTTTACGCGCATCGCGGCCTCGGATCCGACGATGTGGCGCGACGTCTTCTTGAACAATAAAGAAGCGACGTTGGAAATGCTGGGCCAGTTCTCCGAGACCCTGTCCGAGCTGCAGCGCGCAATCCGGTTTGGCGACGGCGAGAAGTTGTTTCGCCTGTTTACGGACGCGCGCTTGATCCGCCGTGGCATTCTCGAAGCCGGACAGGATGTTTCGGCGCCGGACTTCGGCCGCCGGTCCGGTTCATTGCCATCTGAAGACAGTGTGTGATGACCGCGGCAACGCAAGACGATCTCTGGATATTCGGCTACGGATCGCTGATGTGGCGACCAGGGTTTGAGTATGTAGACGCCCATCACGGCGTCGCCATCGGCTATCGCCGGTCATTCTGCGTCTATTCGACTCACCATCGCGGCACCCACGAACGCCCGGGACTGGTTCTTGGCCTCGACATGGGCGGGACCTGCCGCGGGATTGTCTTCCGTGTTCCGCATGCCGCGCGCGAACAGGTGCTTCGTTATTTGAGAGCGCGAGAGCAGATTAACGGTGTTTATCGGGAGGTGCACTTGCCCGTCCGGCTTTCGGCTGGAGACGGGAAAGAGGTTTTTGCCGTTGCATACGTCGTCGAGCGCGCGCATCCGAGTTATGCCGGTCGCCTACCACTGGCGCTGCAGGCCGGGTTGATCCGTGCGGCTCGCGGCGAGTCCGGTCCGAATGTCGACTATCTCGTCAATACGGTGCGACACGCTCAGCAGCTTGGCTTCGAGGTTCGCGAGCTGAACCGGCTGCTGGTGATGGTCGGGCCCTACTTTGCGCGTCACGGGGGCAGCAGCGCCAACTGTCGCCCGGCGTCTGTGCACCTGGTTGATCGCTGTCGGCAGACGCGCGTGCTTGCACCGCGGCTTCGGCGCGATGCACGCCGCCGGTTCGTTTTTCGCATACAACGCGAGTTATCCAGGCGGTGATGACGTGAGGCGCGGGATTGCGTCCGCGAAATCGCTACATGTTGCAGGAGCTAATTTGGCTGGCCGACAAACTCGTCGTCCGCCATCTCCATCGCGGAATCGATGTCGAATGCGATTACGGCGCGATCCGATCTATTGGTGCCGAGGTAATGCACATGCACTTCGTTTGCGCCGATTTGTGAGGCGATCTGGCGAATGGCCGCGCGGTTCAAGCTGCGCGCTTGTGCGCTTGTTTGGCCGATATGAAGCGCCTCGCACTCACCCAGTTCATCGCGATGGGCCAGGATGTAGTTCACTTTCGGCAGCTCGGGGCAGTCGACCAACGAATAGACGGAATGAACATATGAGCGGCCAGAGGCTCCGACCCAGAACTCGAACGTATCCGCGCCTTCATTTTCCCCGACATCAACACTTGTATCGACTGAATCCGATAGTCCAGACAAAACGTCAGACAACTGCTCAAAACGGTTGCTCACCGGCCCACTCCACGCAACGCCCCGTAACGTGACTTTGATTACATACCATTGGTTAGCGTGACGTTCGTTTTCAGCCGAAATATGTCTCTATTTCCACAAGGAGTTTTGCATTATCCACAAAAAATTTATAATTGCCGGGTCGTGACCTCTTGCGAATCAAATCGGTACGGCGACCGGCCCGAGTTCGCAGGCATCACCGCAGTCATCAGGCTCATGTTCCGTTGACAGGACAGCGCCCGTTATCGGATTGGGCCGGTACGTTGTGCAGCCTTTGAGCCCGGACCGATAAGCATCTGTATAGACGTTGCGAAAATCGTCGAAGCTCATGTCCACCGGACAGTTGATCGTTTTCGAAATCGCACTGTCGATATGAGGTTGTGCAACCGTCTGCATTGCGAGATGAGCCGCAGGTGCGAGTGTTTGCGCGGTTTCCACAACGGAATCCCGCAATTCGCGTCCGAGCAGTGCGCGATGCAGGCGGACCGCAAAATCTTCAACAGTCATAGTGCTTGCAGCATTGTCGGCGCCAAGAACGCGGCGCTTGAAGCGGATGTCGAAAACCGGTTCGATCCCGCTCGACACATTTCCGGCCAGTAGCGAGATCGTTCCCGTCGGTGCGATGGTTGTCAGGCAGCCATTGCGTAGGCCTTGCCGGGATATCTTGTCTCTCAGATCGGCAGGCAGCGACATCAGGTTGGGTGCGGCTAGCATTGCATCGCGATCAAATGCCGGAAACGAGCCTTTTTCGCGCGCCAAGTCACTGCTTGCGCCATAAGCCGCCCTTTTCAGCGTCGATAACCAGAGATCCGTCAGAGCGAGGGCCTCGTCGCTGCCATAGCGTACGCCACACATGATCAGCGCATCGGCAAGACCAGTGATCCCAAGCCCGAGGCGCCGTTTGGTCATGGCTTCGGATTTCTGAGCGGCAAGCGGATAACCGGAAACATCGATGATGTTATCGAGGAAGCGCACCGCAACGCGCACCATGGCCTCAAGGCGTTCCAGGTTAAGTTCCGCGTTCGGCGAGAACGGGCGCTCAATCAGCTGTGACAAGTTCATGGCCCCGAGCAGGCAAGCGCCATACGGCGGCAAAGGCTGCTCGCCACATGGGTTCGTCGCGTAAATGGATTCGCAGTAACCGAGATTGTTGGTCGCATTCACGCGGTCGATGAAAATCACGCCTGGCTCGGCATGCGTGTACGTGTTCTCGATGATGCGCTGCCATAGCGCGCGCGCCGGAACGGTACGAAACACATGGCCGTCGAATGTTAGATCCCACGGCGCATCGCGCTCGACAGCGGACATGAACGCATCCGTGACCAGGACCGACAAATTGAAATTGGTCAGCCGTCCCGGTGTCTGTTTTGCCGTAATGAACTGCTCGATATCGGGATGATCGCAGCGTAACGTTGCCATCATCGCACCACGACGTGCGCCGGCGGACATCACGGTGCGGCACATACTGTCCCAAACTTCCATAAAGCTGACAGGACCCGATGCCGTGGCGCCTGTCGCCTGCAACGCCGCACCTTGCGGTCTGAGCGTCGAGAAGTCCTGGCCGATGCCGCCGCCTTGCTGCATCGTCAGCGCAGCTTCGCGCACGCTCTCAAAAATCGCGCCGAGATCGTCCTCGATCCGGCCCAGTACGAAACAGTTGAACAGCGTGACACGCCGCCCGGTTCCAGCGCCTGCCAGAATCCGCCCGCCGGGCAGGAAGGCCAGTGTCTGCATCGCCTCTTCAAACGCACCTGCCCACTGTTTGCGCTCATGGGCAGTCCCACGTTCGGCATGCGCCGCGGCACGCGCAACGCGGCGCCACGTTTCATCCAACGTACCATCAACAACTTCGCCGTCGCGGCGAACGTAGCGATACTTTTCCTGCCAGATATGCTCCGCAATAGGAGCCAACTCGAAGGGGCTGGGATACATGCGCGACTACCGTTTTCAAAGGCAAGAACTCTCCCAACAACGTAAGTGCTGCCACGTGATGAGTCAATGAATGTTCTTTTAATGTTCGATTTTTATTCTATCTAGGCGTTGCAGCGCTGCCGCCACGGTTGGCGGCGGGGTCGGTACGGCGGCTGCTTCTTTTATTAACGCGGTACTCATCGTCTCGACGCGCTCTATGACGCGATTGCGGAAGTCCTTGCGCGCGAGGCCGGCCGGCAGCGGTTCGCCAAACGCAACGATTATTGTCCCGGCGTAGTGCTGATGTTGGCGTGCGGGCCAGTAGAGGCCCGAGTTGAGTGCTACGGGCACGCAGGGCACATCCAGTCCGTTGTAGAGTGCGACAAAGCCTGGCTTGTAATCGGGCTCCGCGCCGGGATCGACCCGTGTTCCCTCAGCGAAAATCAGAACTTGCCGGCCCTCTGCGCAACGGGCCTGGGCCGTCTTAATCATATCGCGCAGGGCGCTCGGGCCGCGATCCCTGTCGACGGCAATGTGTTCGAACTTCCGACAAAACCAGCCGTAGAGCGGAATCCGCGTGAGTTCTGTCTTCAGGACGATTGCCGGGTCCTTCAGCAGTGGGATTAGTGCAAATGTTTCCCAGGCGGATTGGTGTTTTGACACGATCAGGCAGGGGCCATTAGGAAGTCGGTCCTGGTTGCGAACCTCGGTTCGTGTGCCGACAATGACCCGAAGCAACCACGTGACTGTTCGCGCATGTGCACGCAACCCGACCATGGCCCATGCACGGGGGGCCGCCAGCAACGGGCTGCCAAGGATCAGGAAAAGCGCTGTGACGACATAGAATACGATCGTGAACAGCAGCGAACGCAACGACGGGCTCAACACAGCTACATTTGTCCCGACGAAAGGTTGAGCTCAGGCCCCTTCTGCGCCGGGGACTCTGCGCCGGACGGCTTTACAGGCTTGGATTGCGTCGCATTTAGCGCGGCGCTCGCGCAGTACATGGCGGCTGCCGGCAGAAACTTGAGGTATTCGCGTCCGAGCACACGGATTTGGTCCGCATCCGTCCACCATCGCCCGCCCAGCATGCCCTTTGGCGTCACAGGATGGGCATAGAGCTGAACGCCGGGCAGCTTTCTTGACAGTTCGACCAAACTGCGCGGCATGTGATAACTCGCCGTGACGATAATCAGGCTCCGAAACTGATGTTTCATAAGCCACGCGCGGGTTTCATCGGCATTTCCGCGGGTATTGAGTGCGTCGTAGCCAATGTCGACACAACACGCGAACAAACGCCGCGGCAGTCCTGTCAGCGTTCGAATATCGCGCGTCGTTGTGATGCGATTAACACCGGACACCAGAAGTCTTCGGGCCCGTCCCGAGGCTAAAAGGTCGGCGGCTTCTCGAATGCGGCGACTGCCGCCGGTCAACGCGACAACGGCGTCGGCGCGAACGCTTTCCCGCGCGACGTCGCGCGTGACCATGGTCGCAAAAACCACGAACCCGAGAAAGAGAAGTGCGATGAGCACGAGCGCGCCCCCGAACGCGATCCGAGCCATATTGCGCCGTTCCTTATCGTCGTCCCGCCGATTGCGCCTTCAAACTCCAGACGAAACTATAGTAATCAGCTCAAACTGAGATCACCAGCTCCACACGAAGCCGGCCCGTGACCAGGAGGTTTCGGCAGTCGACCTGCAATTCGTCATGCCACGTCCTATGGATCAATGCTCAACTCTGAGCGTTAAGGATCCGATAAACGCCAAAGCGTGATGTCAGCATGCAAAGTGCTGAAATCACGACAACCACGATGCCGATCAGCAGATAACCTGGACCGTCTAGCGTGCCGGTACCCAATAGGCGCCGAAGTTCCGCAGCCGTCACCGTTCCGCCGCCAAGGCTCTGCATGGCGACCGGCATAAGGAAGAACACGAGCGCGGCACAAACCGCCCCCACCAGGCCGGCGCGAATCCCGATTGTCAGAAAGTGTCGCTCGAATTCGCGCGCGATAAAGCGATCCGTCGCGCCAATGAAGTGTAAAACCTCAACAATTTCACGGTTCGACAGCATCGCGCTTCGCGTCGCAGAAATGATGATTGCGGTTGTCGCAGCGCCCACCAGCAGCAGGATTGCGAAGCCTCCGAGTGCAAACGAGCCCGTCACCGTCCGGATCTGTTGGCGCCACTGACGGTGGTCGTCGAGCGCAACCTTTTCATTCGCAAACTCGCGGTTCAGGTTTGCGATAACCGTTGTCAGCTCGGCCGTGGTTGACCGGTCGATCTGAACGGAAATCAGCCGCGGAATCGGCAGATCTTCGAGCCCGCTGGCCGAGCCCAGCCAGGGCTCCAGCAGCTTGCGAGACTCTTCCAGGCTCAAAATGCTGGTGTTGGTTATTCCAGGCTGACTGTCTAGAAACAGCTTGACCCGCAACAGTGTTGCTTCGACGTCAGTTCCGCGCCGCGGTTCAACCTGTACGGTCACCTCGCTGGCGACGTTTCGCAGCCAGGCAGCCGCCGACTGATTCATGAGGTAGACGGCGCCCGCGGTCAGTGATGCAAAAAAGCACATGATCGCGATCACAAGCGTGAGCGATCCACCGGCCACCGAACCGGCAGGAACGATGGGGGCGTCTCTTGGGCCTTTCTCGCGACCGCTGACAGGTGCCGCGTAAAGATCTGCGGGCGATTCCAGTTGATCGCTGGTGTACGAGCGGGGCGGTTGGGCCCGCGGTGTCGTCGTCGTTGTCGGGTCTTGCAGCGTCGGTGCGATCGTGGGGGGCTCGGTCTGTAGCGGTACGGATGCCTCGCGGCGCCCGCGGCTGTAACCAAGCGGGTCGCGATCTGGCGGCGGCAGTGGAACCGGCCGTTTGTCAAAAGGTCCTGACATCTCAAATGATCCTGACGTGACCGTCGTGGAGCTCCAGGCGGGGCGCCTTGAACTGACGCATAAGCTGATGATCGTGCGTCGCGATCACGACTGACGTTCCCAAGCGGTTGAGTTCTATGAACAGACGGAGAAGCCGGCGCGCCATTTGCGGGTCGACGTTACCCGTCGGCTCGTCGGCAAGCAGCAATTCTGGTTTACCGATCACCGCACGGGCAATTGCAGCGCGCTGCTTTTCCCCACCCGAGAGGACGGAAGGAAAATGATGCATGCGGTCCCCAAGCCCCACCCACTGTAGCAGATCAGTCACGTCTTCCCG
>JBCDAH010000142.1:0-10728 GCA_039186015.1 Pseudomonadota bacterium
GCGGGCGGAGGGACTTGAACCCCCACGGCATAAGCCTCCAGATCCTAAGTCTGGCGTGTCTACCAATTCCACCACGCCCGCAAAGTTGCAGGGTACCGGTTGCGCAGTGTGCCGGCCCTGCTGGCGGTATCGGCAACGCCTCCACGACATGCGGCGCGCATGTTCGCCACAGGCTCGTGCTCCGATACAATCCATTGAGCCGCGGGTATATCCGGCACGGCTACCGAGAATCAATGGATTTTCTTGACGCCGCTGGCCCAAAGTCGCTTTCGAGATCCCGCCGATTTCGCGAACATGCCCCCGAACGCGGCCCGATAGCCGGCATGGGCCTATGAGATACACGACACTTTGCCAATGATTTCAGCGCGTTCACGCGTCCGAAAGTCGCAAAGAACGGGCAAGGGGCTGACCATGGGCCAGCCCCTTAATTCAGTTCTTGGCGAAACCAGGATGCTCTTGGCGAAACCAGGATGCGGGCGATTACTTGCCCGGCGGCTGGTAGGAGGCCTGCGTCGTGCCGAAGTGATAGCGGACGCCGATCTTAAACTCGTGCCCGACGATATCGTCGATCTTGACCGGCGGGTTGTAGTAGAAGGCATCGTCAACACTGGCCGATTGGATCCGACCGAAATCGAAGTACCGATATCCGACGTCGAGGATCGCGCGATCGGACAGCTGGTAGGCCGTGCCGACCATGACCGACCAGGCAAACGTCAGATCGCTGTTGCCGCGGATGCGGTTCGTCAGGAACGGGTTCTGTGTAAAATAGACTTCATCCATGTCGTGGTATGCAACGCCGGCACCAACGCCGATGTAGGGAACAAACCGCCCGAATTTGCCGAGGTCGTAATACAGGTTGAACATCAACGTGTACGTATCGATCGAGGTGTGCAGCGGATCGTCCACGTCGGTTGCGTTGAACGTGAAGTCTTGCGGCTCACCCTTGATGTCCCGTTCGGACCGGAATCCAAGTACAAACTCACCGCGGAAGCCGCGCGAACCACGGCTGCAGCCGATGCCGACTTCGCCGAACCAGGAATCGTCCATTGCGACGTTGTCGACATCGTCGCCTTGATAGGTGTACGTGCGGACGCCGCCGACTTCCGTGATCGAATTCACTTCCCAGCTGACGTCCGGTTCTGCGCTGACCGAATAGCCAACGTCTGCGCGCACATAACACGGCCCGGCCGCCGGGCGCGGTGGCGCGTAGCCGAAATCTTTGATGCTGCCACGGGTCGGGGGATACAGGTCAGCCGCCTGGACCGGTGCCGCGAAGCAGAGCGCAACGCCGGCGGAGGCTGCAAGGAAACTCAGCCGCAAAGTCGCAATCATAACAATCATCCTCGTTCGGCTGGCCGCCTACGCAAGCGCCTGACCAGCATGCGTTGAGGTTGATAATCTCCAGTTGCAGTTAATCCCGAGTAAATCCGTGCTCCAATTTGGTATAGCTCATGCGCAAACCCCCTCTTTCAAAGGCTACGGCTGTCGTTCTTGCCGCCGGCGCGCACGCCCTCTACGGTTCGCCAACCATGAGCCATGGGAGCGAGGATCGAGACCGTGTACACAGCTGAAACGATTGCGGCCGCCGTCGGCAAAACCCCCCTCATAAAGCTCCGTCGAGCATCGGAGGAAACGGGTGCGACGATCCTTGGCAAGGCGGAGTTCATGAATCCGGGGCAGTCGGTCAAGGATCGGGCTGCTCTATCGATCATCAAGCATGCCGAACGGCAGGGCCAACTGCGGCCCGGCGGCACAATCGTTGAAGGGACCGCCGGGAACACCGGCATTGGCCTCACCGTGATTGGCGCCGCACTCGGCTACAAGACCGTTATCGTTATTCCGGAGACGCAGGCGGAGGAGAAAAAGGCAACGCTTCGCCTTCTGGGGGCCAAGCTCGTTGAAGTTCCGGCTGTGCCCTATCGGAACCCGAACAACTACGTGAAGTATTCGGCACGCTTGGCGGAAGCTTTGGCGTCGGAGGCCAACGGCGCGATCTGGGCCAACCAGTTCGACAACGTGGCCAACAGGCTCGCGCACGTTGAGACGACCTCTGCGGAGATCTGGGTTCAGACGGACGGTAAGGTCGACGGTTTTTGCTGTGCAGTTGGGTCCGGCGGCACGTTGGCTGGCGTGAATTTCGGCCTCAAGGCCATGAACGCCAACGTGAAGACGGCGATTGCAGACCCGCCGGGGGCAGCGCTCTACAGTTACTATACAACCGGTGAACTCAAGTCCGAGGGTTCATCGATCACGGAAGGGATCGGGCAGGGACGGATTACGGCGAATTTGGAGGGTCTGTCGGTCGACCACGCCTACCAAATCCCGGATGCCGAGGCGGTCGACATTGTCTTCAAGCTCATGGAGGAAGAGGGCCTGTGCCTCGGCGCGTCGTCCGGCGTCAACATCGCCGGCGCCAAGCGGCTTGCGCGAGACCTTGGTCCGGGCTCAACGGTTGTCACCATCCTCTGTGATTACGGCACGCGCTACGAATCGAAACTCTTTAATCCTGCGTTCCTGCGGTCAAAGGGGCTGCCGGTGCCGGGGTGGCTTGAGAGCGAACGCGACGTGCCTGAAGTGTTTGAACCGGTTGAGGACGCCTGATGACGGAAGCCGTTTTTCGCGACAATGCGTACGAGCGCCTGTGCACGGCAAAGGTCGTCGCCATCAATGATCGCGGCGGGATCGTACTCGATCGAACCGTGTTCTATGCAAGCTCCGGCGGGCAGCCCGGCGATCAGGGCACTCTGGCATTCGCTGACACGGTGTGTCCGATTGCGACAACGGTCTACGACGCTGATCGCACAACGATCGTTCACGTCCCGGCCGACGGCGCGCCGCGTCCGTCTGTTGGCGATACGGTTCAGGTCGAGTTGGACTGGGAATATCGTCACCAACTCATGCGGATTCACACGGCGCTGCACTTGCTCTGCAGCCTGGTGCCGTTTCCGGTGACGGGTGGGCAGATCGGTGCCGGCGAAGGGCGCTTGGACTTTGACATCGCCGATGCCAGCGCAATCGACAAAGACGACTTGACGGAAAAGTTGAACGCCTTGGTTGCCGCAGATCATCCGGTGGTGAGCCGCTGGATCACGGACGAAGAACTGTCCGCAAATCCTGGTCTTGTTCGCACCATGAGCGTGAAGCCGCCGATGGGTTCGGGACGTGTCCGTCTGATCGCTATCGGTGAAGACGGTGCGGTCGACCTACAGCCGTGCGGTGGCACACACGTTGATCGGACCGGCGAAATCGGTCCGTTGGCGGTGACCAAGATCGAAAAGAAGGGCAAGCAGAACCGCCGGATTCGCGTCGCATTTGCGTAGGTATAGCCCGCCGGCGGGGCATGCGGGCCGGTTACTGCCCGGCTTGAATTGATTTAGAACTCGTCACCTACGCGACGTCAGAGAATTGTTGACCAGAACACGTTGATCGGGAGATCGCCATGACGAGCCTGCGCGGCCGTTTTATCGTTGAGACACACTGGCTCGCTGAGCATCTGGACGCACCGGATTTGGTCGTTGTCGACGGCTCTTTGCATTTGCCGACCACGGGGCGCAATGCACGCGCAGAGTACGAGGCCGAGCACATTCCCGGCGCCTTGTTTTTCGACATCGAAGATATCGCAGATGACGACAATCCGTTGCCCCACATGCTGCCGTCGACGACCAAGTTTGCATCGAAGCTCAAGAAGATGGGCATCGGCGATGGAACCCGCGTTGTCGTGTACGACACGCCGGGTCTCTACTCGGCCGCGCGCGTGTGGTGGATGTTGCGGGTCATGGGCCACGAGGATGTTGCCGTCCTGAACGGCGGTCTCAAGAAGTGGAAAGCCGAGGGCCGCCCGGTCACGGATGAGCCAACGCCAAGGCGCACGGAGAAGCACTTCACCCCGCGCTTCAATGCAGCGCTCGTGCGCGACATTGACGACATGAAGGCGGCCGTTTCGAGCGGCACCGAGCAGATCGCCGATGCCCGCAGTCCTGGTCGTTTCCGAGGCGAGGAGGCGGAGCCGCGCGCGGGATTGCGGGCGGGCCATATGCCCGATGCAGCCAATGTCCACTACGCGACGTTGTTGAACGATGACGGCACCTTGAAAAGCGAGGCGGATTTGCGCGCAGTGTTCGAGGCCGCAGGCGTCTCGCTGGCGCAGCCCATTGTGACGTCGTGCGGGTCGGGGGTTACGGCGGGTGTTCTAACGCTGGCATTGGCCGTGCTTGGGCAAACCGACGTTGCCGTTTACGACGGCTCGTGGGTCGAGTGGGGGCACGAGGCGAGCGGCGGCGACGTCGTCACCGGCTCGTAATCCCGCGCCTGATGCGGTGCATACGGTGAAAGGGTCGGTGCTTTGGACGCGTGGATCAGTGGCGCCCCACCGCTCGAAGCGCTCGCCGCGGCGCTCACGACGCTCATCGTCGCTGTCGATCCGGTGGGTCTGGCGCCGATCTTCGTCGGCCTGACGGCAGGCTTCAGCGCAGCGACAAAGCGCAGCATCGCGCTTCGAGCGACAATCATTGCGTTCGTCGTGCTTGCCCTGTTTTCGTTGGTTGGCGAGCGCCTTCTGAGTGCGCTTGGTATCGCATTGCCTGCATTTCGAATTTCCGGCGGATTGCTTCTGTTCTACGTGGCGTTCGAAATGGTCTTCGAGAGGCGAGAGGACCGCAAGCGAGAGACCGCCGAGCGTGCCGCAGACGAAGGCGATCATCACCGCATTGCGGCCTTCCCTCTCGCCATTCCGCTGATGGCCGGGCCGGGCGCTGTGACGGCCTGCATTCTCCTGGCCGGCGAACTTGGTGCTGAGCCGATTGGGCTCGCGGCTTTATTGGCCGTGATTGCCCTGGTTTGCGTCTCGTGTCTCTTATGCTTTCTCGCCGCCGGCACGATCAGCCGCCTTCTTGGCGATACCGGACGTATCGTCTTGACGCGGCTGCTTGGGATGATCCTCGCCGCACTGGCCGTTCAATTCGTCTCAGACGGCGTCCGCGGTTTGATTACGGGCACCTAAACACGGCGTTCATTGCGACGGTACGACGGACAACCAAGCGACGACATTATCGCCGCAGAGAGTCCTGGAAGCGTTGAGACCGGTACTGCAACCGGTTGCGAATATCTTCGCTGTTTTGCCGCCGTCGCGCGTCATTCCGGCGATTGCGTTCGCGAATGCTCTGCTGTTGTCGCCGGATCCGCTCAATCGCTCGATCGCGTGCGGCGTCCTGCCGGCTTTTGTAACGGTCCGCCCGATCGCGTGCGTCAACGTGGTGCGGCGCACCGGCAGTGGCGCACACAAACACTGCGATTGCCACTGCCGCAGATCGGCATAAAACCGATGCCACACCGCCGGATTTAGCCGGCCGCCGGTTCCGCCTTGACGCTGAGCTTCGCCAGCGCATCGGCCAGATGGGTGTCGTCGATGTTCTTGTCACCGTTGGCGACCCTGATGTTGTGCGCCTCGCGCAGGACGTCTGCGTGTGTGTGTCCAACCGGCGGGTCGAACTTGTAAGACGCAAGCTCCAGCAACTGCCCGAGTGGATCACGGAAATAGAGCGAATCCATGAACCCCCGGTCCACATCACCGGAACTTGCGAATCCACGCGCCTCCAAACGGCGGGCGGCCTGCGTATAAACCGCGCGCGACACAATGAACGCGAGATGGTGCAGGTTTCCGATACCCGTCGGGTTGGGTCGTTGATCGATCGGCCAGTCTTCGCTGGTGAAGATCGTAATCAGGCGACCGTCACCGGGATCGAAGTAGAGGTGGTTCATGCTTTCGTCGTCGAGGTTCGGCTGCTCGAACACCAACGGCATGCCGAGCACGCCCTGCCAGAAGTCGATCGAGGTCTGCCGGTCGGCGCCCATCAAAGTGATGTGATGGACGCCTTGCGTTTGAACGATAGGTTTCTCGGACATCACAGTCGCCCCTTGTTTGCTCTTGATCAGGCAAATTGGGGCTATTGCCGGCGTTGGAAAGCGGGGCTGTGTTGACAGTCCGTCGTGAACTCGGCGACCGCGTTATCGTTACGCGTGGCGGTGCAGAGGTCCGGCCAACGGATCACGCGAGCGGGTCGGGCCCAAATCGGTTATCGCCGCGCTCGCCTCTGACCAACCCGAGGTCAATGAGGTAAACGATGCTGGCTGCCACGGCAATCATGTGAGCCGTCTGTGAAGCTTTTGAGCCAACCGGGAACAGATATGCCGCGTATCCAGCGGCGTTTATGATGCCGTGGTAAAGTAAGAGCCAACCCCAGGACTTACCGCGGTCGTGAAGTCGCTTAAGCGGCACTGCAAAGTGAGTCCAGTAACAGAATACCACCAGCGTCGCCAAAAAGATCAAAATGGCGATCGTGTTGTGGTAAAGTGGAGATACCGGATGCCCGATAACGAAGTATCCGGTATTCCCCATAATCACAACGAGGCAGATTTGAGCCGCGACGCCGATCCAGAACTCTTTGCGGCTAATCCGACCATGAAAGCTGAACAGCAAGACGCGCACGAGAAGACTGCTCTAGATATCATCCGTTGACGGATAAACAACCTACGGCGCTTTCTCATATGTTCGCTATACCGTGTGGCGGAGAAACGTTTTTAATCCCGCAGCAATTCGTTGATGCTCGTCTTGGACCGCGTGCGCTCGTCAACGGTTTTGACGATCACGGCGCAATAGAGACCGGGGCCGCCGTCCTTGCCCGGCAACGTGCCAGGAACAACAACCGAGAACGGCGGAACCTGGCCCATATGAACGGCGCCGGAGGCGCGATCGACGATTTTGGTCGACGCACCGATATAGACGCCCATCGACAGCACCGATCCTTCGCCGACGATCACGCCTTCTGCGACCTCGGACCGGGCACCGATGAAACAGTTGTCCTCGACAATGACCGGCTCCGCCTGGAGCGGCTCCAGAACGCCGCCGATGCCGGCGCCGCCGGAGATATGGCAGTTCTTGCCAATCTGCGCGCAGGAGCCGACGGTTGCCCACGTGTCGACCATGGTGCCGCTGTCGACATAGGCGCCGAGATTCACAAACGACGGCATGAGGACCACGCCCGGCGCGATGTAGGCGGAGCGGCGGACAATGCAGTTCGGTACGGCACGAAAGCCGGCCGTCTGGAACTCAGCGGCGCCCCAGCCATCGAACTTGGACGGCACCTTGTCCCACCAGGTGGCGGCGCCGGGGCCATGGGCAATCGTCGTCATGTCGTTCAGCCGGAATGAGAGCAGGACGGCCTTCTTGAGCCATTGGTTGACAACCCAGCCGCCCTCGGCCTTCTGCGCCACACGCGCCTCGCCCGAGTCGAGCAGTTTGAGCGCCTGATCCACGGCATCGCGCTGTGCACCGGTCGTCGCAGGTGAGATCGTTTCCCGAGCATCCCAGGCGGCCTCGATCGCAGCTTGCAAGTCTTGGTGTGACATGGGGGGCGTCCTTGTTCGGTTTTGGATTTGGGATCACGTCTGGGGAGAGGAAGCTAGTTCTGCTCTGATGCAAGTGCAATCAGCGCCTCGCGCAGTGACTCTGGCGGCTGCTGCGACGTTCGCGCTTCCGGGTCAAAGAAGACGAGAATGCAGATGCCCGTTGCGACGCAAACATCGGTCTCGCCGACGAATACACCGTGCTGAAGGCGGAGTGACTTGCTGCCGACTGACACGACGGCACTGCCGATATCGACGGACCCCGGAAAGTTCAGTTCCTTGAGGTAATCGATCTCCAGGCGCGCCAGGACAATTTCCAGATCCGGGCCCGCGTATTCCTTCATCAACGGATAGATGAACGTCGTGCGGCCTTGCTCAAGAAATGTCGCCATTGCGGCGTTGTTCACGTGCCCGACAGGATCCTGATCGTTATAGCGGATCGTATGGGTAACCCAGTGTTGGAAGGCGGATCGCTGGGTGAGATCGGTCATTGGGTAAGCTCCGGTCCCCGTAAGATGCAGTACGGCGCTCGCGGCATGCACAGGACCTTTGCAGCCTGTCAAGCGTGGCGATTGACAAATCCGGCGGCGTGACACTGTGGCGTGCCGCCACCTCAGTCGATCGGCGTTCATCGATGCGCAGACTGAGACAGCGAGGCACGTAAACCAATCCTCGCGGTTATCCCCGCCCGCAGGGCGCACCTTAGTCTGTGTTTCGCCAACGCTCGATCAGCCGGAACACGGACCATGGATACAACACCGAACCTTGGGCTCCCGTACATTGCCGCCGCGCAGGCGCAAAAGCACGTCACCCACAACGAGGCGCTACGGGCACTCGACGTCGTTGTGCAGCTCTCTGTGGCAGACCGGGATCGGACAGCGCCGCCCGATACACCAGCCGAAGGTGCGCGCCATATCGTTGGTGCCGGTGCAGCGGACGCCTGGGTTGGTCGCGATCACAACGTCGCAGCCTATCAGGATGGTGCCTGGGCCTTTTTTGACCCGCAGGGCGGTTGGCTGGCATGGGTTGAGGATGAAGGGGGCGCGGTGGTCTGGGATGGCGCGCAGTGGTCGGACTTCGGCGGCGGCAGCGGCATCAGCGTGAACCCCACCCCGCTGGTCGGCATCAACGCGACGGCCGACAGCGTCAACCGTTTGTCCGTCAACGCGCCGGCGTCACTCTTCAATCACGAGGGGCAGGGCCATCAGCTCAAGCTGAACAAGGCCACGGCCGGCGATACGGCATCAGTGCTCTATCAAACCGGATTTTCCGGCCGTGCCGAATTCGGCCTCACGGGAGATGACGACTTCCACGTCAAAGTCTCACCTGACGGCAGCACGTGGCGCGAGGCGCTGATTATCAATGGCAGCACCGGCGCGGTTTCGTTTCCCAACACCTCAGGCAGCGCCGCATCGGCGTCGATCGCCGCGACATTCGCGCTTACGCTCGCTGGAACGGCGACAGGTAGCTATGCCGGTGCAACAGCGGTTGAGGTCAGTTACGCGGCCTACACGCGGATTGGTGAGCTCTGCAGCTGTCGGTGTGCGTTTCGCCTCTCGGGCGTGACGGAAGGCGCGCTTGCGGCTGGGTCGATCTTGGAGCTGACGGGCCTACCATTTCCTGTCGACGACACGGCAGGCAGAGCCGAACAGGCCATATCGGGCATTGCCGCACGCGCAGTTGGCGACGTCGACAATACGCAGCTCGGCGGGTTCGTAATGAGCGAAGACAGGCTCCAGATCGTGGCATTCGCGGCCCCGTCGAACAACGCACGGAATAGCGATTGGCATTATCTGAACTTTACATATGCGCTGCGGCCATAGTGCCGCGCCTGATCCATGCGCAAACGTGACGACGGGTCTATCCCGGCGGCTGCGCCGTGGGCTTTGTGCGAACGGCGACTGCAGTCCCGACCAAAGCCAGCGCCCAGCCGATGTGGAATGCCGTGAAGAAGTTCATGTGTTGCCCGAACGCGTTTGAGTAGGGCGCGATGGGCCAAAGCGCGACGAGTAGCAGCACCAGGGCCGTTAGCGAGAATGGTGGCGCGGCAGCCCGGACGTGCATGCGGCCGACGCGAACAAGGAGTGCGGCGGCGAACACAACAAACAGAACGAGACCGATCACGCCGGTTTCCGCACCAATCTGAAGATACAGGTGATGCGGGTGCGGATAACAAACAGAGATGCCCAGTGTCTCAAGGCGCTGCGCGTCATCGAAGGTCTGGCAATAGGCCTGGTAGTTGTGTGCGCCAACGCCCGCCAACGGATTTTGCAGCATCGTAGTCCAACCACCGAGCCACGCCGGATAGTAGTCGCTTGATGGCAGCCATGGCAGCCGTTCCGTTAGCGCTTTCGTGAAACGCGCGAGAACGGCCGGATACAGCATAAGAACTGTAACAAGCCCAAAGGATGCCGACGCCCCGACAAGTAAGAGCTGCCAAAACTTGCTTCCCAGTAGAACGATTAACGTGATCGCCAGAATGATCTTTAACGTCACCGCGATCTCGCCGGTCGACATTGCGGTTGCCAGAACCAGAAGCGTCGCCGGCAATGCCACCCAGCCCCACTGAAGTTCGGTCCGGAATTTCTGCAGCGCCATCAGCACAAGTGGCAGCCCAATTCCCAATACGTACCAACCGGGCTTCGGCGCTTGCGAGAATGTGCCGTACAGGCGCGCTGCGGTCGGGTCAGACAGGCGTTCGGCAAACAGGATCGCGATGGATGTCCCGCAACCGACAAGCATCGCGATCATCATGCGACGGCGTCGGTGCTCGCACTGCCCCAGCCAGACCATGATCGCGGCTGCAAAGACCGGAAAGCGGATCCAAGGCAACGCATTCTCGAGCCCGTCGGCAGGCCATTGCGATAGGCTCGACACCAGAGCGGCCCAAGCCCAGAACGCGATGGCAGCTTGAAACCAGATCGTCCGCGCCCAGGACCAGTCGGACCGGATAGAGGACTCGACAAGGAAAATGATGGCGAGTGACGACAGCCAGATGTCCGAAGGTCCGTGTCCAAGCAGCGCAAGCAGTGGCCCTGCCGCCAGCCAGACCTCAAAGCCAACACGCGGCCAGCTGGCGCTTGCGAGGTCGTGGGGTCCGCCACGAAAGAAGGACTCAGCAGCTTCGGTCCGAGCGTTCACTCCGATACCCTCTTAGACTTAAACGCGCGCGTCACGGTGTGCGTTTCGCCATATCGATTCCAACGTCTGATCTGTCAGGCCGGCGCCGTCCGCTTGAGCGCGACAATGTTATTGGCCAAGGCGTTTTGCCCGTTGCTGTTCGGGTTGATGGCTTGATCAAGATATTGAAACGACCGCGATTTATCC
>JBCDAH010000143.1:0-10362 GCA_039186015.1 Pseudomonadota bacterium
AGCCGTGAGCGAAGAGTCTTTAATTGCGCTGTTCGCACGCTCGCAGGCTCGCGGCTCGATCGCAGGCTATCCTGCGAGGACGGTTCCAGCCCGTGAGCGATAAACAACCAGCGCAGGCCATCCTGGTAGGACGGTTCCCAGGCCGCGACCGCGGCCCGGCGCGTTGCGCCGCGCCCGCGCAGGGCCCGGCCGAAGGCCGGAACAGCCCGTGAGCGATAAACAATACACGCGAAGCACGTGAATTGCGACACGCATTAACCTGGCGAACGCCTCTTGGTTCGCCGACACCTGCGCGGAGATGCGTCATTTCCCGGCGATGGTTTGTGTGTTTGGCATCGGCGCGACGGTCTCTGTTGTCGTGATGCTGCTGGATAGATCCAGATACAGGCTGGCGTTTGGCAGGCTAAGCCGCTAGCGTCGCGCTCCACAGAGTCCCGATCTGAACGGCCGGCGGTTCGTGCGCCGACGGCATCAGTGTCGCGCTGAAGCCTTATTGGCAAGGCGACGGCAAACGCGAACACATCTCGTCGGCGAGGACACGCATGTCGATGGCAGAGGTTGCCACAATCAACCACCGCGAAGCAGGCTTCTTTACGGACAGCCTTGAGGTGGCGGACCCTGAGATCTTCCGGGCCATTGAAAACGAACTCGGGCGTCAGAGGCGCGAGGTCGAATTGATCGCATCGGAGAACATTGTTTCAAAGGCCGTGCTCCAGGCCGCGGGCTCTGTGATGACGAACAAGTATGCTGAGGGCTATCCGGGCCGACGCTACTACGGCGGCTGCGAGCACGTGGACGTTGCGGAGGCGCTGGCGATTGAGCGCGCAAAGGAGCTGTTTCGTTGCAGCTATGCGAATGTTCAGCCCAATTCCGGCAGCCAAGCCAACCAAGCGGTGTTCCTGGCGCTGATGCAGCCGGGCGACACGTTCATGGGGCTTGATCTGAACGCAGGCGGCCATCTTACGCACGGCTCGCCGGTCAACCTTTCCGGCAAGTGGTTCAATGTCGCGTCCTATGGCGTGCGGCGAGAAGACGGCGTCATCGATATGACTGACGTCGCGGAAATCGCACATCAGGCAAAGCCGAAGGTGATTGTTGCTGGCGGTTCGGCCTATGCGCGGACTTGGGACTTTGCGCGGTTTCGCGAGATCGCCGATGAGGTTGGGGCCTACCTGTTTGTTGACATGGCCCACTTCGCGGGCCTTGTTGCCGGCGGTGCGCATCCCAGCCCGTTCCCGTACGCCCATGTGGCGACGACAACGACCCATAAGACGCTGCGGGGACCGCGTGGCGGCCTGATCCTGGCAGACGATCCCGATCTGGGCAAAAAGTTGAACTCGGCAATCTTTCCGGGCCTCCAGGGCGGTCCGCTCATGCACATCATTGCCGCGAAGGCGGTCGCGTTTGGCGAAGCACTTCAGCCGAGTTTCCGGCACTATGCCCAAGCCGTCGTCGACAATGCGAAGGCCCTGGCTGATGGTTTGCAGCGCCACGGTTTCAACATCGTAACGGGCGGCACAGACAATCATCTGATGCTTGTCGATCTCCAATCGAAGGGCCTCACGGGCAAAGCTGCGGAAAGCGCACTCGGTCGGGCCGGCATCACGTGCAACAAGAACGGCGTGCCGTTCGATCCGCAAAAACCGATGGTGACGTCGGGCGTTCGATTGGGGACGCCGGCACCAACAACACGCGGGTTTGGCACGGAGGAATTCGTGCAGGTCGCAGGGCTGATTGCGGACGTGTTGAACGCCCTCGCGGACTCCGGAGACCAAGGCGATCCTGCCGTTGAAGCGGCGGTGATGGAGAAAGTCGTCGCACTCACGGATCGCTTCCCAATCTACAGATGAGGCGGCACATGGTGGCTGTTGCGCCGTGACGTCGCGCGTCACCTGGAATCTGTTCGCCCGAGGCGAACTCGCATCGCCGGCCCACAAGACCCAAGGAATGGGTGTGGGATAGTTCCAGCTCAGTCTGGAACACTCTAGAGGAGAGGCTCGTATGCGGTGCCCGTTCTGCGGCAGCACGGAAACGCAGGTGAAGGACAGCCGCCCGACGGAAGAAAACGCGGTAATCCGGCGTCGGCGAAGCTGCCCGGATTGTGGCGGGCGCTTCACGACGTTCGAGCGTGTACAACTGCGCGAGCTGGTGGTCTTGAAACGATCGGGGCGCAAAGTGCCGTTCGATCGCGATAAGCTGCAGAAGTCAGTCAGCGTGGCCTTGCGCAAACGACCGGTCGATCAAGATCGGATCGAGCGGATGGTGTCGGGCATTGTCCGACAGTTGGAAAGCCTGGGTGAAGGAGAAATTGAGTCCTCGCAGATTGGTGCCCTTGTGATGGACGCGCTGCGCGGTCTCGATCCGGTCGCCTATGTACGCTTCGCGTCGGTATATCGTGATTTTCGGGAAGTGGCCGACTTTGCAGAGGTCCTGGGTGAGATAGCCCGAGATGCCGGCGGGGAAACCGGCGCGCACGCGCATGAGACACGATCGACGGAGTTCGAGTCGGTGAGCGACATGCCGGGCGAACCACCACTGCGTGCAAAAAGCGTTTGAGCAATGTCCGCTGATATGACCTTCGGCAGTGACGAATGGCTTATGGACCGTGCGCTGCGCTACGCGAAGTTCGGTTTGGGCACCGTCGCTCCGAACCCGTCTGTTGGCGCAGTTGTGTTCGACCCGGTCGCGCGTGAAATGGTCGGCGTTGGCTGGACCCAACCGGGTGGGCGACCGCATGCGGAGCCGGTTGCCCTCGATGCCGCAGGACAGCGAACGCGTGGCGCGACGATGGCCGTAACGCTCGAACCATGCGTGCATTTCGGGCGGTCGCCGCCCTGTACGAATGCCATCATTGCTGCCGGAATTCGTCGTGTGATTTTCGCGATTCCGGATCCTGACCCGCGCGTTGCCGGCAAAGGCGCGGCGAAACTGCGCGATGCCGGAATTGCGGTCGACAGATTCACGCCGGCAGCGGCCGAAGAGGCTCGGTGGGTCACACGCGGTCATATCCTCCGCGTTACGGAGCGGCGACCGTTCGTGCAGGTAAAAATTGCCGTAGGTGCGGATGGCAGGATTGCGCATGGCGCGGGCCGGACGGCAGCCGAGGCGCGCCCGACCTGGGTCACGGGGCAGACCGCGCGTGCCACCGGTCATCTGCTGCGCGCGGAGGCCGATGCAATTGTGGTTGGCACCGGCACCGTGTTAGACGACGATCCGGATTTGACATGTCGTCTGCCCGGCACTGAGTTGCGGTCGCCCATCCGTATCGTGATTGGGGAGCGAGGTGTGCCTGCAAACAGTAGATTGCTGGCAACGGCTGATCGTGTGCCGGTCGTGCGCTACGCCCGCCGATCGGATCATGCGCCAGAGGAACCCATTGCTGAGCCGTCAACGACGACGGGTGGCTCAACGCATGTCGGCGTCGCAACGGTCGGCGGCAGCTTGTGGTTGCCGGAGATCATGGAAGACCTCGTCGGCCGTGGCGTGACGCGGCTTCTCGTCGAAGGCGGTCCGACACTTTGGGCTGCGTTTGCCAAGAGCCGCCTGGTGGACGAGGTCGTTGTGTTTCATGCTTGGGAGCCGGACGGCAAACCGTCGATTGCACACGCCGAACACGTTGTCGCACGGTATCTTCCAGGCGTGACGGTCGACGCCGTTGATCAGCGACCGGTCGGACGCGATCATCTGTTCGTATTTCGAGCACCGCGGGCGGCGCGCTTGTGGCCAGCGGCGAGCTGAACGCCCACCTCGATGGCATAGGGACGAGACACTGTCATGTTTACGGGATTGATCAGCGCGGTTGGTACGGTCGTTGCCGTCGACGGCGACACCTTCACGATTGCCGCCGACTACGATCCGGATGCGGTCCCGGTCGGCGCCTCGATCTGCTGTGATGGATGCTGCCTGACGGCGACAACGATCGCCGCGGCTGCGACGGGTTGCCAGTTTACGGTCGACGTTTCAAACGAAACGCGTGCCAAGACCACGCTCGGATCGTGGCAGACCGGCACGCGCGTCAACCTCGAACGGTCGTTGCGCGCAGGTGACGAGCTTGGCGGCCATATCGTCAGCGGTCACGTGGACGGCGTCGCAGAGGTTGTCGCAATCGAAGCTGACGGCGACAGCAAGCGGTTTACATTCGACGTGCCGGATCACCTGGCGATGTACGTTGCCTCCAAGGGCTCCATCGCACTCGATGGCACATCGTTGACCGTGAACGAAGTTATGGGAAATCGGTTCGGCGTAAACCTGATCCCCCATAGTTTGGCGGTGACGACATGGGGAACGAAAGCCGTGGGCAGCTCAGTCAACCTCGAGGTTGATGTTTTCGCCCGCTATATTGCGCGCCTATTGGAGTTTCGTAAGTGAGCGACAACCTGAAAACAGCCGTCTATCAGGAAGGTGTCGGCTTCCTGTCGTCGACCGAAGAGATCATCGAGGATCTCCGGAACGGCCGTATGGTCATCCTGGTTGACGCGGAAGATCGCGAAAATGAAGGCGATCTCATCATCCCCGCCCAGATGGCGACACCCGACGTCATCAACTTCATGGCCACGCACGGCCGCGGATTGATTTGCCTGAGCCTGACCACCGAGCGGGCAGCGCAGCTTCGCCTGGAGGCCATGGTGCCATCCAACGCGTCCCGGACGGGAACGGCGTTCACGGTGTCGATTGAATCGCGCGAGGGCATTACCACCGGTATATCCGCACACGACCGGGCCCGCACCATCGCAACGGCGATTGATCCGACCCGCAGCCACGAGGACATTGTTTCGCCGGGTCACGTGTTTCCGCTGGTCGCACGGGAAGGCGGCGTCCTTGTTCGCGCTGGGCATACGGAAGCGTCGATCGATCTGGCACGACTGGCCGGCCTCAATCCGTCGGCAGTCATCTGCGAGATCATGAACGACGACGGCACGATGGCCCGCGTGCCTGACCTGGTCGGGTTCGCGCAACGCCATAATCTCAAGATCGGGACCATTGAGGATCTGATCTCGTTTCGGTTGCGACACGACCAGATCGTAAACCGGGTCTCGAGCCGCAATGTCACAAGCGCTTTCGGCGGCGGCTTCGAACTGCATGTTTACGAAACCGTCGTTGAGCCGTCCGAACATCTTGCGCTGGTGTACGGCGATCTGAGTGCCCCCGGCCCGATCCTCGTCCGGGTCCACGCTGTCAACGTGTTGAAGGACCTCCTCGGCATTGGTGCCGAACAGGATGGGGCGTCGGAGGAGGTCCAACGGTCGATGCGTGCGATTGCGCGTGAAGGACGCGGTGTTCTTGTGTTGATCCGGGATCTGCGGCCGAAGTCCGTCTCCGAGAGCTTTCGATTGAAGGCCGATACGGCGGTTCGGACGATCCAGGGTAACGAGCACCGCAATGTCGAGATCGGCATCGGCTCCCAGATCTTGCGTGATATCGGTGTGCAGGAAATGATCCTCTTGTCGAATACGACCAATCCGCATTACGTCGGGCTCGAAGCATACGGACTGAAGATCGTCGAACAGCGGCGGATCGATTAGTAGACGGAGCGGCGATGGCTGGGCAGTCCACACAGGCGATTGATGACGAGGCCCTCAAGGCCGCGTTGGGCGAACTCTCGCACAAACCGCGCGTCCTGTTGATCGTCGCGCCGTACTATTCCGATATTGCTGATACGCTTGAGACCAACGCGCGTCTGGTACTGAACCGGGTCCATGCAGACGTTCTCAAAGTCGTCGTCCCGGGTGCATTGGAGATTCCGCAGGCGCTCGAGTTGGCGTTGTCCGAGCCCGCTTACGGTACAATCGACGCCGCCGTGGCGATCGGGTGTGTCATCCGCGGCGAGACATCCCACTACGATATTGTCTGTAACAATACGAACCATTGGCTGATGGATGTCGCCTTGAGCCATGGCGTGCCGGTTGGAAACGCGATATTGACGGTCGATACGCACGAGCAGGCGGCCGTCCGCGCGGCCGCAACGACCGGCAATGGCGGCAAGGGCGCTGACGCAGCCCGCGCCGCACTCAGCCTGATCCGCGTCGCCAATCCGCCGGGCGCGCAACAGGACACCACCTCGGTATGACCAAGTCTGCAACAGGCAAGGGTTTACAAGCACGCAGCGCGGCGCGACTTTCAGCCGTTCAAGCACTGTACCAAATGGAGATTGCCGGCACCGATCTCAACGCCGTCATCCATCAGTTTTCGACCCTGCGGACGCATTCAGACGACGACGAAACGGTGGTCATCGCCGGTGCTGACTTGACGTTCTTTTCCGAACTGCTGCGCGGTGTCGTCCGACGCCAGGGCGATATCGACCCCGTGATCGACCGCCAATTGGCCGAAGGCTGGCGGCTGGTGCGGGTCGACGCGACCGTTCGTCAGATCCTGAGGGCGGCGCTGTTCGAACTGATTGACCGGCCGAATGTACCGGCCCGAGCCGTGGTGAACGAATACGTTGAAGTTGCCAAGGCGTTCTTTGACAGCGACGAACCGAAGCTCGTTAACGCGATCCTCGATAGGCTGGCCCGGACATATCGCACGGCGGAATTCACGGCGACGGTCAACAAGCCGCAAGCGACGACCGAGAATGGCCAAGCGTGAGCGGGTCCATGGCCACGGGTTCGAACAACGATAACGACGTTCTTGGTGAAGACGCGATTGTGCAAGGCTATCTAGCCCGCCTGGCTGACAATCCTTCAGCAATGGGTCTGCGTGACGACTGCGCTGAACTTCAACCGGGGCCAGGGCAAGCGTTCATTCTGAAGACCGACCCTATCCGCGCCGGCGTCCACTTCTCGCCAACCGACACGCCAAGTGACATCGCCTGGAAGGCCTTGGCCGTAAATGTGTCGGATCTGGCAGCGAAGGCGGCTCGCCCGGTTGCATATCTTCTGTCGTTGTCGTTTCCGGAGCCGCCCCGCGCCCTGTGGCTCGAGGCGTTCGCATCGGGTCTCGCGGCGGCCCAGGATGCGTTCGGTATGTCGCTGATCGGTGGCGATACGGATCGTGCGCCCGGTCCGTTGAGCATGGCCGTGACGGCCATCGGCGAGATGCCCATCGGCAAGATGGTGCCGCGAACCGCGGCCCGTCCTGGCGATATCCTGCTCGTGTCCGGCACGTTGGGCGATGCCGCGCTCGGCCTGGCCGTGAACCAGAATGGCCAGGCAGCGCAAAAGCTCAGTTTAAGCCCGTCGGATGCTGAGTTCTGCCGGCAACGCTACTTGCGCCCGCAACCTCGTATTGGGGGGCGTGCCGCACTGCGTGCCTACGCCCGCGCCGCCATGGACATTTCGGACGGCCTGATCAAGGACGCTGCCCGCATGATGGACGCCAGCGGCTGTCACGGCATCATCAACGTTGCTGACGTGCCGCTGTCGCCGGCCTTCCGGCGCGTGTTGGACCAAGACGGCGCCCAGGTTCGGGCTGCGATCGCGCACGGCGACGACTACGAGCTTCTGGTTGCGGTTGCACCTGATGATGTCGAGGCGTTTCGATCGCTTGCCGCGGCTGGCGGCGTCATGATGACGCAGATTGGATCTTGTAAGGCCGGCGCCGGCTTAACCACGATCGGCTTTGACGGCAGTCTGATGGATTTGGGCAAGACAGGCTACGACCACTTCGGCGAGACCTGAGTGTTTTCCGAATGCAGATCGCGGCATAGCGCGTCGTTAGCGCGGCCGGATACCACCGCATGCGCACCGGCCTGTGCGCACCCGAGCTGTGGTTCAACCAACGTTGCGCACAGGTATCATCCGAAAGATCCTCTGTGGCTCTGTTGCCAGTGCAGATGGCTTTTGGCATGTTCCGCCGCGCATCCGACCCGGCCGACCGGCGTGTTGTCTTTCCGCACGCGCTTTTGTCTGTCGTCTCCGGCCTTAGACTTGCCTCCAGAGGGAGCCTCCCATGCAAGGATTGCTATGGGCGATCATCGCCTGCGGCGCCGCCGCACTGATCTACGCCGTCATCACAATTCAGTCGGTGCTTCGCGCCGATGCAGGCACACCGCGTATGCAAGAAATCGCAGGTGCCATTCGTGAAGGCGCGCAAGCCTATCTAAACCGCCAATATACAACCATTGCGATTGTTGGCGCGGTCATCGCGTTGGCTGCCCTCTATCTGGGTTGGCAGGTCGCCGTTGGGTTCGTGATCGGCGCCGTACTTTCCGGGGCCGCGGGCTACATCGGCATGTACGTCTCAGTTCAGGCGAATGTGCGCACCGCGCAAGCCGCCTCGCAGTCCCTTGCAGACGGCCTTGACGTCGCCTTCAAGTCCGGCGCGGTCACCGGTATGCTCGTGGCCGGCTTGGCGTTGATCGGTGTCGCCGGATACTATTTGGTTCTGACCGAAATGATCGGCCTTGAACCGGCAAGCCGCGGCGTCGTCGATGCCCTGGTTGCGCTCGGGTTCGGCGCGTCTCTCATCTCGATTTTCGCGCGTCTCGGCGGTGGCATCTTTACCAAGGGCGCCGATGTCGGTGGCGACCTGGTCGGAAAGGTCGAGGCCGGCATTCCGGAAGACGATCCGCGCAACCCGGCCACAATCGCCGATAACGTTGGCGACAACGTCGGCGACTGTGCCGGCATGGCGGCCGACTTGTTTGAGACCTACGCGGTCACGGTCGTCGCGACGATGGTACTTGCTGCGATCTTTTTCGCAGGCACGCCCGTGCTTGCAGAAATGATGATCTACCCGCTTGCGATCGGCGCGGTGTGTCTGTTGACTTCGATTATCGGGACCTACTTCGTCAAGCTCGGCTCGAACAACTCGATCATGGGTGCATTGTACCGTGGGTTCATCGCATCTGCCGTGCTGTCGATCGTTGGTCTCGCCGCGGCCAACTATCTCGTCTTCGGTGACTTCGGTTCCGGTTTCGGCACGATCATTACGCTTGAGAACGGCCTCGAAATCACCGGCTTGAACCTGTTCATTTGTGGACTAGCCGGCCTCGCCGTAACCGGTCTGATCGTCTGGATCACCGAGTATTATACAGGCATCGGGTTCCGGCCTGTGCGGTCCATCAGTCAGGCCTCGGTGACGGGCCACGGGACGAACGTGATCCAGGGCCTTGCCATTTCACTTGAAGCCTGTGCGTTACCGGCTCTGGTGATCGTCTTCGGCATCTTGATGACATACAACTTGGCGGGCCTGTTCGGTACGGCGGTTGCGACCACGACGATGCTTGGCCTGGCCGGCATGGTCGTTGCGCTGGACGCGTTCGGTCCCGTGACCGACAACGCCGGCGGCATTGCCGAAATGTCGGGATTGCCGGCTGAAGTTAGACGCTCAACCGACGCGCTCGACGCCGTGGGCAACACGACCAAAGCGGTGACCAAAGGCTACGCAATTGGCTCTGCAGGTCTCGGCGCGTTGGTTTTGTTTGCCGCGTACAACTACGATCTGCAGTACTTCGTGAACGAGGCGAACAAGGACGGGTCGACGGCGTATCAGTTCTTCAAAGGACTTGAGCCAGACTTCGCACTGTCGAATCCCTACGTTGTTGTCGGCCTCCTGATCGGTGGACTCATTCCGTACCTGTTCGGTGGGATCGCGATGACGGCCGTCGGCCGGGCTGCCGGCTCGATCGTGGAAGAGGTCCGCCGGCAGTTCCGAGAAAAGCCCGGCATCATGGAAGGCAAAGACCGTCCGGACTACGCGGCGGCTGTCGATATGCTGACCAAGGCGGCGATCAAAGAGATGATCGTGCCGTCGCTGCTGCCTGTGCTTTCGCCAATCGTGCTGTTCATTGCCATGTACTTTGTCGCCGGTGGCGGTATCGAGGGCAAGAACGCAGCCTTCTCCGCCGTGGGCGCGATGTTGCTTGGCGTTATTGTGACTGGCCTGTTCGTGGCCATCTCGATGACATCTGGCGGCGGTGCATGGGACAACGCCAAAAAGTCCTTTGAAGACGGCTTCGTCGACAAGGACGGCACCAAGCATCTCAAGGGGTCTGAAGCTCACAAGGCGTCAGTCACTGGCGACACCGTTGGCGATCCCTACAAGGATACGGCGGGGCCGGCTGTGAACCCGCTGATCAAGATCACCAACATTGTCGCGTTGCTACTTCTAGCGGTCCTGGCGCATTAGAGCGTGTCGCATCAGGTGCGCCTCGCATTAGCTTGCTTTCGCTCCCGGGCTGTTCTGGCCTTCGGCCAGGCTCCCATCGAGATGGCGTATTCGCCATCTCGACATGTGAAATGCCCAACACGGGAACACCCGCGTTGGGGTGGGGGCGGCGCTTGTTGTTTATCGCTCACGGGCTAGTCCGGTCTAGCGGCAGGGCCCTGCGCGAGCGCGGCGCAACGCGCCGGGCCGCGTTCGCGGCCTGGGGTGCTCGACGGCTAATCCGCGCCGGTTGTTGATTGCTCATGGCTGTTCCAG
>JBCDAH010000144.1:0-10314 GCA_039186015.1 Pseudomonadota bacterium
GATCGTCGCCTCATTTCCGTTTGGCACTGGCGTCGATCCCATCGATCGTGGTGGACGCGAGCGCGACACGCAGGTCTTCAAGCGGATCACCGGTGAAGCGGGTCGCGAGGCGCTGGAGGCCGAGTTGAGCTGCGACCAGCAGAGCGCACGCCATTCCGACGACGACAATACGGAGTGAGCCATCCAGGCTTGGCCAACGCGACGCCGCCGCCCGCTGTTGTTTATGGGTCGACAGCGCGATGACAGCGACGCCAGCGATGACGAGAAACGTGAGCAGTATGCCCGCGCGCGACCGTGCCAGGGCAATACCCAGCATAATGGCAATGACGGCTGTAAACGATAGAACCGCTTCTACGGATACGATGTTGCGGACCTTGGGTGCGCGGCCATCGCGAAGTATGCACTGCGCGAACCAGGCGCCAGCCAACACCATGAGACATGCCAACAGCGCGGCGAAGTGGTTGCGATTGGCAAAAAAGCCGACGGCTTCCGATGGGTTCGTGATGCTGTAGAGACGCAG
Source organism: Pseudomonadota bacterium (assembly GCA_039186015.1). Lineage (GTDB taxonomy): Bacteria > Pseudomonadota > Alphaproteobacteria > Rhizobiales > Hyphomicrobiaceae > JBCBWG01. Next base: position 521 of record JBCDAH010000144.1, read on the forward strand.
CGAACTGTCGGGCCCCTGTGCGACCTGCACAAATCCCAACACCAGAGAGACAGCGCCCAACACAGCAATAAGGCCGACAAGCGCGAGGCGGTACCGAAGCCCGAGTGACGCGACCGCAACGAAGATCGCAAGCGGCATGAATAGCGACGACGCGGCCACCGCAGTCGACGTTGATGAATACGTCCACGCGGAACGGGGCTGTTCAGCCGTTATGGCCGGATCGACGCTTGCGAGGCTGGCGCCGGGAAGCACTGGTATCAGCTGTATCAGGCAGATAACCGGGAGGCTGAGGAAAACGGCCCAGCCAATGCGACCGAGTTTCAGACGGCGCGGAGCCGCCCGCCCGGTCCAGATCAGAAGGGATACAAGTGCCAGGGCTACGAGCTGGCCCACAAAGTCGCCAAGTGAGCCTTGCCGCGTCGCACCGCCGAGCGTCAAGGCGATGACGATCACAGCGGCGGTCAGCGCCGTTAAAATGAGATCCGTTCTGTTTGAGCGGCTTAAGACGTCCACAGACCCAATTTCAAGCTTCCCCAATATCAAGCTTCAAGGGCTCGCCGGCTTATCATCACTATCGCAGATCGCAGCGAGGCAGGCGATAATCACACCGCCGCCGATGATTGGCAGAATTGGAATACGCCGCCGCTCCCTTGGTGCGTCTTTCAAGGACCCACCCGTATCGCGTTCGATTGGGCGGCCCAATCCGGCCGGTTCGAACGTACGGCATTCATAGAGTGCTTTCACGATTACAACGCTCGACGGACCAATCGTTTCAACACAGCCGTTGTCGTAGGCAATCTTGGCAGAACCGTTGGCACCAACGCTGATCCGGTCGCCAGCCTTGAGCTGCTTCACTGTTGTCACCGCACGAAAACCGGCACCAGAATTCACCATGACGGTGCCCTGAGCGGAGAGCAAGACCGCGGAATGTGCTGCGGAGCCCCAAACCATTGCGAAACAAAAGGCTGCACACAGGATACGCCACATGTTACCCACACCCTACTTGACAGTGAGTTCCGTGAATAGCGTGTACCTGTAGCGCGAAAGAGGACGCCGTCCAATGAAGGGCGGTGACTTGAGACAATCTATCGTCCGGTGCTGTTGCGACTCAGGCACAACTGTTTTCGGGTAACGTTAAGGGTGCAGTGTTAAGGTGTACGACCTCTCGCAGTACGTCATTAGGATTGCTGCGCATTATTGCCCTTAAAGCCAAGTGGTACGGTCAAATGAACGACTGGTACCGAATCTGAAGACTCTATGTTTGGTGCGGCGGCGCCGTTCACCGCCAAACCCAAGCGGCCAAAGATACGGTTGGCGCATGTTTGACCTGCATTGCCACATTTTGCCTGGACTGGACGATGGCGCGTCAAGCCTGTCCGTCGCGCTTGATATGGCCCGACGTCAGGTTGACCAAGGCGTGGAGGTCGTCGCCTGTACGCCACATATTTTGCCGGGCGTATACGCGAATTCGGGATCAGAGATCGTCCCGGCGGTTTCGCGTTTTCAAGAGCACCTCGGCGATGCGGGAATTCCGCTGCAACTGGTCAGCGGTGCCGACAACCACATCTCGCCGAACTTCGTCGCCGACCTGCAGCGCGGTCATCTGCTGCCGATCAACGAGTCGCGCTATGTTCTCGTTGAGCCGCCCCATCACAATCAGCCGCCACGCCTTGAAGCCGTGTTCTGGGACATTGTTGCCGCAGGACACGTGCCTATCTTAACACACCCAGAGCGCCTGGAATGGATCAACGTTAAGGGTGGATTTGATGTGTTCCGGCGCCTTCATCAGCACGGTGTTGGCATGCAAGTGACCGCTGGCTCACTGAACGGGCGCTTCGGCAAGCGGGCGAAATACTGGGCAGAACGCATGGTTTGCGAGGGCTTGGTCGATATCCTGGCGTCGGACGCGCACAATTTAACCACGAGACCACCTGATCTCGACCGTGGCGCAAGAGCCGCGGAGAGCCTCGTTGGTCAGAATGCTGCGCATCATATGGTTGTCACGGCGCCAAAGGCTATATTAGAGAATAGCAGCGTCGTTGAGCCGCCGGTCCTGGAGGCCGGTGCGCGTAGGAGTCAGTCAAATGCTGCGTATTCTGGCGGCGATGGCCGTGATAGCCTCACTGGGCGGTTGCGCCGCGCATTTGGACAATCCAGGTAGTGGCCCGCAGGCCCTGAACCTTGGCAGTGCAGCACCGATAGCATCAGCTCCCAAGTCGACCCGCAGTCAGAACGCGCCGAAACCTGACACAGCAACCCGCGAGCGCTCAACCAAAGTGGTGAAGGTATCCACTGGAAATTCAAATCACGCGACAACCAAAGCCAAGCGGAAGCGCGATGCGAAAGAGGCTGCAACGGTTGCGCGCATCAGCAAAGCCCTGAAGCGTGGGTCTGCTCAGGTCGATGACGGCCTTGCAGACGACGTCGCTTACAGAATTGGTCCGCTCGATGAGATCGAGGTGACAGTGTTCAAGGTCGCTGAACTCTCGCGGTCCTTTCAGATCTCCGAGACGGGAACCTTCAGCTTTCCACTGATCGGTGATGTGCGGGCCTCTGGGAAGACAGCCCGTGAGACGGAGCGTGTTCTAGCCCGGCGGCTTGGTTCGAAGTACCTACAAAACCCTCAGGTCACCGTCCGGGTGACGGCTTTCAACAGCAAGCGGATCACAGTCGACGGAGCCGTGGTCAAGCCGGGCGTGTACCCGATCACGGGCAGCATGACACTTGTACAGGCAGTTGCGACCGCCGGCGGTTTGGGCCCGACTGCCAACACGACCGTTGTTGTGTTCCGAGAGAAGGCCGGCAAGCGGCATGCGTCGAAGCATGATCTGAGTGAGATCAGGGGCGGCTCTGCAGAAGACCCTCAGTTGCGGGCCGGCGATGTCATCGTGGCGACAGACTCGTCGCTCCAGAAGGCGCTTGGCCAGGTTCTGAAGGTTTTGCCAATCGCGGGCTTGCTGCTGTAGCCGCCTGAGTGGGCCGATCAAGCTGCTTGCGGCACGCTCGGCATCGTTAGAGTGACACCGAATGTCCGGCGCGAATGAACCTGATAACGAGTCGCCGGACGGCGGCGACAGAAGACCGGTTCCTGTCAATCGGGACACGACGACCGCGTTGGCGCGCGCTCAGGATCGTTATCCCGGCTCCTACGGCGTGCATGACCAGTATCTCGGACCGCCGGATCGCGCAGCTGCCGGGGGCAATGAGCTTGCCGAGCTGATTTACTGGTTACTGCGCCTTGTTCTCAAGCGCCGGTGGTTGATTGCGGCCGTTACAGTGCTTTTTGTCATCGTCGGCTCCTTGAATTCGTTGATGCGGACGCCGCTCTATGTTGCGACCGTTCGGATTCAGATCGATGACCAGGCGCTGAAGATCGTTGACGGTGATACGAGCGGTCGCGCAACCATCGGCAGTGCGTCGGAGTTCTTGCGCACGCAGTACGCGCTTCTGCATAGCCGCAGCCTGGCGGACAGGGTTGTTTCCGCACTGCAATTGCATGACGACGACGAGTTCTTCGCACCACGCAAGGTATCCCTGACAGGTGTCGTCCGCGAAGCAATCGCTGGCGAACGGAAGGCAGAGCGCGTTCCATCTCCAATCGCAATGCAGTCCTGGGCCATTGGGATTGTCCAAGCGAACATCGCAGTTCGGCCGGTGTCCGGATCGCGCCTTGTGGACTTGAGTTACAAAGACCCAAGCCCGCGGCGCGCCCAGCGGATTGCGAACGCCTACGCCGACGCGTTCATTGCCGCCAATCTCGACAAGCGGTTTCAGGCCAATGCGTACGCAAAGACGTTTCTTGAGGACCAGATTGCGCAGCTCAAGATCCGGCTGGAGAAATCAGAAAAAGAACTGATCGAATTCGCAAAGCGCGAGCGCGTTGTCGTGCTGGGAGAAAGAGCGTCAATCGCCGAAAGCAATCTGGCTGCTGCGAATGTCTCGCTGGGCGCATTGGTCTCAGAGCGGATTAAGAACGAGCAGCTGTGGCGACAGGTTGAGCTGAGCGACGGTATTAACGTGCCCGAGCTGTTGAAGAACAAGGTCATCGACGGCTTGCGCGCGCGCAGAAATGCGCTCACGAGCGAGTACGAGGAAAAGCTGGAGATATTTAAGCCCGGATATCCGGAGATGGTGAAGATCCTCAACAAGATCAAAGAGGTCGATCGCCAGCTGGCGTCCGAGGTGAGTACGGTCCGCGCGTCCTTGAAATCAGCTTATGAAACGTCTCTCGCTGAAGAACGGGAAATGCGCAGCCGCATTGAGAAATTGCGCGCCGGCGTTCTCGACTTTCAGAAGCGTCGCGCCCAGCACAATATCCTCCTGCGCGAGGTCGAGACGAACAAGAAGCTCTACAATAGCCTTTTGCAGCGTCTTCGGGAGCTGGGGGTTGCGTCGGGAGTCGGCACCAACAACGTCTTCATCGTCGACAAAGCTGAAGCACCCGGCGTACCGTCGGAACCACGTTTGTCGCGCGCGCTGTTTTTCGCGTTCGGCTTGGGCGTTGGGGGTGGAATTGGCTTAGCGTACCTGCTCGAACTGCTCGATGACCGGTTGCGAACACCAGAGGATGTCGAGGAGCTGACCGGGCTCACGACACTTGGCATCATCCCGCGCGCACCATCGGATGAGGACTTCCAGGCGAATCTGACGGAGACGCACTCGGCAATCGCGGAAGCGCACAGATCGCTCGCTACGGCGCTTCAGTTTTCGAGTGAAACCGGTTTGCCGCGCTCCATTCTTCTGACAAGCGCAGGTCCGTCGGAAGGCAAATCATCAACCGCGATCGCCCTTGCCAGGCAGTATGCCAACATGGGCTTGAAGGTGTTGTTGGTTGATGCCGATCTGCGCAAGCCGTCGTTGCACACCAAGTTGAACTATGACAACAGCATGGGGCTTTCCAATTATCTCACGGGATCGGTCGCACCACCTGAGACCTTTCAAGAAACTGACACGCCGTCCTTGACGTTCATGGCCTCTGGACCAGTCCCGCCGAATGCAGCCGATCTGTTGAGCGGTACGCGCATGTACTCCTTGGTTTCGGTTGGCCTGGAGATTTTCGATCTTATCATCATTGACGGCCCGCCGATGTTGGGACTGGCGGACGCGCAACTGCTCTCGAGTGCGACGTCGGTCACGTTGCTGGTTGTCGGGGCGGGCATGCAGCCGAAGGGCGCTGTTCGCAACACCATTCGGCGTCTCGACATGGCGCGCGCGAACGTTGTCGGTTTCGCGTTGACGCGGTTTGACGCAAGCCATGCAGCGTATCAGGGCTACGCTTACTCCTACAGCTATGGCGCAGGTGCCTATGAATACGGTGCAACCCGTGCCGCCGATCCGCCAACTGAGACAATTGCGGACACGACCGACGCACCGCCGACGCATCAGCCGCAGGTAGATGACCCTCAACGAGATGACCCGCAATCAGATGAGTCACAGACATACGACTCACAGAATGACGGTCCTCAGACGAATGTGGCCGACAAACCAGCAGAAGATATGTTCGGTGACGAAGCGCGATCTGGCGAAGCGCGCACGCCCGAGGCCAACGATCCACGCGGCAGCTAAGGGAACATGGCCGAGATTGATGCACTCAATGCCGCGATCGGGCTTCAAACACGACCGGAGTTCGTTTCACGAGCCCGGCGAATCCAATTGCCGAACGGCTTGACGTTCCTTCTGCGTGTGGCCGCTGGCGATGGAGCCGCGGTCGCTGAAGCCAATCAGCGAACCGGCCAGGATGAGGCCTCACTCAGGCACGCGGCTCAGTTTTACATCGAGCAGGTTCTGCTCGACCAATCCGCGGATGCCTACCGGGTTCTGGGTGGAACGCCGAACGCGTCCGCTGCCACGCTGCGAACGCATATGGCGCTGTTGCTCCGGTGTTTTCATCCGGACACGGCAGGCCAGGCCTCGTCGAACGTAACCATCGACCGATCCGTGTTTGCCGAGCGCGTCACGTGGGCCTGGGATCGTCTGAAGACGGAGGAGCGGCGGATCGACTACGACCGCGAGCGCGCGACTTCGCGTCGATTGGATGCCGAGAAGGGGCGTCGCAAGGCACACGCTTCGGGCAAGCAAGGTGGATCCAGAAAAAGTGGCAAACGGCGCGATGCGCGGGTTCAGCAACAGGCCGCCGATCCAAGTTCCGGACATCTGAGGCGGGTAATAGCTGGGCAGGCCACTCTGTTACGCTGGATTGTGACGCGACTCCGTAGTGACCGATGAACAGCACCACACCAAAGTCCGTTGATCGTGAGACGAACACGTCGGAACCGCGTCAACGTGGTTGGGGCGACTGGTCGCGCATCGGACTCTCCGGCACAGTGTTTGTTGCGGGTGCCTGGTTGCTCGTGACGCAAAGCCTCCCCTATGCCGTCGCGACCTGGAACCCGGAGTTGGCGCTTTGGCTCAATCCGCGCCACCCGGCACCGCTGCTTGCGCGGGCCACGCAACTCCGAGACACGCTCATCCGGTCAACAACGGCAAAAGACACGGGCTCGGTCGTAGACGTCACCGCGCCTCTCGGAGCGGCCGATGCTGACAGCTCAGCGACAGCCGGCACGGAGACGCAAAACCCGAGCGATAAGCGCTCTGCCCGACCCGACACGCAGCACGATGCCGTGCGCGCCGAGATTCGCAAACTCGCACACCGGGTTCTGGCCGTCGAACCGTTGAGCGCGCGTGCGCACCGGCTGTTGGGAGAGTTCAGTCAGGATCGCGCAACGGCGCGCCGTCACATGCAGGCTGCAGTCGCGCGATCGCGGCGGGAATCGATTGCCGTACTCTGGCTGCTCAATGATCGGTTTGTTGCTCAGGATTATGCCGAGGCCGTCACGCTAGCTGACATTTTGCTTCGAACCCGCCCAGCACTTGACGACTATGCGATCGGATACATCGCGCGCATTGCTGAAACCCCAACCGGTGAGAAACTCTTGGTCGCCAAGCTGGCAAGGGCGCCGCCGTGGCGATCGAGGGTGTTGCGCCGTCTGGCACAGTTCACGTCACTGCCGACAACACCTCTAAATATTATGCGTAGCCTGAAAGAAACGGGTGCTCCTGTTCTGGCAGAAGATCAGACGGATTATTTGCAACATCTGATTTCTGAGGGCGCAATTGAGTTAGCATACACGGCATGGTTGCAATTACTGCCAAAGGACGAATTCGCAAAGACGGGTTTTTTGAATAACTCCGGTTTTGAGAGCCGCCCGCGGCCAATCGCGTTCGATTGGCGTATCGACCCCGCCCGAAATGCGATTGCCGGTTTTGCCCCCAAGCCGGGCGTGCCGGACGAACGTGCCTTTCACATCGTGTTCCGCAATGGGCGGATCACGTTTCCCAGTCTCAAGCAAACGCTTGTGCTAGGTGCTGGAGCCTACCAACTCGACTGGATGTCCTTAGGCCGGGTCAGAGGAAAGCGCGGGCTGAAGTGGCGGGTCATCTGCCAGTCTGGCGCGACCGTCGCGGAAAGTGAGCCGCTGCTTGGCCGACTCTGGATATGGACGCGATTCTCGATGCGTCTTGTCGTACCCGATGACGCAAAGTGTCGAAGTCAGACACTTGAGTTGATTCACGATGCAAGATCCGAGTCCGAACGGTTCCTTGATGGCGAGATCTGGCTGGATGAGTTGTCGCTCATCCGCGCTGCTGATTAGTACGTGTCGCTGTCGCGTGCTTTCGCTCACGGCTGTTCCCGCTCACGTGCTATTCCGACCTGGCGATCAGGCCCTCCGCGTGGGCGCCGCAACGCGGCGGGCCGCAGTCGCGGCCTGGGTATCGTCGTTGCAGGATAGCCCGCGGTTGTTGTTTGTCGCTCACGGGCTGTTCCGGCCTCCGGCCGGGCCCTCCGCGAGGGCGGCGAGCCGCAGTCGCGGCCTGGGTACCGTCGTCGCAGGATAGCCAGCGCTCGAGCCGCGAGCGTGCGAACAGCGCAACTCAAAGACTCACCTACGAACAGCGCCATTAAAGGCTCTCGCTTGACTTGAGCGCGCGCTCTTGTTTCAAGCAGGCATTACAGCTTACGCCGTTGCCGACACGATGCGGATGTCAAGATTAAGACATCAATCGAGACGACGCCTATTGAACGATATTGGCAATTGAGAGCATTACGACCTTTACGGTTAAGTCTATCCTGGCTGGTAGCTGTATCGGAAAAATGAGATTTGTATGCCACTACAGGGACGCTTTTCTAGAGCGTTTCAGATTGATAAGCCGGAACCATCCCACACCCGCCCCCGGCGACCCAATGGCACGATTTCATGGGTGGCCGGCCAAGTGAATCAGGAACGGGGGTGTGGGCCGGCGACGTGTGCTGCCCAAGGCGGAAATGATCTAGGTAATGCGGTATCCAATCGCACTTTCTTCGAGAATAGCGTTTACCAAAATTCGGAATGCATCCGAGGATGAGATGTTAACGAGTCAGGATGCCGAAACCGTCTATATCTGCGATTGGCTTCCGCCTGATTTCGGCGCAGTTGGGCAATACAGCCTGCTGTTCGCGAAGGAATTGGCGGAAAGTGGTGAGCGCGTCGTCATTGTTGGGTTAACCTCCCAGGATGCGCGGACGGAGCGGGTTGCAACCACTCGTGGCAGCTTGACCATCGTCTGCATTCATGCGGACAGCTATGACAAGACCAAGCGTATGGCGCGCCTGATTTGGACCGCGCGCATCAACACGCGCCTGTTGCGCGCGGCATGGCCGCACATACGTCGTGCGCGACGAGTCATCTTCACGGGAAGTCCGCCGCTGTTTCTGCATTGGATCGCCCCTGCCAACCTCTGGCTTCGCAAGACGCTGACCTACAGGATTACCGACTTCCACCCGGAATGCGCCATGGCAGAGGTAGATCGACCTGGGCTGGGGCTCAGGCTGTTGCAGGCCGTCACGCTATTTTGGCGCCGACGGGTTGACCGGTTCGAGGTGCTCGGACGCGATCAAGCACGACGGCTGGAAGAGCAGGGCATTGCGAGTTCCCGCGTTCAGCTCAAGCGCGACCCATCGCCAGTTGAGATATCTGAGACAACGTCGCCGCTGGAACGACCCGCCGGCGCAAATGGCAAGACGCTGCTGCTCTATTCCGGGAATTGGGGTGTCGCGCATGACACAGAGACGTTTCTGGACGCCTACCGCTATCACCACCGGCATGACAGCGGGGATGTGGTCTTGTGGTTGAACGCTGTCGGCGGTGGCGCGGGGCGCATTGCGCAAGCTCTTGAGCAGGACGGTCTGCCATTCATTCAGGGCACGCCCGTTCCGCTTGAACAGCTGGCATCGCTCTTGGTGACTCCCGATGCACACTTGATAACGCTGTCGGATCCGTTCGTCGGGTACGTGTTGCCCTCGAAAGTCTACGGCTGCGTCGCGTCGCGAAAGCCTGTGTTGTTCATCGGCAGCAAAGCGTCGGATGTGCATGCGCTATGCGAGGAACAGCTCGGAAACAACTACTTCAGGTCCGCAACGGGGGATGTTGCGGCTTGCGCTGGCGCGCTGCAGAGGATTAGCAAACTGAGCGGTGCTGGCACAAAAGCGGCATTACTGGCGATCAGAGGAAATGGACATGCGTGACGTCAAGCGGGCGTTGGTCTGCGGTGCAGGGGGATTCATCGGTTCCCATTTGGTCAAGCGCCTGAAGCGCGAGGGGTACTGGGTGCGCGGCGTTGACATCAAGTATCCGCGGTTCAGCGAGACGGAGGCAGACGACTTCCTCGTTGGGGACCTTCGTGACTTTGCGGTTTGTCGCGAGGTCGTCGACCGGCGCTTCGACGAAGTGTACCAGCTTGCCGCCGATATGGGTGGC
>JBCDAH010000145.1:0-10038 GCA_039186015.1 Pseudomonadota bacterium
AACTGGACCAGCCGAACTTTGTCCTCAAGCTGCTGGTTGAGCTGGCCCGCGCGGCGCGCGCCGGCGCCCGCGACCACGTCATGAAAGCTGTTCAAGGCGACATGCCCGGATTGTGGTTCGTCGACGTGCTGAGGCAGAGAGGCGACAACACGCTCTGACGGCGCGGCATCCTGCAAGGCCTCGCCATGCGGGTCCTTCGGGGCCGGCGCTTGAACCACGGCCAGTCCGACTGCCTGGGACGTCGGCGACCGTGTGCTGCTCCCGCCACCACGTGTCTCCGGCGACGTTGGAGCATTGGCCGGCGTTGCGGAGGCCGCTGCTCCGTTGCCCAGGGCGCGCACGATCTGATCCGGCGTCGGCAAATCTGCCGTGAATGCAATGCGGATCAGGATCATCTCGGCCGCCGCACGCGGGTCCGGAGCCTTGCTGGCCTCATCCAGGCCAGCGACCAGCAACTGCCAGACCCGCGAAAGTATCGCGATCGACAAACGGCCAGCCAGCTCGCCTGCACGTTCACGTTCTTCGCGCGATAGGCCATCACCGGCCCCGTCGGCGCCGAGTGTTTTGGCACGAGAGACGGCATGAACGGCTTCGGCGAGATCCGTCAGCAGCTGAAGCGGATCGCCACCGTCGGCATGCAGGGCATCAAACGCCTCAAGCGCGGCCTTCGGTGTTCCCGACAGGCATGCCGCCAGCAGATCAAATATCCGCCCACGGTCGGCAAGACCGAGCATCGCGCGAACGGACGCCGCGGTCACAGAACCGGCGCCCATCGCGATCGCCTGATCGAGAATAGACAGGCCGTCCCTGACGGACCCTTCCGCGGCGCGCGCGATCAGCGCTAGCGCCTCCTCGTCTGCAGTCGCGCCCTCCTTCTCGCAGATGCCGGCAAAATGCGGCACCAGAACCGGCACATCCACGCGACGCAGATCAAAGCGCTGGCATCGCGACAACACGGTTACGGGGACTTTCCGCACCTCCGTTGTCGCGAAAATGAACTTCACATGGCCTGGCGGCTCTTCGAGCGTCTTGAGAAGGGCGTTGAACGCGCCCTTCGAGAGCATGTGCACTTCGTCGATGATGAAGACTTTGTACCGGGCATTCAGCGGACGGTATCGCGCGCTTTCGATAATCTCGCGCACGTTGTCGACACCAGTGTTCGAGGCCGCATCCATCTCGACGACATCGGGATGTCGCGACTTCAGAATGTCCACACAATGCCTGCCGTAGCCCGCCGACAAATCCACCGTCGGCCGTTGCTCAGCGTCATCAACATCATTGCGATGATAATTGAGGGCGCGCGCCAGAATGCGCGCGGTTGTTGTCTTACCGACACCGCGGACACCGGTCAGCATATAGCCCTGCGCAATCCGATCCGCAGTGAAGGCGTTACTCAGCGTTCGGACCATAGCCTCCTGGCCGATCAGGTCCGCGAAGGATTCGGGGCGATACTTCCGCGCGAGCACGACGTATCCAGCGTCCGCATCAGCGCCAAGATCAAAGCCCGACTGTTCGGTATCATCTGCCATTGCCTGACCCGCAGCCGGCCCCGCTTCACACGCCACATCACCGCCCGGCGCGCGCATCACCCGCGCCGGCGGTCGCCGGTTATGCCGACAACAAGCCCATGGCGGCTCGCGCAATGAGTGGGAGGCTGAGCAACGACCCGTGACGGACTCGTTAGGGCTGCTTCCTTCCGGACCTGACCCGGTTGGCGAGGGACACGTCCGCGCCAACCCCCCGCGCCCTATATGACGGCTCCACGACAATCATACAAGCCCGAGCTTCGCCCGCCAGCTTCGCGATGTCGCGCCGGCCCCGTGGCAGCCCTGTGGCGGCGGCCGTACGCCGCAATCGTCATGGCTCTGTCAAAACGGTAGAGAATGGTGCGGACCGGACGTCACCAGAAGCGAACGTCGATCAACCAATAAGGGGGCATCTATGCTTGCAACACGTGCGTTGTTTCTTGGCGTAAACCTTGTGCTTTGGGTCTTGAACGGCTGGGTTCTGCTGCAGGAGCTCAACATTCTCAGCGTTGTGGAGGGCGCGCTTATCGGGGCCTTGATTGCGAATATGGTCTCTCTCCCGGTCATTATGTGGTCGGCGTATCGCACGGGCCAGTTGGTCGAGGAGACGTATCGCGGTGGCAGCGAGACCTAGATCGCTTCAGATTTGCTGGAACGATCCCACATCCAATTCTCTCGGTCTTCCTGGCTTTCGGTCTTCTTGACTTTCGGTCGTTCTCGCCGGCCAGGTGGATCGAGAACGGGGTGTGAGGCGGCGAAAGAAGTAAGTCCACCTATGGCGGAATGCGCTAGATCGCACCGCACACGACGCCCTCTGCCCACATCAACCCGACCGCGTGCCGTTGCGGCTCAGCCAGGGCCGTGCTCTCTTTGCGATTGAGGGAGACTGGCATGTTCGAACCAACGCTCAGGGCATCGACACTGCTCGATCGCCAAAGTCATAAACGCGCCGATGCGGCCTATCTTGAGGGCTTGCTTGCGGCCCCTGGCGCGCGCTTCATGGTCCTGGCCGATTACAAGCCTGTGATCTGGTCGAACGAGGCGCGCACCAACGGCGGCATCCGTTGGTTCACACGCAAGGACCTCAACGACTTCGGCCTGCCCGTTGCCGACGCCTTGTTTCTGGGCACGGATCGCGAGACGGGCGACGGCCGCTTCGCCGTATCCGCCACCGATCATCGTGTCCGCAATGCGCCAGGCGGGCTTGAGAAACTGCGCCCGATTGTCGATTTGCGATCCCTGGCCATGGCCGGCGGCGCGCCATCGGCCGAGCTTTCACTTATGGCGCTGGCGAAAGCGTTGGCACATTGGCACGACAACACGCGATGTTGCGGCCATTGCGGCGGAACGACCATATCGCGCGACGGCGGATGGAAGCGTAAATGCTGGGCTTGCGGACAAGAACACTTCCCTCGCACCGACCCGGTTGTGATCATGCTAATTGTTGATCCGGCAACCGACCGCGCATTGCTCGGCCATGAGGATCGCTTCATGGAGAACATGTGGTCCACACTGGCTGGCTTCTTGGAGCCGGGAGAAGACATTGCACACGCTGTGCGCCGAGAGACGTTCGAGGAAGCCGGTATCCGAGTTGGCGACGTGCATTACCACTCCGCACAACCGTGGCCGTTTCCCTATAGCCTCATGATTGGGTGTCACGGCATCGCCGAAACAACGGACATCACGATCGATCCGAACGAGATCAAGGACGCGCGGTGGTTCTCGCGCGACGACCTGCGCCTGATGCTGGACCAGGCACATCCTGAAGGGATATGGGTCCCCGGCAAACAAGCGATTGCGCGCGCACTGATCACCGCCTTCGTGGATCGCGAGGTATAAGCCGCGAGACCCGACCGGCCAGCGCAGCGGGACCGTAATGCCTCAATGCCCAAGGGGACAGATGCGTCTCTCGGGCAAGCATCTCGTGCGCAAAAGCGTCTCCTGGGCAAAGTGTCCCCGGGAACGTGTGCAGCATCAACATCCGAACTTCTTCACGCATTTCAGCGCCCGACAGCATTACCGCTGCCTTCCCGGTGAAGCGGTCCAAGTCTTGCATTTCGGAGGTGTGCGGAGAACGAGCCCGTCCGGTGTTCCAATCTGGGACTCTGCCAGCCCGGATCAGGACAACCACGCAACGGACGACTGGGAGCACAGACCGTGAGTTGGACACTAACGATCCCGACAGCAGTCCCGTTAAGAGTATCGGCGTCTGCGCTTGGTGCCGCGCTCATTGCATGCGGCATGCTGACCAGCAGTTTCGTATCGTTCGAGCCCGCCCCAACCGACGCTTTTATGCTGATGGCAGCGATCGCGTTGCCGATGCTCGGATTTTCCGTCTTCGGTCCGCTAGCCGCCACGCAACTCGCGATTTGGATAACAATTTGTGCGCTCGGCATTTTCGCCGCCGGCATTTCTCCGCACGCCGATGCTTCGATCAAGCACAACGTCGTGACACTGTTCCTGGCCATCGCCGCATTCGCCGTTGCCAGCTTTTTACGTGAACGAACAGCGCAGCGATTCAATCTGCTTCTGTGGTGCTTTACCCTCAGCGCAGCCGCGGCCGCCATCCTTGCTCTGGTCGGCTACTTCGATCTCATCCCGGGCAGCTACGATGTGTTCACGCGCTATGGCCGGGGGCGCGGCCCATACAAGGACCCGAACGTTTTTGGCGCCGCGCTTGTATTGGCTTTGGCGTTCCTGAGCTGGATACTCGTGCGCGGCGAAACTCAGCGCCCGCTGTTTGGCGGTGGTTTGTTCGTCGTATTGGTTGTTGGTGTTTTGATAAGCTTCTCACGCGGTGCATGGATGGCGGCCGCGCTCACATTGGCCATTGTCGGTGTCTCCGCGCTCGTCTTTGCTGTTGAACGCTCGCACCAGAACCGGATCTGCGCCGTCGTGATCGCCGGGACATTCGCGATCTCGATTGCCGTCGGTGCGGCTCTGCAATCAGAGAAGATCACCAATCTCCTCGCCGAACGGGCTTCGCTTTCGCAGGGCTACGACGTCGGGCCCTCGGGACGGTTCGGCGGCCAGCGCAAGGCGGTCGCGTTAATCGTCGAAAATCCACTCGGGATCGGCAACGGCGTATTCTCCAGCGTCTATCACCACGAGGCACCGCATCAGGTTTACCTGAGCATGTTCTTGAACTCCGGCTGGATCGGCGGTCTTCTGTTCCTGATCTCCGTGCTATCGACATTGGCCATCGGGGCCCATGGCATTCTCACGAAGTCCCAGTTGAGGGGACCGTTTGTGATTGCGACAGCGGCGCTGGCAGCGACGCTTGTCTTGAGCTTGGTTATTGATAGTGATCACTGGCGCCATCTGTTCATTGTTATGGGCCTGATCTGGGGACTCTCAGACGCGAAACATCCAAGCAACAAGCGGTCCCTCAAAGTCACACCGGCGCGACAAATCGCGGAAGGCTCACACGCATCCGCGCACCGCCGAGCGGCGCGGCTTCGACAGCAATCTCACCTTGGTGGGCGTCCACGATTTGCTTGACGACCGCGAGGCCGAGGCCGCTGCCGCCGGTCTCGCGATTGCGGGACGTCTCGAGGCGCACAAACGGCTCAAAAACTGTCGCCCGATCATCCTCGGGTATGCCCGGTCCGTCATCGTCGAACGTGACGGAGACGGCACTGTCTGAAGAGACGAGGGTCACCTCACAACGGTCTGCAAAGCGTAAGGCATTGTCGATGAGGTTGTCACACAGGCGCGCAAGCCCCAAAGCGTCACCGTGCACAAGAAATAGCTCACCCTGGGATCTGAGCGTCACCCGATCTTTGTCGGCACGCGAGGAGAGTGTCTCCTCTATCAAGGAACGGGCGTCGACGGCCGCCCGCCGCCCCGGTTCGTTTGCACCACGCGCAAGAGCGAGAGCTTCGTCGATCAACTTCGTCATTGATTCAAGATCGGCTTCAGCGCGCGCGCGCTGAGAGGCGTCATCAAGACCCTCGACCCGCAGGCGGAGACGCGTAATGAACGTCTTGAGATCGTGCGAGATGCCGCCCATCAGAACGGCGCGCGCTTTGATCAGAACCGCGATGCGGCCCTGCATGTTGTTAATGGCGGTTGTCAGCGCCTGGATCTCAAGGGCGCCGCCTGGTGCGACACGGCGCGGCTGACCGTCGATCCCAAATGCCTCGACAGAGCTTGCCAGTTGTCGCAATGGTCGCGCCTCGCGCGCGATTGCCCAAAGTGCGAGTGCTGCGAAAAGAAACCCGAACAGCCCGATCCAAAAGCCGACTGGAATCGCGAAAACCCGAAGCGGGGATGCCCTCTGAAGGGTTGCGGTAACGAACTGTCCGTTCGCAAGTGCAACAGCAATCGTAACCTGCGTACGCGTCGTCGGAGAAATCCGATCCAGGAGCTGAGCAACCGTACCCATGTCGTCTATCGAAACACGCGCAGCAATCACCAGCCTGTCACGCCGCGTTTCAAGATACTGACTGATAAGCCATTCCAATGCCGGCATCCGCTGCTCCGGCTGAAGACCGTCCGGCACGCGTGGCTGCAGACTTACGGCAAGATCCGGACTGGTTGCGGCGGCTACGATTTGAGGATGCAAACGTTCCGGCGCAGCATCCAGCAACTCGACAATCGCCGCGATTTGGCGCGGCAGCGGAAACTGCGCGGCTGTCGTTGCGCGATCCTGCGTGACGAACCAAAGACCGACGCCGAGGGCCACCAGCGCAAGCAACAGCAGCAGTACGATACCGATGACACGCCCAAGAAAGCCGAGCCGCGCGACACCCACGGTCAGCCCTCGTCCCGTTCGACCGATGCCGTCAGAATGTATCCGGCATTGCGCACGGTCTTGATGATGCTCTGCTCGCTTCGGCTGAGCTTTTTGCGCAGACGGCTCACTTGCACGTCGATGGTACGATCGAATGCCTCGGCCCGCCGTCCGCGGGTCCAATCCATAAGCTGATCGCGCGACAACACGCGGTTTGATCGTTCGATGAAACAGACCAGCAAGTCGAACTCGGCGCTCGTAAGATCAATTTCCGCCCCCTCGGCATCTCGGACAACGCGCGCCTCGAGATCAACGTGAAACGGGCCGACACGCACCCGGTCTTTCGGCTCTGCAGCCGCCAGTTCGGAGCGCCGCAATATCGCGCGGATCCGTGCCACCAGCTCGCGCGGATTGAACGGCTTTGGCAGATAGTCGTCCGCCCCCATCTCAAGCCCGACAATCCGGTCCACATCATCTCCGCGTGCCGTCAGCATCACGATCGGAACCGACGACGTCGACCGCAGCCGTCGGCAGATCGATAACCCGTCCTCTCCGGGAAGCATGATGTCGAGCACCATCAAGTCGGGCGGGCCAAACTGTGTGAGCAACCGATCGCAGGCCGCAGCTCCGTCCGCCTCGTCGACGCGGAACCCTTGCCGTTGCAGATAGTCCCGCAACAGCGTTCGGATATCCGGATCGTCTTCGACGACGATGATTCTGGGGCTTTGGTTCATGGACGACCAATCGTCAGGACGCATGACCGCAATAAGTCAACCACGGCCAATCGTTACAAAACGTTACGTTGATCCGCTAGGTCAGACACATCCCCGCAACCCGTGAGCGCAAACCTGTAGCCGTCATCCATTGAGATGATCATCACTTGCAGGAGGGTCCTCGCATGAAGTCTCTGACAGTCTTGGCAGCCATTGCCGCCGGTAGTCTCGTCTTTGCATCGTCAGCCAGCGCCCAGGGGTGGGAGCGCAGCAGAACCGCGGTTGGGCCCTATGGCGGCACGGCCACCTTCAACGGCGCAGGCTCGTGCTCGGGCGGGACGTGTTCGTCCCATCAGTCGTGGACCGGTCCGGGAGGCAACTCCGTTACCCGTGATGGCTCAACGTCTTGCTCCGGCGGCGCCTGCAACGGGACGACGACGTGGACCGGACCGCGCGGGAACACTGTCAGCCGCAGCCGCCGTTTCCACCGGTACTAACGCGACATCCGCGCATCGCAGCAAACAACGACGATAAACCCTGTTCGGGCCGGCCATCGCACCTGGCCGTGCCCGACCGCAAGTCTCCAACGGCATAGGAATGGTTAGTGTGGCTCCGATTGATCCAAGGTTTGAGAACGGACTGCCTCCGGAACCGGGCACGAGAGACAATAAGGATTTGGATTCAGATGACGCACTCACAGTTTCAAACGTATGTCACCGCCGCACTGGCTGCCCTCGTGTGCTTGCCGGCAACGGCGTATGGGTTTCAGGACCGGCCATGGCGCAGCTTTCATGTTGTCCAGGCGACACTTTTGGACTGTGGCGCGGACGTTGCTCGTGTTTGCCCGGACGTCGTCCCCGGTGGAGGTCGCATCCTACAGTGCCTCGAGCGGCGACGCGATCGCCTGTCTCCGGCATGTCGCGCCAGAATCGAGCGGCGGCGGTCCGTCCGCAGTACGTTCTTTGCGTGCAACCGGGATGCAGCTCGGCTCTGCGGTGATCTCCGCCCTGGCGGCGGCCGGATTGTCAGATGTCTTATCGAAAACGAAGACCGGATTTCGCCAGACTGTGCGACCGCACTCGACGACTTGCGATCGCTGAGCCGCTGATCTCATACGGCTGCGCCTAACGCCATATATCCGCGCCGCCTGGACACAAACGGAAAATTTACCAAGTCTCCAATAGTTAACACTGGCCGACATGCTGATGGAATCAACCACAACACATGAGTGCAAAACGTGCCCAAAGATGCGGTGCAATTTACCGAAATCTGCCGCAAACCGTTCAGCAGATTGGCGCGATCCAGTCGGGATTGCGGCCCGAATATCGCCGCTGCGCCGCAGAATTGACGTAAAACCAACAGACCACTTATAGGCGACCAGCCAATCCACGATAAAGTTGCGTTGGAGAATGTACCGCACACGGCATAATGCTGAAAAATTTAGAGGAATCTACGTTAATTGATAAAATCTTACTGTTGCAATTGGAGGTTAGATATGCACTCACCATACTTAGGGCAACAAAAGGTTGGCGCGACCTAAGCTAAGCGTGCCTCCTGCGTCTCGAGTGTGATTGCGCGGACTTCGTATCCGCATTGGTCTTTTGACGGTATTCCTAGGCAGGTCGCCTCGATATTGCGCTGCGCCCTTGGCGGATTTTGGCCCCGGAAAGGTAGGGGATATGTTCCGAGTTTTATTTGCTGTGATCCTTGTTCTCGCTGCATTGATCGTGCCGTCCGTCGGTACGCAGATGGAATTTGGGGCGCTACAATCCTTCCTAAGCTCGGATTCAGACGTGGAGACCACGGAGTCGAACACGCCGTCCCACCCAGTCGCGGCATCGGATCTGCTGCGCGTCAGTGACGAAAACAAGCAGACGACAAGCGACGGTGCCCCGACGCATGGTCGCGTTGCGCAGAAGGCGCTAACAGCCAGAAGCGTGATTACACCTGAAACACGTCCTCGTCTCACCACGTCTCCAGGCGACAGCGCCGCCGCCAGCGTGCCAGCAGAGCGTCTCGTTGAATTGGCCGAAATCATTCAGTTGCGTTTCCAGGGATACGCGGACATCACGGGTGACTACCGCATCAACGGCGACCACACGATTTCCATCCCCGGCATCGGGCGCGTCGACATTGCGAAGCTCTCAGCGCGTGAGCTTGAGAAAGTCCTGTCCGGACGCATTCTCGCGATGACGGGCCGCGAAGGCGCTGTTTCCATCGAAGTGAAGAAGTATCGGGATGTATTCGTGTCGGGGTTTGTCGCATCACCAGGCGCAATCGCATGGACGCGCGGCATGTCCGTTCTGACAGCGCTTTCGTCAGCCGGCGGCTACTATCGCCCGCCGACAAGTGGCGCAACGGTTCAGCCAAGCACCTCGAGTGTCCGGCTTCTGACAATTGATCTTTCGCAGGCACTGATCCTGCATGCGCGTCTGAAAGCGGAATTGTCGGACGGCGAGACGATCCAAATCCCGGAACGGCTGATTGGCCTGATTGGCCTTGAGCGGTCCGAAAAGCTGGTCGAAGCTGAAAGCAGTCTGCTCGGCAACTTGCGGAAGTCAGAGCTTGCGACGCTCAAGGCGATCAATGCCGGAATCTCGGCAACGCGACTTGAGATCAAGCGGCTGGCTGAACTCAAGACGTCATTGCAGCAACGCCGTGCCAAGCTCCAAAAGATTGTATCCAAGCTCGCCGGCGCACATAAACGGGGCGTCGTCACGACACAGCGCATGCTGACCGCTGAGACGACGTTGGCGGGCATTGACGATCAAATCGCGACCACAACCGTGCAGAGCGCGACGATTATCGCCAAGCTCCAGGAACTGGAGCGCGACCGCATCCGGCAGACGGAGGAGCGTCGCGCGCGGCTCTCCAAAGAACTGGCAACAAGCAGAAATACGATCGATCGGCTGCAAGCGCAGTTGGATATCGCACGCAAGACAGAAGAAGCCGCGTCAGGTGCATCCGACAACGCCTCGGACATCGATACGGTGTATGAAATTGTCCGGAAAGAGGCCGGCCGGCCGATGCGATTTCGGGCGGACACGAACACGGCTGTTCGCCC
>JBCDAH010000146.1:0-9849 GCA_039186015.1 Pseudomonadota bacterium
CCTCGTTCGCTTTGCCTTTCGCGAAGAGGTGCTGGGTCTTGAGTGGCGCATTGACTTAACCGGTGTCGTCGGCGCAGCGCGCCCGCACATCTGTCGTTCATGTGAATTCATGCCAGAAGGATTGTCGTGCTGAGTTATCTACACGACGATATCAGATACACCTGATGCTTCAGAGTATGCTGTCGCGGCAAATGGGATGAACGCCTGAATGCTTACGGCTGATGAGCAGCTTTCCGATGTCGAATGATAGTCTGCCCAGAGAGAAACGCTCGGGTACGATCCAATCCGTTTCGATCGCAGCGCGATTTCTGAGAGTGCTATCCAACGCGGAAGAGCCACTCCAATTGCGCGAGCTCGCACGTCTGGCGGATACCGGCAGCTCGACAGCTCATCGCTACTTGCAAAGCCTTATTAAAGAAGGGCTGGCCTCACAGGACTCCGAGACCGGGCGCTACGACCTGGGCCCGACCAGCTTAAGCGTTGGCATTGCAGCGTTGCAGCGCATTGAACCGGTGGAGATTGCCGCCCGTCATATGAAGCAGCTCTCCGCCCGGCATACGTTGAGCGCCGGCGTTGCCGTCTGGACAGAGCGCGGGCCAACGCTCGTTCGCTGGTACCGGAGCGCATATTTCGCGATTGGCTCAATTGGGCTTGGCGACATCTTGCCACTCGACAACACGGCGACCGGTCTGCTGTTCCAAGCCTTCTTCCCGGAAAGCAAGATCAGTCCGATACGGGAACTACATGCGCGGCATTTCGACGGCGTTCCCCCAACTGCCGACATTCTTGAGCAGATTCGGAGCACCCGCTTTGCGGAAATGAGTGGGCACCTTTCACCAGGCGTCACGGGTCAAGCTGTCCCGGTATTCGATGCGCAGTGCGAACTCGTTTGCGTGATGACGACTGTCGCCAACCTGGGCGCCATTCAAGACTTCGAAGACAGGGTTGCGCTGTTCAATGCGGCAAAACTAGTAGCGCGCGAGACCGGCGCAGCAGCAGCATTTGACAGTACTGAGCGCGAAGACCAATAGCAGTATGACGCGGCACGTCGCGCGCGCGGTGCCGCATTTATCGTGCGCCGAATTGCCCGGTCAACACCATCACGCTCAAACTCTGTTGTGCCTTCCAAGATACCTGGCCGTTCGTCTCGCACCCGAGATTGCTGTCGTAACCAGACGACAAACGACTTCAACTGTTGGAGGAGGAGCTTTCGTGAGCATTGCGAAACGACTCAAAATCGGCATGTCGCTTGCGCCCACCTGGTTGAATGGTGACGCGTGGCGCCGCCCCGACAGCGATGTCGAAAGGCTCTTTGACTGCGATTTTTATGTCGATGTCGCCAAGCGTGCCGAGGCGTCCAAACTCGATTTCGTCTTTCGCCCCGATACCCAGTTTCTCAATGTGGAGGTTCTGGAAAGCAGTCCAGGCTTCAGTAGTCTCGACCCAACAATTCTGCTCGCTGCCATCGCGCGACACACCTCTCATATCGGTCTGCTGTCAACGGTGTCGACGACATTCTTCTCGCCGTACATTGCGGCACGTCAGCTGCTGTCGCTTCATTGGCTGAGCAAGGGACGCGCCGGATGGAACATCGTTACGGCGTTGGATGGCAACGAAAACTTTGGTTTGACGTCGATGCCTTCGTCACAAGAGCGGTATAGCCGAGCTGCTGAGTTCACGGACGTGGTGCGTCGCCTTTGGGCAAGCTTTCCTCATGATGCCTTGCAGGTCGGGAGACATAGCGGCCGGTACGCGGACGCGTCTCGGATCTGTCCAATTGATCACGAGGGGGATCATTTCAGCGTTCGAGGCCCGCTCAATCTGCCGTGCTACCCCGGAGCCTCAATTCCCTTGATTCAGGCGGGCGCGTCACCGACCGGGCGAGACTTTGCAGCCGCTATCGCGTCCGCATCATTTGCGTCGACCCCAGACATGGACGCAGCGATCGAACTGCGTCGAGATCTGCGCCACCGCGCAGAAAGCCATGGGCGCGCAGGCGACGACATTCGCCTCATGCCGGGTCTGAGCCTCTACCTCGCACCGTGCCGCAAGGAGGCGCAAGACCTGTTCAATGAAACAAATGCGAGGATTGGAGATGCGCGAAGGATCGCCTCTGTAAAGCAAATGATCGGCCTCGATCTAGGCGATTGGCCTCGCGACCGCCGGATATCTGCCAGTGATTTGCCGGAGGCACTTGCAAACGTTCGCAGTCGAACGCATTCGGAATTGTTGCGGCGGCTGATTGTGCGGGAAGAGCCGACAGTCGCTGAACTCCTCGGGCGTCCGGAAGTCATCGGCTCGGCCCACTGGCAAATCATCGGAACGGTGGATGACGCCGCCGCTGAAATCGCGGCTTGGACATCTGCCGGCGCCATTGACGGATTCATTGCAGTCCCTGGTGGTTCGACGGCCTCCATGGCGTTGACGCTTGATGAACTCGTACCTCGGTTGGCTGAGGATGGGTTGTTCCGATCGGACTATGGCGGCGCAACGTTCGCAGGACATCTGAACGAATAATGGCTTCAAGCTGTTTCCGCGAACAGGTCAGCTGACACGTTCCGATCGCTGCCGGCGGCACTGCGCTCTCAACATCGTTGAGCGAACCACAGCAGCTGTTCCCCGAGGCGGTCAGTGGATGATGTGGCCATCAAACAGACGTGCTTCGAACAGTGGCGCGCATGCAACGCCTGATTACGGCTCAGTCCGGCCATATTGATTTGTGGAATGCGTTCTGCAATCTGGAATCTCCGACTTGGTCGGGAGCGCGTTCTCCAAACTGCGCGCAGCCGGACCAGCAATTGAGTTTCTGGCGCGTACTTGCTTCGCCTTGCGGTCCTTGGCGAGCCAGTTGCAGTTAGTAAGGTTTCAGTATGGACATTCGTTCCACTCCGGCGGCGCTGTGTATCGCGCTCGTCGCGTCCGCGTTCGCGTCGACTGATGCAAGCAAGGCGCAAGAAATTGCGCTTGAAGGCATTGTCGTCACCGGTGAAAACGTCGAGCGAACAGTCCGCGAGACTGCATCCTCAGTGGTTGTCTTTCGCGACGAAGACATCCAAGCCCGCGTCGAAGACGACTCCGTTCTCAAGCTTATTCAGGGTGTTCCAAACGTAACCGTTCCCACGGATGGCGGCTTTGCGGGACCGCCAACGATCCGGGGGCAATCCAGCGAAGGACCGAACTCAGGCGCGATCGCCTTCTTCAGCGGAACCGTTCCGCGCACCGCGTTCGTTGTCGACGGACGCACCTTGAGCTTCAACGAGCTCGTCTTTGGCAACACTCCGCTTTGGGATGTGAAGTCGGTTGAAGTTTTCCGGGGTCCGCAAACAATTTCCCAAGGTGCGAATAGTATCGCAGGTGCGATTATCGTCGACACGAATGACCCAACGTTCGAGCGGGAACTCCGGTTCCGCGTCGTGGGTGGGAGCCGTAAGCGACGCGGGGCGGCGATGGTCGCTTCCGGCCCGGTCACCGATGAACTCGCAACGCGCATCGCATTCGATTACAGCGCGCGCGATACGTTCATCAACTACACCAATGCGGCGTTTCTGACGCCTGACGACCTTGACCTGGAGACGTTCAACGCACGCGGGAAGTTGCTCTGGCGGCCGTCCAACCTCGATGGTCTGGAGGCGAAGCTCACTGTCTTCCGCTACTTCAACAGCCGGCCGACATTCGAAGCTGCATCACCACCGTTCGATGAGTTGAACAACATCACGCTGAGCAACCCGATATATCGAAACACGACAGCGGGTATCATCACCGACGTTTCCTACGACTTCGGCAACACCGTAAAACTTTTCAACCAGCTGCAGTACTCGGACGCCGAGACCGAGCGCCTGACCGAGCCCGACAATAACGGTTCGGCGACCATCGATACGAACAATGCATCAAACGAAACGCGTCTCACTTTCGGCAATCGCGCGGTCAACGGCCTAAGCGGGCTGGCCGGTGTCTATTACGCCTACACCGAAGTGGACGAAAGTTTGCTTCTCGGTTATCCGCGAGGCACTTTCCTGTCTACATTTGATGACCAAAAGAAGAACCTGGGCCTGTTTTCCGAGTTGAGCTACCGATTTCTGGATCGCTGGGTCCTCTCCGGCAGTCTTCGCTATCAACGCGACGAGATTACCCGAACAGGCAATGCAAACTTTGGTCGCGGTGATATCCCGCTTGATTTCAAGGAAGCGTTTGATGCTTGGCTGCCAAAGGTTTCTCTCGCCTATGACATCAATAAAGGTGTGACTGTCGGCGGTCTTGTGAGTCGCGGATACAACCCGGGCGGTATATCTCTCAACCTCATTACCTCTGAATACCTTCCCTTCGACGAAGAAGTCGTTTGGAACTACGAGTTGTTCACGAGGTCTCGCTTGCTCAACAACCGTTTGCGTGTCAATGCCAACGTCTTCTATAGCGAATACACGGATGCACAACGCTTTGTCGAAGTTGGGCAAGTCGGTTCGTTCTTCCAGAGCTTTACGGTGAACGTTGACAAAGCTCGGTCCTACGGCCTGGAAATCGGCGCTGAAGCGGACGTTACAGACAAGTTGCGGCTTCGTGCCGGTCTCGGTTTGTTGAAAACAGAGATAACGGAAATCTCCGGAGATATAAGCGGTCTGTCGGAAGGTAATGAATTTGCACGCGCTCCCAATGTTTCATTCAGCTTTGGATTCGATTGGGACGTGATCAATAAGGTCACCTGGAGTGCCGACGTACGGGGCTCAGACGACTATTTCTCAGCAGACAATAACGCCGACGCAACAGCGATAGACGGCTATGCGGTGGTCGATACGCGCGTGGCGTACAAACCCTCTAAGAATGTTACGGCGTTCGCATATGTGAATAACGTGTTTGACGATAGATCGGTCACGTTTAAGCGGGAAAACCGTGCTCTGGGTGGGTTCATCGAAGGAACACCGCTTGAGCCGCGCGAAATAGGCGCCGGCGTGAACATCAAGTTCTGAGAACGCAACAACAGTAAGTCAGGTACCAACGGCGAGCCGTAGTGTGGCTCGCCGTTGGCCTTCTGGTCATTTCTGATGGCTCGCCCAGGCCCGAACAGCATCGAGTGTATGATTGGCACTCGCGAATGATGGCGTTGTGACTTTGGCCGAATCGAGGAAGATTATGCGGCCATCGCGTGCCGGCTTTAGGAAACGAGCCCAGCCGGGAATGATGCGGTCGAGGTTCTGCCGAATATGCGCTTCTTCGCGCTGCGGTTTGCCATAGCTATTCATCATGACTAGTAGGTCGGGGTTGAGGCTGGCAAAAACTTCAGGGCTGATCGGAACCAAGAGTGCGGAGCCGAATCCCTTGATCGCCCCAATGCCGCTGACGTCCAGACGCGTGTAACCGAGATCCTGAAATGCCTGAACAAGCCCTGACATCTCGCCAATCAAGTTGATTTGGTCGGTTATAAATATCCCAAGGTAGGTTTTTCCGTTAGGGTTATGGGGAAGTGCATCACGGACGGTCTTAACGCGCTGTGCATATGAGCGTTTCAATGCCGTAAATTCTTTTGTGCGTTTGAGCAGCCGCGATAGAGCTTCTTGGCTTTCATTGCCCCGGACACGGCCGGTACTGCTATTTTGCAGGTAAACGGGGGCAATCTTCGAAAGCTGGCGAGCCCTATCGACGTTATGTTCTGTACCGATGATGAGGTCGGGACTGAGGGCGCGCAGCCGCTCCAGGTCCATGTTGCCGATGGCGCCTATGCCGCGCGGCAGTGGTTTCGGTGCGGAGCCGGCCAGCACGATTTTGTAGAAGTCGACTGTCAGAAGCGAGGCGCCCTGATCGTCTCGGCCGTAACTGCCAACCGGTGCAATTCCTAGTTCTGCAATTGGAACGCCGAGTGCCGCCTCGTGTAGGACAACGATCCGTTTTGGAGCTTGTGGCACTTGAACTTTGCGACCGGCATCATCGACAACCAGTCGATCGGAGGCGAGAGCTGGGCCGATGGCCAGCATGAGGACGATCGCGAATTGAATTGCCAGCCTCATGAGCAGTCCTTTTCATAGGTTGGAGATGGTTCGGAGCGCCCTCAGGCGCAGAGCGATTATGAAAAGCGGCACACCGATCAAGGACAAACTCAGTCCAAGCTGCAGTGGAACATCGGCAGCGACCAGTCGTGTCAGTATGTCCGCGGCGATGACGAGAGTGCCGCCGGTTAGTCCGCTCAGGAATAATCGCGCGCGGCCTGTTGCCGGCGACAGAATGCCAGCAAGATGTGGCGCCATGACCCCGAGAAAAATCAGCGGGCCAACCGCGGCGACAGCGGCGGAACTCAAAAGCACAGCAACAAACAGGAAGGTCGGTCGCGACCATGGAACCGGCTCGCCGAGGGCCATCGCCATGTCGTCCCCAAGGCCGAAGCTGCGAAGGGCACGGCCGGTTACAAAAGCCGCAGGAATACTCAGTGCAAACCACGGCATAAAGGCCCAGATCCCATTCCAGTCTGCGCGGAACAGCGATCCGGCAAGCCAGTCCGATAGCGCATATGACGTTTCTGCCGGCGTATAGAGAATGAGGATGCCGGTAACCGAGGAGAGGACCGTTTCGATGGCAATTCCCATCAAGAGGATCGCCAGACCGCCGGACCTGTCCCCCCTGACAAGCCAGATCAACGTGAGTGCAACAAGCAGCCCGCCGGCAAGAGCGGTCAAAGGAATGATGCTGCGCGGTGCCGTTGGAAAGAGCGCAAGGAGGACCATGATCGTCACCATCGATCCCTGACTGAGACCAAACAATCCCGGATCTGCGAGCGGGTTGCGCGCAAGCGCCTGCAGCATCGCGCCGGCCATCGCCACGCACCAGCCGGCCATGAAACCGGTGAGAATGCGCGGCATGCGCACGTCCAGTAGAGCGAAAACTTCAGCACCGCCGAGGCGCTCGCCGGCTGCCAGGTGCCCGAGGTCGCTGACGCCGGTGCGCGTGAAGCCGACATTGATGGACATAACGGCCAGGGTTGTCGCGGCGAAAACCAAGAACAGGCACGCCCATAGGTTGGATAGTCTCATCTCCAACCCGGTCCGCAGGCGCAGAACAGATTTGCCGTCCAGGGCGCGCCGGATTTTCATGTCCAGCTCCCGGCATTGCGAGCCAGATAATAGCGTTTCACTATCCAGGCGAACACCAATCCGCCTACGAGGTCCAAAATGACGCCTGTGTGAACAACGTAGGGAGCGAAGGCAAACCGGGCGACGAAGTCGGCAAGCAGACACGCAGTTGCACCCGTGACTGCACATGCCGGCAAACTAAAGATGAAGCTGGTTCCGACAAACGGCCGAACGATGTGCGGCACAATGAGGCCGACAAAGCCAAGCGGGCCGCAAATGGCAACGGCCGACCCGGCGCTGACAGCCACCGCCATAAACGCCAGTGAGCAAACAAAGACGACATTTACACCAGCTGACGCCGCCTTTTCCTCGCCAATAACAATCAACGTCAATGGGCGAGCCAGTCCGAAAAGCAGAGCCAGGGCACTGGCCCCAATCCACCAATAATCGAAAAGGCGGCCGGCGTAGGCGTGGTTCAGGTTTCCAGTCAACCAGCCTAGAAAGTTTGAACGTAGCTCTGGATCGGACAAGAGTAGCGCATTGGCGGCGCTGAGATAGAGCATCCCGATCAGGGCACCCGAGAGGATCAAGACCAGTCTGCGTGGATCCTGCGACAGCCCGACCAGACGGACAACAAGCAAGCAGCTGAAGAACCCGAAGAGCGCGCCCGCAAGGGCCATGTATCCCTGCGCTTGTTCGTTCATTCCGAATACGAACGACGCGATCACAACAAACATTGCGGCGCCGGAGTTAATCCCAAGTGTTGTCGGTGAGGAGAGCGGGTTGCGTGTCAAGCCCTGCAGCACGCATCCGGCGCAGGCCATCACCGCGCCGACGTAAACAGCAATAAGTGCGCGAGGCCATCTCTGGTACCAGACGATCGCGTGCGCATAGTCGTTGGTATCAAAGCTTGTAAACGTCAAGAACACGGTTTCGAAAGGTACCGGTTTGGCACCAACCGATAAGCTCGCAAGCAGCGTGAGCGAGAATAGAAAAAACGCGATAATCAAAAACGGCCATCGCTGCCTCATGCTGGGCCGCTCTGCTCCGGCGCATACCGCGGCAAGCAAACCATACGACCGTTACGCGAATAGACTTCGGCGTCGACATCGAACACGTCCGCGACGTTTGATCGATTGATCGTGTCCGTAACCGGGCCCGATGCGACGGCGCGGCCATCACGCAGCATAATCACGTCATCCGCGAATGCTGCCGCCAGGTTCAAGTCATGCAACACGACGACGACCGTCTTGCCGTGCTTCGCGGTCAAATCGCGCACCAGCTCAAGCGTCGCGTATTGATACTTCATGTCCAAGTGGTTTACGGGTTCGTCCATCAGGACGAGTTCGGCATCTTGCGCCAATACCAACGCAATCCACGCCCGTTGCTTTTGTCCGCCCGATAGTGCGTTCACCTGACGGTGCGCCAGGTCGGACAGGCCGACTGCGGCGAGCGCATCGCGGAACAGCCCTTGGTCCCGTTCTGTCGGTCCGCCGAAGTACGAGTAACGGGCATATCCCGCCAGCGCGATCAACTCGCCGAGCGTCATGTAATCCGGGCTATAGTGCTGCTGCGGGAGATAGGCGACCTGCCGCGCAAGCGCGCGGCGCTCCATCGATCTGATCGCACGTCCATTGAGCCAGATCTCGCCCTTGAGGACAGGAACAAATCCCATAATCGTCTTCAGTAGGGTCGACTTGCCGCACCCATTCGGCCCGACAATGGCTGTCAGCCGACCTGGCGCAAAACGCGCCGACAAACCCCGCAGGGCTGTGACACGTCCGTAGGCAGCCAAAACCTCAACGACTTCAAGCGCCAAATCGGGATGATCCGTAGTAGAGGGGTGCTGCGCAGCAAGGCGGTGCTGCTGCGGCTCGGTTCGTGCCCGCCATTCGCAAGCACTGGCAAGACTTTAAACGAGAGCTGTTGGTTCCGCAATACGGAACGCATTCCTCGATCGACATCGCCAGAAGCGCGCGTTGAGATCGTCGCGACGGGCAATCGACTCATAGCCCGAGGCCTCATTCATCGGCGCAGAATCTGAGAGATTCGCCGGCCATGTGCTGGGTCATTACCCCCATGGGAGGAAGCACTCTGCCGCCGGGTTGCGCCGGCCCGGAGAACCGAAAGAACGGGCCGCGGGATGGTTCTCCAGCGAAGCCTGAAAGACTCTAGGCGGAGGCAATCTTCTTCGACATGTATAAAGTTTCAAACGTGCGCTCGACACCAAAAACCGTGGTTTTGTATGGCACCGTTTCAGCGTCTTCAAATCCCAGGCGTTGATAAAGTCGAATTGCCGATTGCTGCGATTGGGTAACGTGGAGCTGAACTTCCTTGAAGTTATGACTTTCGGCCAGCCGCATCAGAGTCAGAACGATGGCTTCGCCTATGCCCCGGCGCTGAAAGTTTTCGGACACGTGCAGTTTGCAAATCTCCGCTACGCGAGAGTTGATCGGCGAAAGTGCACCGATGCCGGCTAACGCATTTGATATGCGCCCGACCAATAATTCACCGCCGGCCGCACGCCATTCCCGTGACCGTTTCCAAAGCGAGCCATGAAAACTAAAGTCCTGAATAAAGCCCTGTTTGTTGCAGCGGATGGAGTGCTTATAGAGATGGTCAATTTCCTCGGCATCCGCGCGTTGCGCGACGCGGACGACAAGCTCCTTATCCATTGCAAGTTTCGAGAAGTGTTTCACGTCCGACTCACCATGCGTTTCAGGATACGACCATAAGACTTTGACAGCTTCACCAGATCGGACACCGAACAGCATTCATCGATCTGGTGCATGCCGCC
>JBCDAH010000147.1:0-9817 GCA_039186015.1 Pseudomonadota bacterium
CTACAATTGCTGACGGCCAAGCCGGTGCTCTACGTCTGCAACGTCGATGAAGGATCCGCCGGCCCTGGCAACAGCTTTTCAAAGACCGTGGCTGAGCGCGCATCGGCCGAAGGTGCGTCGACCGTTGTCATTTCGGCGAAGATTGAGGCTGAAATCGCCAGTCTCGAGAGCGAGGAGCGCGCGGAGTATCTGAGCGAGCTGGGCTTGGACGAACCGGGGCTGAACCGCCTGATACGGGCAGGATACCAACTGCTCGACCTGCGGACATACTTTACCGTCGGGCCGAAAGAGGCGCGGGCTTGGACCATCACACGTGGCACCAAATCCCCACAAGCTGCCGGCGTCATCCATACGGATTTCGAGCGTGGTTTCATTCGCGCCGAAACCATCAGCTATGAAGACTACATTGCGCTGAATGGCGAGGCCGGCGCGAAGGACGCCGGCAAAATGCGTCTTGAGGGCAAGGAGTACGTCGTGCAGGACGGCGACGTGATGCACTTCCGCTTCAATACCTGAGGTCTTTCAGAGCGCACCGGAACGACATCATCCGACCCGGTTCGCCAACTCCGCGGAAAACGTATCAATGATGTCCTGGACGCTGTTTCGGCCCAGGTCCGCCTGATAGGCGAGGTTTTGCCCGGCCGCCTTGGCGAAGGCGGTGCGATGCGGAACGCTCACCGAGAACACCAGGGATGGTTTGCCCGTCGCGTCCTCGGCGATTTGCATCAGTGATTTTTGTGCGGCGACTTCAGAATTCGACAACAGTTGCGCCGTCGTCTTGGTGCCAACAACGCCGGCAATTTTCAGACCAGGGTTCAAGTCAACTTGCGCCCAAGACGTAATCTCAGAGAGAACGCGACCGGCATTCGAAATGGACAGGCCGTCCAGGATCGTCGGTACGACGACATGCGTACTGGCCGTGAGCGCGCTGATCGTAGCCGCGTCACGCCGCCCTGGTGTATCCAGCAGAATGACATCAAAAGACTGGCGCAGCGCGCGGTCCGTCAAAGCCGTACCGAGATGCGTGCGCACATCACGCCCGTTCGAATCGAGCAGCCAGCTCACGAACAGCCGAGCCTCAACATCTCGCAATGACGGACCAGCCGACAGGAACCGCAGATTGCGCAAGGCAATCGGTTCCAGCGAAATCGCGGATCGCGCAATCCATTCGGCCGAAGCGCTGCCGTCCAACACCGGATCGACCAAGGACGCCGGCATGCGGCTTGCCCCCATCGCACGCGCGAACATGCCGGACAATGCCGCCTGGTCATCGAGATCAACGGCCAGAACACGTTTGCCGTGCGACGCAAAGTGAGCCGCGACATTGGCCACGAGCGTCGTCTTGCCGACACCGCCTTTTGTGTTCACAAACGCAATAATCGGACAACCGGGGCCATGCAGCGCATCCTGCAGGGCAGGCGCAGTAACCGGTCCGTGGAAGCGCCACAGGTCCTTGCCACCCCGCTCAAGCTGGGCCCGCAAGCGCTCAACGTGGCCGAGATCACGCATGGCCTGCTCAAGGCCCCCAGCATCGGCTGCTGCCGATGGGTCGTCAGTTGGGATGTCGGGTTGACGAACGGGCGGCTCGGCCGGTGGGGCAGGCGCCACAACCGGCGCCGGGGGCGGCAGAGGCGGCGGCCCGCCCGCGCTTACTTGTCTCTTTGGTAAATCTCCGACTGGTAAATCCGGCACCATCGGAAGGTTTGGTTCCATTGGACGGGCGGGACCATTTGGAAGGGTCGGCTGCGGCGCTGGATCAAGCGTCGACAACAAGGCAGTTTCGAGAGGATCGGGCTCCTTTGGTGCATCAGACCGCGCTGTGCGAGCACCGCCAAACAGTGCTGAAATTGCAGCAGCAGAGACGGCGAACTCGGGAGGCATTCCGCCAAGCGCGCCCGCCAGCAGGAACTCGCAAACTGACATGACTTCCGTCACAAAGCTGATCAACGCAACACATCCCGCCATTGCGATTAGCCCAAACCTCGACGCTCAATCATTTCGGTCAAGCGACAGCTCACTTTTCTTGACTGGAATCCCCGATATCCACAGAGGTCCTCGCCGACATGACAGCGATACGTGCCAACAGACTCACTCACCTGACCACTTGGGACGATCACCAAGTCGGGAGCACCGTCGAACTCGGCGGTCTGACCATCGATCCGGCGACGTCCAGAGGGTTCGATCGTGCCTTTGTTGGGCCACGCGACGGTGCCGAAAGTGAGGCATCAACTATGTTTTTGAGCGTGAGCTTAATGCGTCTGATCGTTGAGAGTTACCTGGCCCACGCTGAGGGGCTTGGTGCACCGGGCGTCGACGCACTCCTGCGGTTGCAACCGGCGCAACTTGGAGGAGAACTCCACGCACGCATGACATGCCTAGCCAAACGCCCACTCGGATCGCGGCCTGGAGTAGGGTTAGCTAATATGGTGTTTGACGTCACACGCGATGATGGCAAGCGTGTGCTCTCATGGCGCAATAAACAGTTCATGCGGATCAGGGATCCCGAACGTGCGCAAACATCGCCTGAAGCTCC
This sequence comes from Pseudomonadota bacterium, assembly GCA_039186015.1. Classification (GTDB taxonomy): domain Bacteria; phylum Pseudomonadota; class Alphaproteobacteria; order Rhizobiales; family Hyphomicrobiaceae; genus JBCBWG01. The sequence continues at coordinate 2,534 of JBCDAH010000147.1, forward strand.
GGGCGTGGCCAAGTGCCAGGTCGATGCGCACGATGGGCAGGCGCCAACCATTCAGCTGGGGCAGCACACATTTACCCGCCAACAGATCCTGGCGTTTGCAGGAGCCTATGACCCACAACCGTTCCATCTGGACGATGGTGCAGCTTCCAAGAGCCTGTTCGGCGCGCTTTGCGCGTCGGGCTGGCACACATGCGCCGTCTGGACGCGACTGTTTCGCGACCACATGACCCGCAACCGCGAGATGTCGGCGTATCCGACACGGGTTGGGCCACGTCCCGACTTTGACCGTTTGCAGGACTTGAAGTGGATACGGCCCGTATTTGTCGACGACACAATCAGCTTCTCGATGCGAGAGATCGGGACGTCCACTCTGGAAAATGGATCGACTGCACGTGTGTTTGAGGCCCTCGGCATCGATGCGTCGGACCGGCCGGTTTTTCAGGTTACGGCCTTTCAGAGAGACGCAGACATAACGTGAGGGTCGATGGCCTACGCCTTTGCGTTGGCTTGACCATAACTCTTGAACCGCTCCAACACGTCGGCCATCTGCTTCCGGTTGAGCACCTTAGGGCCGCCAAGTGCCAGAACACTGCAATACTGCGTGGCCAGCTCTTCGACGTCACGCGCCACGTCTAATGCCGCGGCCATGGTGTCACCAAGCGCGATCATGCCGTGGTTTGCCATCAGGCAGGCGTCCCGCGCTTCAAGCCCTGCCGCAACATGTGCCGCGAGTTTATCAGTGCCGAACGCGGCATACGGAACACAGGGAATGTCCGCTCCGCCAGCCACAGCGACCATGTAATGAAACGCCGGAATCGGCTCATGGCGGCAGGCCAGAATGGTCGCGTGCCGCGAATGGGTGTGGACCACCGCATGCCGGTCCGGCCGAGCCTGAAGCGCCGACAGATGAAAGCGCCACTCACTTGAGGGTTTCCGCTGACCATCCGGCACATCACCGTCAGACGAGACCAGAACGACGTCATCGACGGTAATGTCGCTATAGGGCATCCCGGACGGCGAGATCAGCATACCGTCGCCGAACCTGACCGAAACATTACCCGATTTTCCAGGCGTGAGTCCGTTGGCCTCAAGTGTCAGACCGGCAGTTACGACCTGCTTTCGTGCCGCCGTTTCAGCACGCGACCGGCGCGACGTTGAAGACCGTTTGCCGGGCGATGCCTGTGCCTTACGTGCTGCACGTGCCATAAGGTGCTCCGTCGTTCTGACCGTCCCCTTTTTTGGGGCTTGGCTGTGGGGCGGCGAAGAATCCCGCCGAATGCGGACATGATCTAGCGGACGTGTTTTAGCCGCCGACAGACACAATGCAATGTAAGGACTGCCATGCCATTTCCATTGCCGGTGACCGTCCTGACCGGCCTCGGCTTCCTCGGTTCCGGCAAGACAACACTCTGAAACGGCTCCTGCAGTCTCCGGCCATGACAGGCACAGTCGTGATCGTCAACGAATTCGGCGAAGTTGGTCTTGACGACGCTCTGGTCGAGAACAGCGACGACGACATGATCATCCTACCGTCTCCTACCGTCCGGCTGTGTCTGCTGCACGGTCCGCGGCGATCTTGTGACCGCTCTGAAGTCTCTTGCCGATCGCGCAATGGGCGGAGAAATCGGCGAACTGAAACGACTGATCATCGAGACGTCCAGCCTCGCCGACCCGGCGCCGATTGCACACACGCTGATGACGGAGGACGATCTGTTTCGGCTTTATCGCCATCACACAGCTGACTGAACACACGACCGATCCCGTCTGATCGGCTGAATGAGGGCTGACCCTCGTTGACCATCAGAAGCCCTCGTTGACCATCAACTGTCCAGGTCCGCGCGACACCTGCGCAGCCCTACTTGGCCTCCGGATAGAGCTTGCGGAGACCGTCTGCGCTCGCATCCGTCAGGCCGCGCTCGGTGATGAACCCCGTCACCAGACGCGCTGGTGTCACATCAAATGCCGGATTGCCGGCCGGCGATCCGGGCGCCGCGATGTCAACCGTGACAACGGTGCCATCCGGCAACCGGCCCGTCATCGCCAGCACTTCGTCTGTCGCGCGTTCTTCGATCTCGATGGCAAAGCCATCATCATTGGCCCAGTCAATTGTTGTATATGGCAACGCGACATAAAACGGCACGCTGTTGTCGCGCGCAGCCAGCGCCTTCAGGTACGTACCGATCTTGTTTGCGACATCGCCGTTCGCCGTGACGCGATCGGTTCCAACGATAACCAGATCCACCTCGCCGTGCTGCATCAGATGGCCGCCGGCGTTATCGACGATGATGGTGTGTGGAACGCCATGTGCGCCGAGTTCAAACGCCGTCAGCGCGGCGCCCTGATTACGCGGGCGCGTCTCGTCGACCCACACGTGAACCGGAATACCGGCATCATGCGCCTGGTAGATCGGCGATGTCGCCGTTCCCCAGTCGACACAAGCGATCCAACCGGCATTGCAGTGGGTCAGCACGTTCACCGGCTGGCCCGCCGGTTTGCGCTCTGCGGCCGCCTTGATCAGCTCCAGGCCGTGAACGCCGATCTGACGGCAGATTTCGACGTCCGCATCGCAGATTTCAGAGGCGCGCGCATATGCAGCCTCCACGCGCTGTGCATGGGGCAGATTGCGCACGGCTGCCAGCATTTCGGCTGTCGCCCAGCGCAAATTCACTGCTGTCGGGCGTTGTTCATTCAAGAACGCCGCGGCCGCTTCCAGCGCCTCGTCCGACGCATCGTTGCGCAAGGCCAGGCACATGCCGTACGCGGCAGTCGCCCCGATGAGTGGTGCACCACGCACTTGCATCGTCTTGATCGCCCGCGCAGCATCCTCGACGGTTTCGAGCGTTGCCGTTTCGAACACGTGGGGCAGCTTCGTCTGATCGATAATCTCGATGGCCCAACCGTTCTCGGCCAGCCAGATCGTCCGATACGGCGTTCCGTTGATTTTCATCGCAACTCTCTCAATCGAGGGACGGCGGGCGCGAACCCAATGGGATCGTCAACATATGGTCGAGACCGCAGGCCGCACAATGAATGTGGTACCACTCTGTATGCGGACGGGCCGAACAATCCTCAATGCCGACACCGGGCGCCAGGCACACCGGACAGTCGTAGCGACCACGCGGGTCAGCGTGCCAGGCTGAGATGACGCGCCGGGCACGCCGTTCATCATCTTCAGTGAGCGGACTGGCTGCGCGGGTCATTGCGGATCAATCACCCTCGAACTCCATCAGCGCGTGACATTCGACATCCAGCGCGGAGAGCTTTCGCATGCCCCCGAGATCCGGCAGATCAATCACGAACGTCGCGCCCACAATTTCGCCACCCGTGGAACGCACCAGCTTGATCGCCGCTTCTGCAGTTCCGCCGGTCGCAACCAGATCATCAACGATCAGAATGCGTTCGCCGGTTTTGATAGCGTCTTCGTGGATCTCGATCGCATCCACACCGTACTCCAACGTATATTCCTGACCGATCGTCTTCCACGGCAATTTGCCCTTCTTGCGAATGGGCACGAAACCGCAGCCGAGACGGTCTGCAATCGCCCCGCCGAGAATGAACCCGCGTGCCTCAATCCCCGCCACCGCATCGACGTGGAGCGTCCGAAACGGCCGTGCCATGGCGATAACGGCCAGCTCAAACCCCTCTGGATCCCGAAACAACGTCGTAACGTCGCGAAACATGATTCCTGGCTTCGGATAGTCCGGAATCGTACGAATGAGTGACTTCAGATGCTCCAACGTGACCTCCACGGCAACTTGACAAAACAGTAAATAGCAGCCTGTGCGGGGACGAGATAGGCTAAGGACGGGTGTGGTATGTCTCACGGCACCCCTGACGAGGAAGCAAGCAGATGGCTGAGCCCGAACTCAAAATGCCGTCAGAGAATGACGAAACCGACCTGCCGCGAACGCTCCGGCGCGCGCGGGCGGAAAAAGAGCGCCAGGAAAGCGAAGCGACACAGCCTCCAACGGGCGCGCCGACCGCCGGAACGCACGCGGCGCGGACTGGCACCGATGCGGGCGAATTTGACGCCGGCTACATCGCTGATGAGGTTGTCGTCACCGACATCAACATCCCTTTCTTGCGTCTCATGGCGTTTTTGATCAAAGCCACGCTTGCGGCAATTCCGGCCTTGATCATTCTCACGTTGCTCTTGATCGGGGTGGGCCAGGCGCTGAAGGCCTATTTTCCGTCGCTGCGCCAGGCCGTTGTGACAATCGAGATCAAGTCTCCGGAGTGACGGCGCACAACGCATGTGCCGAGCGCCGAAGCGACGCATCCGCCGGTCAAGGCTCGCGCGCACACGCCATGGCGGCGCCGTCGCTGTTGCGTTTACGGCGGATCACGCGGCCGCAACGGCTTCGATTTCCAGCAACCACGCCTCGTCGAAGATGTCGCAAATGATGGCTGTCAACGCGATGTCACGGTCACCCAACACCTCTTCACGGACACGGCGATTGACCAGCGTATGCTCGCGGCTGGACAGAAAGAATGTCACTTTCACAAGATTGTCGAACGACATATCAGCCGCGCGCAGTTGCGCCTCGATGTTACGCCAGACCTGCCTGGCTTGCGCCTCGAAACCGTCCGGCACAGTTCCGTCCGCTGCAACGGGAATCTGCCCGCTGATATGAAGGACTCGCGCCGCACCTTCGACCAGCATGGCTTGGTGATAGTGGCTGACGGGCTGTGGGGCGTCAGCGGCATTGATCGGTGTCTTTTGCATTGCGCTACTACCGGTTGAGAACGCGACCGGCGACGGCGTCCAGCTTCGCAACAAGCTGCGGATCGCGGGTGTCGGGCGCTGTGATCAGGGCGACATCGAGCGCCCGATCTGATCCGATTGGGCAGGCCTCGTGCGTGCGAGGGAACACCTTGGCAAGTTCGGCGACCATCTTCTGTGCATGCGCCGTATTGCCCTTCATGACTTCGAGCACCGCAGCAACATCCACATGCGCATGGTCGTCGTGCCAACAGTCATAGTCGGTCACCATCGCAACGGTACAATAGCAAAGCTCGGCCTCGCGCGCCAACTTGGCTTCCGGCATGTTGGTCATCCCGATCACATCGCAGCCCCACGACCGATAGAGAAAGCTCTCCGCTCGCGTCGAGAACTGAGGCCCTTCCATCGCGAGATAGGTCCCACCACGGCGGTAGGGGATGCGCGCGGCCTGGATCGCGCGTTCAACGGTACTGACCAACAGCGGACTGACCGGATCTGCCATCGAAACGTGCGCCACGAGGCCTGTTCCGAAGAAGCTTTTCTCACGCGCGAATGTGCGGTCGATGAACTGATCGACGAGCACAAAAGTGCCGGGCGCAAGCTCTTCCTTAAACGACCCACACGCGGAGACCGAAATGAGATCCGTCACGCCGGCGCGCTTCATGCAGTCGATATTCGCGCGATAGTTGATGTCTGTTGGGGAGAGGCGATGGCCGCGACCGTGACGCGGCAAGAACCGGATCGGCAAACCGTCGATCTCGGCAAACAGGACATTGTCGGAAGGCTGCCCCCAGGGACTGTCCACCGTCCGCCATTCCGGTGACGACAGCCCCGGCAAGTCGTACAACCCACTACCACCAATGATGCCGAGCACTGAGTCCGCCATTCCCACCCTCCGTTGAAGCACAAAGCCCAAGAGCCATAACGCAAGACGGGCCCCGCAAGCGAGGCCCGTGAGAGATTTCTTGCAACCACCAAGCCGGCTGACGGTCTAAGTGACCGGACTGACAGCATGCCGGAACAGCCTAGCTACGCGAGTCTGAACCTAGTGATCGACATTCCGCCAGATCGCAAGCTTCGCGAGATAAAGCAGAACCGATGTGATGAGCAGGTAAATCAACACCAGCCAGCCGGTCTGCTTACGCTGGTCATGCGTTGGGTCGGCAACCCAGAAGAGAAAGGCGGTCACGTCCCTGGCGTAGTTCTCGACAGTCGCGGGCGTTCCGTCCTGATACTCAACCTGCCCATCGCCGCCAGCGAACGGGTTCGGCATCGCGATCTGCTGGCCGGAGTATGACACGTTGTAATAGAGGCCGTCCTGCAGATTGAAGCCTTCAGGCTCTTCGTCGCGGTATCCCACCAACAGCGCATACAGATAGTCTGCGCCGCCTTCCTGATAACCGGTCAGGATTTCCTGCCCCATCGTCAACACGTGTGTGAATATGCCCTCGGCATGCGGAATGCCGCGCGCCTTCGTAATCAGCGACAGATCGAGCGGATAGGCGCCATTATGAATGCTACGCGCCTCTTTTTCATTCGCGTAGAGCGGCGGAAACGTATCGGACATCCGCCCCGGACGTTTAAACATTTCCCCGTCGTCATTCGGGCCGTCGGTCACTTCGTACTCGGTAGCAAGCCGCTTGACGTCGTTTTCCGGGAAGTTCGGCCCACCGACGCCGGTCAGTGAGCGAAACGGCAGCCGCGCGAGCCCATGGCAGGCTGCGCAGACTTCTTTGTAGACCTGAAAGCCGCGTTGCAGCTGGGCTTCGTCGAACTGGCCCGTGATACCGCTGAAGCTCCAGGATTGCTTTTCGACCTTCGGGCCGCCCCCGGCAGCAAATGCTGCTGCAGACAACCCGAGACTCGCGATAGCGGCAATGGCCACAGTGCGGAGCACGAACATCGGTTGCTTCATCATGGCGTCCTCACCGCGTTTCAGGTGCTGCAGGAACCGCAGCGGTTGCAGCCCCCGCCCCGCCATCGGATGGCTTTAGGACGGCCTCGCTGATCGAGCGCGGCATTTGCGACGGCGTCTCAAGGACCCCTACAATGGGCATGATAAGCAGGAAAAACGCGAAGTAGTAGAACGTGAAGATACGCGACCACGTCACGAATGCGCCTTCGGCCGGCATCGCACCGAGATAACCCAGCGCCAAGCAGGAGAAGACCCACAGCCAGAAGAACCATTTGAACATCGGGCGGTACTTCGCAGACCGGACGCGCGACGTATCGAGCCAGGGGATGAACAGGAGAACCGCAATCGCGGCGAACATCGCGATCACGCCACCCAGTTTGTCCGGGATCGCACGAAGGATCGCATAGAACGGAAGGAAGTACCATTCCGGGACGATGTGGGCCGGTGTCACCAACGGATTCGCCGGAATGTAGTTATCCGCATGCCCGAGGTAGTCCGGTGCGAAGAACACGAACCACAAGAAGAAGATCAAAAACACGGTTAGCGCGAACAGATCCTTCATCACCGCGAACGGGCTCATCGGAACTGTATCCGACGGACTTTTGACGTCGAGACCAGTCGGGTTGTTCTGACCGGCAACGTGCAG
>JBCDAH010000148.1:0-9800 GCA_039186015.1 Pseudomonadota bacterium
AGTGGCTTCGTCAGGACCGGATCACAAAGTACGAAACACTGGCAAAAGACGCGGCAAGGACAGCAATGTCATCCAAGAGGAGCAACCGGAACGCCGTCTACAGCGCAAGTGGGCCAAGCAAACAAACGCAATCCGGGTCACTTGAACCGCAGTGACGCACACCGTCGCTTCAAGTGATGATGTCGGAAATGTATCGCTAAAACGCTCCGCAAGATGTGGGCTGTCCGACAGCACATCTTGTCTCGCCGCGCTGCGCTTGCTCGGCAGGGGGCTTGGCCAGCCCCCCGTGCACCCCCGGCTCGTGATTTTCCGCGCGGACACCGCGTGCATGATTCGTACTAGCGAAAAGCAACGGATCGAAGGGCAAAACTGTCCTAACTGCGTGCCTCAACCGCGCATCCACACACCTGCTGTCATGGCACTTCGCAACCAAAGCGTTTGGCGGATCCGGTATGAGCAACGATCGAGATGTTCCACAAGCTGTCGTGCCACGATCCGAAACTGCGAACGCAATCATGTACGGTGTCATGTCCGCCGCCCGGGTTGTTGCGCCCCAAGATGAGCGCGCTGAGATGACATGCATTGGTTGCTTGATTCAAGTAGCCTGTTGGCAGCAGCTCTTGAAATACAACTCTGATAAATTGGGTCTGATAGTAGCGTCGCTCTCGAAAGCCACGCTCAATAAGTTCGTCGGTCGAAGCGATTGGCAGTATCGTAAGCTATTGATTTGAGAATCAGAATGAAGATGCAAGCCCATGCTCACTCTCTCCCGCACGTTCCGAAACACAACTGGCATCGCCTCGCCGTGCATCTGGCCGATGTCGCCAACCTCTCTGCCGAACGCGCTACCAAGTTTGACGCCGCCGAATGGGCACGGGCAGCAGGCCTATTGCATGATCTCGGGAAGTACTCGCGGGAGTTTCAGGAAAAGCTGGAAGGGCGGCCAAGACAAGTCGGTCATTCGACCATTGGCGCGCAGGTGGCGGTTGACCGTTATGGGCTTCAGGGCCGGTTGCTAGCTTACGTCATCGCCGGACATCACGCAGGCCTAGCAAACGGGACAGGCGCTGAATCGCCACGATCACTCGCAGAAAGGTTGTCGCCCGCATATGTCTCCGGCCTTCCAGAACCGATTGGATGGGAGCATGAGGTCGAGAGGCTGCTTCCCGCCGGCTTGAATGAGCCGTTTCCACTTCGTGTCGTTGCCCGCGATCGCATCGGGTTCGGGGGGGCGCTGTTTACGCGCATGCTATTCTCTGCGCTCGTGGACGCAGATAGGCTCGATACCGAAGTCTTCTATTTGACGGCCAATGGCGCCGTACAATCGCGCGGACAGTGGTCTGGCGATCTTGAAGGGCTCAGGTCCCAACTGGACAACTACCTCGCCTCGCTGTCGCAGCAGGCCCGCGCGAGTGGCGGAGACGTCAACACAGCCCGCGCGGAGATTCTGGCAAACGTGCGCAAAACGGCGACGGAGAGGCCGGGTCTCTTTTCACTGACGGTTCCGACCGGCGGCGGTAAGACGCTCGCGTCTCTCGCCTTCGCGTTGGACCATGCGGCGCAGCATGGCCACGACCGCGTCATTTATGTCATTCCGTTTACGAGCATCATCGAGCAGACCGCCGCCGTGTTCCGCGCGGCGCTGGAACCCCATGACGACTGCGTCATCGAGCACCATAGCGCGGTGCGCGAAGTCGACGCCTACTGGGGCGAAAGTGAACGACAGAGCGGTGAACGCGCTCGGCTGGCAACTGAAAACTGGGATGCGCCAATCATCGTGACAACAGCGGTGCAGTTCTTCGAGAGCCTGTTCGCCAATCGCACGTCACCCTGCCGCAAACTGCACAACGTTGCCAATAGTGTCGTGATCCTCGACGAAGCACAAACGCTGCCGCTGCATTTGCTACGGCCATGCGTTGCCGTGCTCGACGAACTTGCGAGGGGCTACAACAGCACCATCGTGCTTTGCACGGCGACGCAGCCGGCAATTCTGGCAACGCGCCCCGACGGGACGCCAGGCTTTAAAGGCGGGCTCAAGCGAGATACGGTGCGCGAGCTAGCGCCGGCGCCGAAGCAGCTCTATGAGCGGCTTGCCCGAGTGACGGTGCGCAAGCCGATCAAGATCGCAAATGATGATGAACTCGTTCGTCAATTCAGGGAACACGAGCGCGTGCTGTGCATCGTCGGCACGCGTCGGCATGCGCGCGAGCTCTTTCAAAAGGCGCGTGACGCGCTCCCGGACGGTGTCTATCACCTTTCGGCTTCGCTCTGCCCCGTTCACCGCAGCCAGAAGCTGGACAAGATCAAACTGCTCTTGAAGTCCGACGACGCGCCGTGTCGATTGATCGCGACGACCGTGATTGAGGCCGGCGTCGATGTTGATTTCCCCGCCGTCTATCGGGCGATGGCGGGCCTCGACTCAATTGCTCAGGCGGCGGGCCGCTGCAATCGTGAGGGTCGCCGCCCACGGGAGGACAGTATCGTGCAGCCATTCGAGATGGCAGACCGCTCGACGATCCCCGAATTGCGCAAGTACGAAGATGCGGCGCGGCGTATCTTGGATGTCCCCAAACACGCAGACGACCCACTGTCGCTTCAGGCGATCGAAGCCTATTTCGCTGAATTGTACTGGAAGCAAGAGACGGGGCGCGAGGACGGACTCGACCCATGTCGGATCACCGATCGCGAGACCTACGCTATTCACGCGAACGGGATCGACATTCCATTCGCCACGATCGCGCGTGAGTTCCAGATGATCAAATCGGATATGGAGTCGGTGATCATACCGTTTGACGAACTTGTGCGCGACGCCTTGGCCGAGCTTGAGGGCACCGAGCATGTGCGCGCCGTTGCCCGCCGTTTCCAGCCATATATGGTCAACGTACCACGTGAAGCGTTTGTCGCTTTGCGAAGCGCGGCGCGGATCGAGCCGGTAGCCGAGCACCGGCTTGGCGAGCAGTTCATGCGCCTGACAGATGATGGTTTCGACAACCTGTACGACGATGACATCGGCCTCGATTGGAGCGACGCGAGCTATCGGAGAGTTGAGTCTTTGATATTCTGAACGTTCCTTGATCAATGACAGCTATTCAAATGGGTTCGGAGTTGTGCCATATGAGGGCGAGCGCAATCCGAAACGGGGAAGACACCATGGCTATTCGCGAAATTCGATTTGTACGTCGTGTGGAGCATAGAATGAGTGGCATTCTAAAAGTTTTGGGACTCGTATGCACTATAGAAAATCGGGTTCGACGAGAGACGGAGTCCGTCCATCTAACAACTTATTCCTGCTCATCCATAGAGAAATACTCAACCGCTGTCCGTCCGTACTCTTGACTTGAGCCAAGGTTGTTATTGTCGGTTTGAAATCGAGTTTATGTCGCGCGCGTAGCGCGCGTGGATTGAAACAATAGATGTCATTGGTCCGCGACTGACGATGCGACTTGACTCGCATTGTCAGTTGCGTTGCCTGTGAATTGCGGGTGCAACTCTCTGTCGGAACCTGCTAAACAGATCGACTCGGACAACGTAAAGCCAATCGAAATCCCCAGGAGCGAACCATGCCCTACGGCGCCAAGCTGTGGGTCGGGGGGAGGCGTGCCTGCTTCACCCGGCCGGAAATGAAAGTCGAAAGGGTTTCCTATGACGTAATCACGCCTTCAGCGGCGCGCGGTATCCTTGAGGCGATCCACTGGAAGCCGGCGATCCGCTGGGTCATCGACAAGATCCATGTCCTCGAGCCAATCCGCTTCGAGAGCGTTCGGCGCAACGAGATCGGCTCCAAGATTTCGGAGCGCACTGTAACAACGGCGGTGAGGGCGGGCAGCACGGCGGGCCTTGGTGTGTTCGTCGAGGCCGATCGTCAGCAGCGTGCCGCAACCGTGTTGCGCGACGTCGCCTATGTCATCGAAGCGCATTTCCGCCTGACTGATCGTGCTGGCGGCGATGATAGCGAGGCCAAGCACGCCGAGATGTTCCGCCGCCGCGCCGCAAAGGGTCAGTGTTTCCATCAGCCGTGTCTCGGTACGCGCGAATTCGTGGCCGACTTCGAACTGATCGAGTGCGATCCGCCGACCTCGCGTATGGCGCCCGATCAGGCCGACAAGGATCTTGGCTGGATGCTTTATGACATCGACTTCGCGCGCGACAAGACTCCGGTCTTCTACCGCCCCGAAATGCGCGGCGGCGTGATCGATGTTGCCGCGCATCGACCGGAGGGCATGCCGTCATGAGCATTCTGAGTGCGTCTGCTGGCTACTATGATCGCCACATCAACGATACCGATGGTGGACTTCCCCCTTACGGGTACAGCTTCGAAAACATTGCTTTTGCATTGGTGCTCGACGCTGACGGAAGGTTGGTTGACGTCGAACAGGTCGCTGAGCCGAATTCAGGTGCACGTATCGCAGTTCCGAAGGACCCGACAGTCACTCGTACAGTCAAGGTCATCCCAATGTTTCTTTGGGACAAGTCGTCTTACGTTCTCGGCCTCACGGCAACACCGCGCGAGCGCACACAGCAGGAGCACGCAGCGTTCAAGCAGACAAACTACGAGATCATCGGTGCTCTTGTTGATCCGGGTCTCGTAGCGGTACGCAGGTTTCTGAAGACGTGGCAGCCGACAAAGGAGGCACTGCCGCGGTACAGCGACGATCTAATCGATAAAAACGTGGTTTTCAGGCTGGCGGGAGAACCGGGCTACATCCACATGCGCGACGCTGCCGCTGCCAGCTGGCAGAGAAGGTTGCTCGAAACCTCAGGAGCGCAAAGTGCATGCCTCGTCAGCGGCAGAACGGCCCCGATCGCCCTTACGCATCCACAAATCGGTGGCGTGCGTGGCGCGCAATCGTCCGGTGCGGCGCTGGTATCGTTCAACCTGGATGCCTTCCGTTCGTACGGGAAAGAGCAAAATGCCAATGCGCCGGTAAGTGAGGAGATCGCCTTCAAGTATACCGCGGCGCTGAACTACCTGATGCGAAGAGGCAGCCGGAACCGCCTTCAGATCGGCGATGCGACGGTTGCATTCTGGGCCGAGGCTGAAACGGCGGACATCGCCAGCGCCGCCGAGGGATTCTTCGCGGGACTCGCCCAGCCGCCCGACGACTCGGACGAGACAAAGACGCTACTCAACACCTTGAAGCGTTTTGAAGAGGGCCGCCCGCTTGAGTCTTTAGACCTCGGCCTCGATCCTTCGACGCGCTTCTATATACTCGGGCTTTCCCCGAACGCCGCCCGCCTGTCGGTCCGCTTCTGGCATGACACGACGCTTGGCGAACTCGGCGCAGTGTTCCGGCAGCATTGGCGGGATCTCCACATCGAGCCCAGTAGACGCGTTGCCCCACCAGCGATCTGGCAATTGCTGAGAGAACTGGCTGCTCAGGGAAAACCCGAAAATATATCTGGTAATTTGGCTGGGGAAATAATGCGCGCGCTTCTTTCGGGGCGCGAATACCCGGCCACACTTTTTTCTGCTGTCATTGCGCGAATTCGTTCTGACCAAGCTGTGAGTCAATTGCGTGCTTCACTCATCAAGGCATGTCTCGTGCGTCCTTTGCGCAAGAAGCGCACTCTTCCCAAGGAGGACTATCTCGTGAGTCTCGATCGAGAAAATATGGAAAAGGGGTATCGGTTAGGACGGCTATTCGCTGTTCTCGAAGCTGCTCAGCGCGCAGGTGTGGGCAATGTAAATGCGTCTATTCGTGATAAATTTATCGCCTCAGCGTCGGCCGCGCCTAACAGAGTTTTTCCACTCTTGCTGCGCGGTGTGCAGGACCATTTGTCCGCTACCCGAAAAAAGGGCATGGCCGGGCGCTCAGTCCGCCTGGAAAAGGAAATAAGCGAGATTACGAACGGGCTAGATGCGCGCGATCCATTTCCAAGAACACTTCTATTGTCAGAACAGGGCCATTTCTTCGTTGGTTTTTATCATCAAAGAGAAGAGCTCTTTATCCCACGCCAAAAGAACGAAGTGATCGAACACGCCGAAGACGACGACAAAACTGAAAACTAGTACCGCAGGAGTGAGCACAATGACTGCCATCCAGAACCGCTACGAATTCGTCTACCTGTTCGATGTCAAGAACGGCAATCCGAATGGGGACCCTGACGCCGGAAACTTGCCCCGACTAGACCCAGAAACGAATCAGGGCCTCGTGACAGATGTCTGCCTCAAGCGCAAGATCCGCAACTTCGTCGACATGACGAAGGCCAACCAGCCGCCACATGCGATCTACATGCAGGACGGCTCGGTACTCAACCGACAGCACGGCAAAGCTTACGAGGCCCTGGAAATCACGCCTGTTGCCAAAAAACTGCCCAGGGAAGAGGAAAAGGCGCACGCGCTGACCGCCTGGATGTGTCGCCAATTCTACGACATCCGTGCGTTCGGCGCGGTCATGACCACGGAGGTTAGCTGCGGACAGGTTCGCGGTCCGATTCAGCTGGCGTTTGCCGAGTCGATCGATCCGATCGTGCCACAGGAGATTTCGATCACGCGTTCATCCGTCACCAATGAGCGCGATCTCGATAAGGAGCGAACCATGGGCCGTAAGCACATCGTGCCCTACGCGCTCTACCGTGCGCACGGCTTCATATCGGCGAACCTGGCTGAGCGCACCGGTTTTTCCGAAGACGATCTCGAACTGTTCTGGCGGGCGCTCGAAAACATGCTGGAGCACGACCGCTCGGCCGCTCGCGGCGAAATGGCGCCGCGCAAGCTGTTCGTTTTCAAGCATCGCGACAAACTCGGCACCGCGCCGGCCCACAAGCTGTTCGAATCCGTCAAGGTTGCAGGCCTCAACGGCGCCGGCCCGGCGCGCAGTTTTGAGGACTATCGCGAGCGGATCTCCATCGACAAGGCCGCCATTCCTGACGAGGTCGAAGTGATTGAGAAGTTTTGACATGGACGTCGGCAACGACACTGTGCTCAAGCCGGAAGTTGAACCCATCGCGCTATCCGCCTTGCAGCACCACCTGTTCTGCCCGCGCCAGTGCGCGCTCATCCATGTCGAGCAGGCGTGGGCGGAAAACCAGTTCACAGCGGAAGGCCGTCTCATGCATGAGACAACCTCAGCTGCGGGCCACGAAGTGCGACGCGGTGTGCATGTGGTGACCGCGATGCCGCTTGCGTCTGCACGGCTCGGCGTTGCCGGCATTGCCGATCTCGTCGAGTTGCACCACAGCGACGACGGTGTTGGCTGGCAACCGTTTCCAGTCGAATACAAGCGCGGTAAACCCAAGGCGCATCGTGCCGATGAAGTGCAGCTTTGCGCGCAGGCGATCTGTCTTGAAGAAATGTTCCAAAGGACGATTGCTGAAGGCGCGCTGTTCTACGGCAAGACACGCCGGCGCATGGCCGTCACCTTCGATGAGGAACTGCGCGCCCTCACCGCCACGGTTGCAACCGAGGCACGCGCCCTCATCGCCGCCGGTACGACGCCGAAACCAGTCTACCAGCGCAGCCGCTGCTCGGCCTGCTCACTTGCCGAGCTATGCCGCCCGAAGCGGTTGCAACGCGATGCCAACGTCTCCCGTTGGCTCGCGCGCCGCATTGCCGATGATACGGACGCACCCGGGGAAACCTCATGAAGCGCCACCTCAACACGCTTTATATCACGACTGACGGTGCGTGGCTCTCGAAGGACGGCGAGAACGTCGTCGTCTCCAGCGAAGGTCAGGAGATTGGCCGCGTGCCGGTCCACACCATCGGCGGTATTATCGGTTTCGGGCGCGTCCTCATGAGCCCGCAACTGATGGGCCACTGTGCTGAAAACGATATCGGAATGTCGTTCTTGAGCGAGAACGGCCGCTTTCTTGCCCGCGTCGTTGGCCCGCAATCCGGCAACGTTCTGTTGCGCCGCGAACAGTATCGCCGCGCCGACGACGAAACTGCAACGGCGATGCTTGTTCGCTCGTTCATAGCCGGAAAGACGATCAACAAACGCACCGTTTTGCGCCGGGCCTTGCGCGATCACGGTGCGAGCATGGATGCCACTGTCAGGGCACGCTTGGAGACGTCCGCGGACCGGCTGACCGCGATTGCGCGAAAGACGGCGAACCGCAGCATTCTCACCGACGAGCTACGCGGCCTCGAGGGCGAAGCCGGCCACGTCTATTTCGCCGTATTTGACAATCTAATCCGCTCCGACAAAGACGTGTTCAAGTTTCAAGGCCGTTCGCGGCGCCCGCCGCTCGATCGAGTCAACGCTGTCCTCTCCTTCGTCTACACACTGCTTGCCCATGACGTGCGCTCGGCTCTGGAATGTGTTGGCCTTGATCCCGCCGTCGGATTCCTGCATCGTGACCGACCGGGACGGTCCTCGCTTGCGCTCGACATCATGGAGGAATTCCGCCCATTCTTCGCCGACCGCCTCGTTCTCTCCTTAATAAATCGCCGGCAGCTTGGGGCCAAGGATTTCCGCGAATTTGAGAACGGCGCCGTACTGCTGACCGATGACGGCCGCAAGACAGTGCTGGTCGCCTACCAGGAGCGCAAGCGCGAGGAACTGACGCATCCGTTCATCGAAGAGAAGGTGACAGTCGGTCTGTCCTGGCACGTCCAGGCACAACTCCTGGCGCGCCACTTGCGCGGCGATCTCGACGGCTATCCGCCGTTCGTTTGGAAATAGGTACCGGCAATGATGGTTTTGATCACATACGATGTGAGTACCGAAACCGATGGCGGCAAGCGCCGGCTGCGCCGCGTCGCACGCGCGTGTCGCGACTTTGGACAGCGCGTCCAGTACTCCGTATTCGAATGCGAGGTCGATCCCGCGCGATGGGTTAAGCTGCGCGATCGTCTCGTCAAGGAGATTGATCCGGAAACCGACAGCCTGCGCTTCTACCATCTCGGTGCCAATTGGAAGCCACGTGTCGAGCATGTCGGTGCCAAGCCTGCCCTCGATCTCGATGGCCCACTGATATTCTGACCTTGACCGCGAACCAGAAACGTCCACCGAATCGCCGTGAGGTTCGCGGCCGTTTTTTTTCTGTGATATCGGTGGTTTAAGATCGAGAAGCCGAACCGTCTGGTACATCGCGTGACGTCCGACCACAGGTTCGCGCGCGAACTCTGATTTGTCGTTCTTTGACATCGTGTTAAAAGCCAGGGGTCGCTCGCTTCACGCGAGCGCGGATTGAAACCTCGCTTTGCGACCAACCTAACGTCACCAACCCTCGTCGCTCGCTTCACGCGAGCGCGGATTGAAACATCAATCACATTCCGTGATGCGCTCTGAATTGGGCCGTCGCTCGCTTCACGCGAGCGCGGATTGAAACTTCCAACCAGTCGTCTAGGGTGATGAACTCAGGTGGTCGCTCGCATCCCGCGAGCGCGGATTTAAACCCCACCGGCGCAAAATTAATCTCGTTTACGCACCAGTCGCTCGCATCACGCGAGCGCGGATTGAAACCCATAACCCCCTCCGTTCAACGCGCACTCAAGTCGTCGCTCGCTTCACGCGAGCGTGGATGAGACATCCAATGTCGCCTTTAGGAGGCGTTGCTGCATCCTCAAAAAGCCGAGCCGGCGACGACTAATGCAGTCGGTCGGATGTCCGGAATCTCCACGTTTCGGTCAAATAGCAATCCTTCGGCCGCTGATTGAGATGGCCTTGTCTCTTCCTGCTCATTGCGAACGCGTCTTGTTGATCTGCTCTCGTAAGTCTGATCGCCGTTTGTGTTTCCTGGGCGGCCCCTCCCAGCGGTCGGGTCGCGCTCTATCTTGCGCCCTTGGCGCTCGACCGAGCCGCTTGAAGCGTCTCGGCCCATCCGGGTGACGATCGCTGCCGCGGATAGCGATG
>JBCDAH010000149.1:0-9713 GCA_039186015.1 Pseudomonadota bacterium
GACAGCAGCAGCGCGTTGCCCTGGCCCGTGCCATTGCACCGCGGCCGTCCGTGTTGCTCATGGATGAGCCGTTTTCCGGCCTTGACGTGCAACTGCGCGATGAAATGCAGGAACAGACGCTCGCGTTGCTGAAGGAGACGCGCGCGACCGCTGTGTTAGTTACGCACTCACCGTCTGAGGCGATGCGCTTGGGGGATCGCATCGCTGTCATGGAGTCGGGGCAAATGGTTCAGGTCGGCGCGGCGGAACAACTCTATCACAAGCCGGCAGATTTGTTTGTTGCGCGTTTGTTCTCTGAGATTAACGAGTTGCCGGTGTGCGTACGCGGCGGCTCGGTCGATACGCCCCTGGGGCGGTTTGACGCTGCCGGTATCGGCAATGGCTCGGACGCCGTCCTGTGTATTCGCCATCGTGCCGTTCGCTTTACAACGCCGGGAGACGGCGTTTCCGGGCGGATACTGCGCACGCGCTTTCAGGGTGATCTCGCGATCCTTGAAATTGCCGTGCAGGACCTCGAACGTCCCGTGCGCTCTGTAGTGCGAGAACGCGATGCATTGCCAGTCGGGACCGACGTGACGGTCACGGTGGATCGTGCGGGTGTGCTGGTCTTTCCGGGGAACGGAAGCGAAATACCCGGATTGCGCCAGGAGGGGGCGCCGAGAAGTCAAGATGCCGCAATTCAGGCTTAACGTTATTTTTCGCTGGGCAGGAGTGTGGGCCGGCCAAGCGCTTCCGCCTATGGCGGAAATGATCTAAGGGCGGTTTGGCGTTGCCTTGTGGCGATCGCCCCGATCTGCGATAGATACAAAAAAGCGTCAACGCTGTTGAATCCAAACAAGGGAGATACGATCGCAATGGGTGCGACAAGTATCTGGCACTGGCTGATCGTCTTGGTCATCGTCGTGTTGCTTTTCGGGCGCGGCAAGATTTCCGAGGTGATGGGCGACGTCGCCAAAGGAATTAAGAGCTTCAAGAAGGGCATGTCGGACGATGAGGTCGCCGATAAGTCCGGTAGCGATGCAAAAGTGATCGACAACGCATCGGCAAAGTCAGAAGAGAGTTCAAAGGCAAGTTAAGCGCTTCCGACCTATGTGGTGCGGTCTACCGAAGCTTGGCCGCTCCGGAACTAAGATCGTGCTGCCTTCGCGTTTGTTGCCGTCTTTTTCTGACCTACGCACATGACGCGTGTTGCGAACGGGTCTGAGCGCGGCTGACTGAGGTCGCTCATACATGCTTGATATCGGCTGGGCCGAACTTCTTACGGTTGGCGTCGTCGCTCTTTTGGTTGTCGGACCAAAGGAGCTGCCGGCGCTTGCGAAAACCATCGGGCGCTATGTCAGCATGATCCGGCGGCAAGCCAATGAGTTTCGTGCACAGTTCGACGAGGCCATCCAGGACAGCGAGTTCGATGAGGTCCGCAAGGAGTTCTCCGGCCTCAAGTCCGACGCCGAGAAGGCGGTAGGGGAGGTGTCCTCGGCGGCGGAAACCTCAAACTTCTCGATCGATGAGCTGGACTGGCTCAAGGATGACGAGCCGACGTCGCCGGCTGCTGCGGCGGCCGCAGCGGCGGCTACACGGGCGAAACAGCCTGAACCAGAACCGGGCATTGCTGCACCTGAACCAAGTCTTGAACCTCATCCGAGCAGAGACGAGGCGCCAAGCGAGACCGGTGACGACAGGCTCGTCAACGGATCTGACGTGCACAAGTCAAGCACGAACGGTTCCGGCTCCGGCGCTGACGATGTGCCGAGTGACGAGGCGCCACGTCCGGCAGCTCAGTCCAAGGCGAGTGAGGCAACCGCATCGTGAGTGTGGACACGGATCAGCGACCCGGGCACGACGAAATCGAGGCCTCCAAGGCTCCGCTGATGGAGCACCTCGTTGAGCTACGCACGCGGCTGATTTACGCGTTGATTGCGATCGCCATCGGCTTTGTGCTGTGCTTCGGATTCGCCCAGGAAATCTACAACATCCTGATCTGGCCGTATCAGTTGGCTCGCGGAACCGATGCGCCGATCCGCATGATCTATACGGCGCCGCATGAGTTCTTCTTTACACAAATCAAGCTGGCCTTGTTTGGTGCGACGTTCCTGGCGTTCCCCATGATTGCGATCCAGGTCTACAAGTTCGTTGCGCCTGGTCTTTATCGGAACGAGCGAAGCGCATTCTTTCCGTATCTCATTGCAACGCCTGTGCTTTTCGTGATTGGTGCGGCTGTTGTCTACTTCCTCGTCATGCCGCTGGCGATGAGCTTCTTTCTGTCCATGGAGCAGCCGACCGGCAACGTGACGATTACGCTCGAGGCCAAAGTCTCCGAGTATTTGTCGCTGATCATGACGCTGATTATCGGCTTTGGAATCTGCTTCCAATTGCCGGTCGTTCTGACGTTGCTTGCGCGGGCCGGTATGGTGACCGCGAATACGCTGCGAGAAAAACGGCGCTGGGCGATTCTGGGAACATTCGTTGCTGCGGCCATCCTCACCCCGCCTGACCCGATCAGCCAAATTGCCATGGCGCTGCCAACCATCGGGCTGTACGAACTCTCGATCCTCGCCGTTGCGTACTTCGAGAAGAAGCGGCTGGCGGAAGAGGCGGATGACGAGCCTGAGCTTTAAGGCATCGCCGCGTAAGCTGTCTGTGGGGTGCTGAACGCCCTCCATGTACGGCGGGATCGCAACTGAGCTGCGCGCTTCATCATGGATCTCCACGAAAGCTGTTATCGGCCACTGGACCGTGTTGGTCGCAAGCGCCTATAGAGCCAGCCATGATCTTCTTCGACTGCGGCACATGAGGCAGACGTGTTCGATATCAAAATGATCCGAGAGCAGCCGGATGCGTTCGACGCGGGGCTGGCGAAGCGCGGCCTTGCCGCAAAGGCTGCTGAAATTGTCGCAATCGACGATCGCCGTCGCCAGCATCTGACCAAGCTGCAGGATGCACAGGCTCGCCGTAACGCCGCATCCAAGGAGATCGGTAAGGCGATGGCGGCAAAGGACACCGCAACCGCTGACGCACTCAAAGCCGAAGTCGCGGAGTTGAAGTCGTTCATCCAGAGCGGAGAGGACGAAGAGCGCAAGCTCGATGCGGAATTGGAAGGTGTGTTGGCAAGTTTGCCGAATCTGCCGTTCGAGGATGTGCCCGAGGGTGCGGATGAGGCGGCCAACGTCGAAGTGCGTCGTGTCGGTACGCCCGTAGAGTTTGCGTTTGATGCCAAGGAACACTTCGATCTTGGCGAGGCGTTAGGCCTGATGGATTTCGAGGCGGCAGCACGCATGTCGGGCGCGCGGTTCGTCGTTCTGAAGGGGCAGTTGGCACGGCTCGAGCGGGCCTTGGCGCAATTCATGCTCGACTTGCACACCAGTGAATTTGGGTACACCGAGGTCGTGCCACCGTACCTCGTGCGTGATCAGGCGCTGTTTGGGACGGCGCAGCTGCCAAAGTTCCGCGAGGATCAGTTTCATACCGACGACAATTTTTGGCTGATTCCGACATCTGAAGTGCCGCTGACAAACCTCGTGCGGGAACAAATCGTCGATGGCGGGGATTTGCCATTGCGCTTTACGGCCTGGACGCCGTGCTTTCGTTCTGAGGCCGGTTCGGCCGGGCGCGACGTACGCGGCATGATCCGCCAGCATCAGTTTTCGAAGGTTGAGCTGGTGTCGGTGACGACCGAGCAGCAGTCTGTCGACGAGCATGAGCGGATGACGGCTTGTGCGGAAGAGGTCCTGAAACGCCTGGGGCTTGCATACCGCGTGATGCTGCTGTCATCCGGTGACATGGGCTTTTCGGCGCGCAAGACGTATGATTTGGAAGTCTGGCTTCCAGGCCAAAAGGCGTATCGGGAGATTTCGAGCTGCTCGGTCTGCGGCGACTTCCAGGGTCGGCGCATGCGGGCACGCTATCGTGTGGCCGGCGAGAAGGATCTTCGCTACGTCCATACATTGAATGGGTCCGGTCTGGCGGTCGGCCGGGCGATGGTAGCCGTATTGGAAACGTGTCAGCAGTCCGACGGGTCGGTGGTGATCCCGGACGCGCTCTTGCCATACATGGGTGGGGTCACCCGGATCGCACCCGCAGAATAGCACCGCGCGATGATCCTACGGTTGGTGGCCTGAAGCAAATCAGAAGGGCTTTGCATGCGTATCCTGGTGACAAACGACGATGGGATTGATGCCGAGGGCTTACAGTCTCTCATCCGGATCGCCGGGCAGCTCTCGGACGATATCTGGGTGGTCGCGCCGCAATCGAACCACTCGGGTGCCGGGCATTCGCTATCGCTCCGTGAACCGATGCGCATGAACCAGATCGATGAGTGCACCTATGCTGTACGTGGGACGCCGACAGACTGCGTCATTATGGCGGCGCGCCATATCTTAAAAGATCATCTGCCCGATCTTGTTTTGTCGGGGGTGAACCGCGGCCAGAACATTGCCGAGGACGTGACCTACTCCGGCACAATCGCCGCGGCGTTCGAAGGGACCTTAATCGGCATCCGCTCGATTGCTCTCAGCCAGGCCTTCGGCGGGCCGGCCGGGCGCAAGCTGCACTGGGACACGGCGGAAAAGTTCGCGCCAGATGTTGTCCGCAAACTCATCGCGGAGGATTGGCCCGAAGGCGTGCTCATGAATGTGAACTTCCCGCCGTACGAGCCGCACGAGGTCAAGGGCGTTCAAGTAACACGACAGGGCCGGCGTGATGCTGATCTCCTGGAAATCGACGAGCGCCACGATACCTGGGGCACGCCGTATTACTGGTTGGCCTTCCAGCGCAAACGCTCAACGCCACCGGAGGGGACCGACCTCTGGGCCGTTTATAATGGCTACGTCTCGGTCACGCCGCTGTACCTCAACCTGACGCATCGCGAGATGCAGGATCAATTGTCCGCCAAGTTTTAGAGCCCGTTCCGTCTCGGGCGGTCATGCCGGATCGTTGGACCGCTCCAGCTGAACCCAACATGGCCTGTCGGCAGCAGCAGGTGCCGTTTTGCGTGTTTGTGCCGGTTGATATCCGGAGTTCCCGGCTTCCCGACCGACTTGTCATGAGTTTGACAAAAGTTGGCCGTGCCCCGCGCGCAATCGCGGCTTATTCGCCACACACGTGAGTCTGTTTCACACCGGTGTCTCCCAAGTCCCGCTCTGCCTGGATTTTTGTCCGGGTTTTGCTGACGTGAACCATATTCGCGCCGCCGCGTTAAGCGTGTGTTTACCTAAACATCAATAATGGTAGGTGGCGTTGAGAGGTGCAAAGTGAGTATAAGTATGCATAGTCTGCTTAGCCGTCCTGGCAGAGTGGTGCCGCTGCTTGGCTTGGGCGCGGTGGCGATCATCCTTATCGGATGCAGCGCCGATGTGACGCGTTTCGACAGCTCGCTTCTTGGTGCAACGGACAACGGTCGACCACCGGTCACGAACAGCGGCTATTCAGAGTCGCACCTGTCTGACACCCCCCCAATTACGACCACAGAACATAGTTTTGAGCCGCGTTCAGCGCCGCGATACGATACCGGTGTGAACCGCGCGCCGCTGGGCCGTGTGCCAACGACACGGCGCGTTGACGATCGATATTCGGTGCGCTCGCGCAGCGAAAACCGCAAGACATATCGGGCGGCGGACGCTGCGCCGTCGTCTTCGTATGATGACGACTATCCGTCTGTGCGCTCGCGCAGAGATACCCGCAGGCCATACCGGCCGACGGAGTCGTCGCGATCGTCCTACGACGACTATCCATCGGTGCGGTCTCGCAGCGATGCGCGCAAGTCGTATAATGACGACTCTTCATCTGCGCGATCGCGTCGAGACACCCGCAAGTCTTACCGAACGGCTGATGCCGCACCGTCCTCTTATGACGATGAGGATCGCGGCAGCATCACCGTCTCTCAGGGTGATACGCTTTACAGCCTGGCACGGCGGCACAATGTGACGGTGGTCGAACTCAAGCGCGCCAATGGCCTTTCGACCAACATCATCCGGCCGGGCCAACAGCTCGTGCTGCCAGGGCGGACCGCACGGCGCGTCGTCGAACGGCGCGTTGTCGAGCGTAACCCGCGGACCTATGAGCCACGCACATCTGATCCGATCGACGACGACTCGACCTATACGGTTCAACCCGGAGACAGCCTCTACAGTATCGCGCGGCGTACGAACTTGTCGGTCGCGAGCCTGAGGTCCTGGAACGACATCTCGAATGCTCGTCGTCTGATGCCCGGCACCAAGCTGCGTCTCACTCCACCCGCAGACCGCAACCGTGTCGAGCCGTCTGATCGCCGCTATCGAACAGCACGCCGGGATGTTTCACCTGACCCGTTGCGTGAGCCCGAGCGGGAACCGAACGGCCCGACGCTGTCGCCGCCATCATATGGCGCGAGGGTCATCAATCGGGAGCGCCCATCTCGCGAAGCACCCAAGCGGGCGTCGATTTCGCGTGATGATCCAACTGTCCGGCGGCCATCGTCATCCGACAGCGGCGCGAAGTTCCGTTGGCCGGTTCGCGGGCGCATTATCTCAGCATTTGGTCCACGCAAAGATGGGTCGCACAACGATGGGATCGACATCTCTGTCCCGATGGGCACTGAGATTCGCGCGGCCGGAGAAGGCGTCGTGGCCTACGCCGGCGACGAACTCAAAGGCTACGGCAATCTGGTTTTGATCCGCCACAACAACGGTTGGGTCTCGGCCTATGCCCACGCCCGCGAGATGCTGGTTAAGCGCGGCGACAAGGTGCGGCGCGGCCAGGTGATCGGGCGTGCCGGCAAGTCCGGAGCTGCCGATCAACCGATGCTACATTTCGAGTTGCGAGACGGGGCCAAGCCGGTCGACCCACGTCCGCATCTCGGTTCCTAAGATTTGGTCGATCGGCTATAGAGTCGCTCACTCGAGTTCCAACGTCTTGCCGAGGCGTCCGGCAAGGTCCTGAATGTACTGCCAGGCCACCCGCCCGGACCTTGCGCCGCGGGTGGTCGCCCACTCCAGACTGTCCCGCTTCAACTCGTCAGCGGCGATCTCTAATCCAAAATGCGCGACGTAGCCCTGGACCATGTCGAGGTACTGGTCCTGCGTGCCATTATGAAAACCGAGCCACAGCCCAAACCGGTCGGATAGCGAAACCTTCTCCTCGACAGCTTCTGAAGGATTGATCGCCGTTGAGCGCTCGTTTTCCATCATGTCACGCGGCATGAGATGTCGCCGGTTTGACGTCGCATAGAAGACCACATTCGCGGGCCGGCCCTCCAGGCCGCCGTCCAATACGGCCTTGAGCGATTTGTAGCTGGTATCGTCGCGATCGAACGACAGATCATCACAGAACACAATGAACCGCTCATCCTGTGATCGGAGATAGGTCATACAGCGCGGCAGGCTGTCGATGTCCTCGCGATGAATCTCGACCAGCTTGAGACCGGGCAGAGACGCGTCCCGGGTCCGCGCCACCTCGGCGTGGGCCGCCTTGACGAGCGACGACTTGCCCATGCCGCGGGCCCCCCACAGCAGGGCGTTGTTGGCGGGCAGACCATCAGCGAACCGCTGGGTGTTTTCCAGCAGTTGGGTCGCGGCTCTATCCAATCCCTTCAGCAAAAACAGCGGCACACGGTTGATGGCCGGAACGGCGATAAATGTCTCCGGGTCCGACTGCCAGATGAAGCCGTCAACGGCGCTGAAGTCGGGCTGTAAAGGTGGCGGCGGTGCCAGGCGCTCTAAGGCGGCTGCGATGCGCACTAGGACGTCTTGCTCGGACACGGTGTGTACGGCTCCAATGCGGTGAAACGAACGCGGGAGCGGAAGCTATAACCGACGAAGCGATCGCCGTCACGATCGGGCCGCTTGATCGGCTGTTGCTCGCGCATTGAGCTCAAGACTTACAATTCATTTCGGGTTCACGCCTCATATCGCAACGTCGACACGTTGGGGCGGCATGCGTGTTGGATTGCGATTGCTTTTATTGCCTGGCGTTGTGGAGGAATGGATTATGTCGTTACGCTTACTGGTTGCCGTCGGGGTGCTCATGATAGCTGCGAGTTCTGTGCGTGTCAGCGCTGCTGAGGTGTCCCGTGACAGGACCATTGAGCTTGCCCAAGCTTGCGGCTGGTATGCGATTGCAACGTGTTCGCGTCGTCCTGGGCCTGCTCGCCGAAGTGCGGGGCGTGTTGGCGGCTATGTCGTCCTAACCGACAATATTGGAAACTTTGAACCCGGGTGGTTTTGCGCCGTAATCGGTCCGCAGGGCAAATCCGGTGCATGGCAAGATCGTGATTTCATGCGCAGCGCTGGAGAGTACACCGCCTACATCAAATACGGCTGCTGATCGCCCGGATACGTTGGCGTCACAGCATGCGCGATAGCCGGCTTTCTGGTTGGAGATGGCTGCGTTCTCTATAGCTTTGGAGCACGGCGATGGTCGGATGGACGTCGAAGATCGGGGCTGTCGCATTGACGCTGGGCGTTTGCACTGCCGAGTCTGCTTTGGCCGGTGCGGGTCCACCGGACATTGTCTCGCGGGACGCTTGGCGGGCAAAACCGGCGAATACAGAGCTCATGAAGCCGCACGTCCCGCGTGAGATCGTCATCCATATGACTGGGGTCCGCCAGCAGCGAGGGATCTCGCTGGAACGCAAACTACGGGGGCTCCAGGGCTTTTCGATGCGCAAGGGGCGCATCAGGCGCAGCCCGAAGCCCGCTTGGGGCGATGTACCGTACCATTTCTACATTGGGGTGTCCGGCCGTATCGGCGAAGGTCGTGATCTCAGATATGCCGGAGATACCAATACGAACTACAACCCGGCGAACCGCATTCATGTGGTCCTGGAGGGCGACTTTCAGAACGAACGACCCTCTCCGGCACAGCTTGCATCACTCACGAGACTCACGATTTGGCTCGTACGCCGATACAGCATTCAACCGGCTAAGATCACGGGCCATAGTGACCACGCCGCGACGACATGTCCCGGCAAGCACCTGAAAGCGGTATTGCCCAGCTTGCTGAAGGCCGTTGCGCAGTAATTGCGGCGACACGTGAGACTTTGATCGGCGTTCTGTGGTTGTTGCTCCGGTGAATGAGCGGCTTCAAGCCCGTGCTATGGCGTGTTGGTTGCACGTGGCATGTTGGTTGCAATTGGAATGCCTGGCCGTATAGTCCCGCGCCACAGATCTTGCGCGCCGGCGCTTGTCATTTGATCTGGTGTGTCGGCCTTAATGGTTGCTAGGCAGATCTGAAGTCTCCAAATGACGAGAATCGTGCGCGGACCCCAACTGCGACCCACCGGAAGGTTTCGGACATGTTCATATCACCCGCCTATGCCCAGACCGGCAGTCCGGGAGGCGGCGATCTCTTCGTTACGTTCGTCCCGCTACTGATCATTTTTGCGATCTTCTATTTCCTGCTGATCCGACCGCAGCAAAAGCGCATGCAGCAGCATCGGGATATGGTCGCAAACATCAAGCGTGGCGATACAATTGTTACGGCTGGCGGGATTGTTGGCAAAGTCTATCGCGTCAAGCAGGACGACGCGGAGATCGAGGTGGAAATCGCGGAAAACACCCGCATTCGGGTGGTACGGTACACGATCTCGGAAGTCCGCCCGAAAGGTGAAGCCGCGTCCGAAAGTACGTAAGCCGACGTGTCGGCCGCAGCGTTCGGCACGGACGCGTTGGTCGGATTGCAGCGTCGTGTGGTGTATGACGGTGTCGCAGCTCAAAAGTTGACCCGAAAGCAGGTGCAGCGAA
>JBCDAH010000150.1:0-9713 GCA_039186015.1 Pseudomonadota bacterium
CAGGCACACAGGGCTTTTTCATCAACACGAGAAAGAAAAAGTTCGCCGACCTTCGCGTTCGCCGAGCGCTCGATTATGCCTTTAATTTCGAGTGGACGAACAAGAACATCTTTTACTCGTTGTATAAACGGACTACGGGCTATTTTCAAAATTCACCGCTCGCCGCCAGTGGCCCGCCGACACCAAGCGAACTGAAGCTGCTCGAACCGTTTCGGGCAAAGCTGCCGATATCCGTATTCAGTGACGTTTATGTGCCGCCCGTCTCCAACGGAGAACAGCGCGACAGGTCATTGCTCCGTCAGGCGGTTCGCCTCCTCAATCTAGCGGGTTGGCGCACTGTGAATGGTGTCCGTCAAAATGCAACCGGCGACAAGCTCGACGTCGAGTTTCTGATTTTTTCACCGTCGTTCGAGCGCATTATTCAGCCATATGTTGAAACGCTAAAGGCAATCGGGATCGACGCATCGATTCGTCGAGTCGATCCGGCACAGTTTGAGCGTCGCATGAAAACTTTTGACTTCGATATAACCACGCAAAGGTTTGTCATGAGTTCCACGCCGGGCGCCGGGCTCCGGGCCTACTTCGGCAGCCAAGCGGCAAAAACCGACGGCTCATTCAACCTCGCCGGCATTTCAGACCCTGTGGTTGACGACCTAATCAGCAAAGTCATCGAAGCGAAGACGAGACGGGACATGACCAATGCCGCCCGTGCACTCGACCGCGTGCTCCGAGCCGGCCACTATTGGGTCTCGCATTGGTACAAGGGCGAATACAACGTCGCGCATTGGGACCGTTTCGGGCGCCCAGAGATCCAGCCATCCTTTCAACGCGGGATTTTGCACACGTGGTGGTATGACCCGGAACGCTCTCGGGCCGTGGATGCCTGGCGCAAGCGCTAAGCCGCGCAACGATACGCGGCGCGCACCGCGCCCTAAACGGATCGAATGGACCAAATGGCAGCCTACCTTCTCAAGCGCATACTTTTAATCTTTCCAACGCTGTTCGGCATCATGCTGATCAGCTTCGCAATCGTGCAGTTCGCGCCTGGCGGCCCGATCGAGCGCATTATCGCGCAACTCTCCGGGTCTGATGTTTCGGCGACAAGCCGGATAGGAGGCGCAACGCAGGGCGACGGCCTGAGTGGCAGTCAACAGCCCGGCGGTGTCGGCTCGTCGGCTGATGACGTCACATCGCGGTACCGCGGCGCCCAAGGCCTTGATCCGGAGTTCATCAAAGAGCTGGAGCGCCAGTTTGGCTTCGATAAGCCCGCACATGAGCGCTTCTTCATCATGATGTGGAACTATCTGCGGTTCGATTTCGGCAACAGCTATTTTCGAGACGTCGCCGTACTGGATTTGATTGCGGAAAAACTCCCGGTCTCCATTTCTCTTGGGCTCTGGATGACGATGTTAATCTATCTGGTGTCCATACCGCTTGGCATCCGAAAGGCCGTGAGAGACGGGACTCCCTTTGACACATGGACTTCAGGCGTGCTTGTCATCGGTTATGCGGTGCCTGGCTTTCTCATTGCCGTTCTGCTGTTGGTTCTGTTTGCCGGTGGATCATTCGTGCAGTGGTTTCCATTGCGAGGACTGCAATCCGAAGAGTTCAAGGATTTTGGGTTTTGGCAGTGTGCGGTGACCGCGCGATGCGTCGGCGATTACTTCTGGCATCTTGTATTACCATTGATTTCCCTTGCTCTCGGGGCCTTCACGATCAACACGTTCCTCACCAAGAACTCATTCCTGGATGAGATTCGGAAGCAGTACGTGCTGACGGCCCGTGCAAAAGGGCTGAGCGAGGGCGAGGTTCTGTACGGCCACGTCTTCCGCAACGCGATGCTGCTCATCATAGCCAGCTTCCCGGCAGCGTTCATATCCGCCTTCTTTGCCGGCAGTTTGCTGATCGAGACGATTTTCTCGCTCGATGGACTGGGGCTGCTCGGATTCGAAAGCGTGATCAACCGAGACTATCCAGTTGTGTTCGCGACACTGTTCATTTTCTCTTTGCTCGGCTTGGTCGTGAATCTCGTCACTGATTTCATTTATACGCTGGTTGATCCGCGGATCGACTTCGAGAGCCGGGAGGTCTAGCCGTTGGACGTGACTCGCACCCGGACCAGCCGACCAAGATCGGCAATCGTGCCGCGACCATTGAGAAGCAGATACGGTGACTGGCTTGTTGAGCGGTTTACACTAACACCGATCAACAGACGCCGTTGGGAGAACTTCAAGGCCAACCGGCGCGGCTATTGGAGCCTCTGGATTTTTGTCGTGATTTTTCTGCTCAGCATTTTCGCTGAGTTCATCGCGAACGACAAACCCATTATTGCTGTCTATAAGGGAGAAGTTCTGGCCCCGGTGCTGTTTGACTATCCGGAAGAGAAATTCGGCGGCTTCCTGGCGGTCACGGACTACAAAGATCCGTTCATCAAGAGTGAGATCGAGAATAACGGCTGGATGATCTGGCCGCCAATTCGCTATTCCTACAGCGCCATCAACAAAGATTATCCGCGCGTAAAGGGCCCGGAGGGGCGGTGCCTTGGTTTTCCAGGGCCGCCACCATGGGCGTCCGGGGCACCGCTGTGCGAGGCACCGCCGGACCAGATCGCGCGCTACTCGGCACTGGGCAACACAAACTGGCTTGGCACCGACGACCAAGGGCGTGACGTGATGGCCCGACTGCTCTATGGCCTGCGCATTTCCATCCTGTTCGGCCTGTTGCTGACTGCAGCGTCCGCTGTCATCGGCGTGGCACTCGGCGCGATCCAGGGCTACTTCGGCGGCCGCGTCGATCTGTTCTTGCAGCGGATTCTCGAGATCTGGTCATCCGTGCCCGAGCTCTATGTCCTGATCATCATTTCGGCCGTGTTGATCCCGAGTTTCTGGACGCTGCTTGTGATCCTCTTGTTGTTCAATTGGGTGTCCTTCGTCGGCGTCGTTCGCGCCGAATTCCTGCGAGGGCGTAACTTTGAATATGTGACTGCGGCCCGGGCCTTAGGCGTTTCGAACTGGACCATCATGTTCAAGCACCTGCTGCCGAACGCCATGGTCGCAACGCTGACGTTCCTGCCGTTCCGCCTATCCGCCGCGATCGCGTCACTCACCGTGCTCGACTTCCTCGGCTTGGGCCTGCCGCCTGGTTCGCCATCTCTTGGTGAGCTGCTGCAACAGGGGAAATCGAACCTGCAGGCGCCATGGCTAGGCCTGTCAGCATTCTTCGCGATTGCCGGACTGCTGTCGATCCTTGTGTTTATCGGCGAAGCCGTCCGCGACGCACTTGATCCGCGTAAGACTTTCCGTTGAGGGCGATGATGCAGAAATCCGCAGCCCAGCACACCCTGCTCCAGGTCAGGGACCTTTCGGTGGACTTCCACGCGCAGGGCGAGGTCAACCACGCGGTGCGTAAGGTCAGCTTTTCCGTGAACCGCGGAGAGACCGTTGCGTTGGTTGGCGAATCTGGATCCGGCAAGACCGTCTCGGCTTTGTCGATCCTGAAACTGCTGCCATATCCGGCTGCATCGCATCCCACCGGCGAGATCTACTTCGAAGGCCGCAACGTCCTGCCCCTTGGAGAGGAAGACATGCGATCTGTCCGGGGGGACCAGATATCGGTCATCTTCCAAGAACCGATGACATCGCTCAATCCACTGCACACGATTGAACGACAGGTCGGCGAAGTCCTGCGTGTTCATCACCGAATGACTCGCACCCAGGCCCGTGAGCGGACACTTGAACTTCTGAACCGGGTCGGCATTCGCGAGCCCGAAAAGCGCCTTGGATCGTATCCGCATCAGCTCTCCGGCGGGAAACGTCAACGCGTGATGATCGCCATGGCGCTCGCGAATGAGCCGGACCTTCTCATCGCTGATGAGCCGACGACGGCACTGGATGTTACGATCCAGGCGCAGATCCTCGAACTCCTGCAAGAACTGCAGCGCGAGTTCGGCATGGCGATGCTGTTGATCACACATGATCTCGGCATTGTCCGAAAAATGGCTGAGCGCGTCTATGTCATGCAGAACGGCGTCGTGGTTGAAGAGGGCCAGACGGCCGAGATCTTCACGCAGCCCGAGCATTCCTACACGCGCCATCTGCTTGCAGCCCAGCCTAAGGGCGACCCGCCCGCTCTCAACCCGAGCGGCTCCGAGATTGTCACGACGGACGACCTCAAGATCTGGTTTCCCATCCGCGCGGGCTTGCTGCGGCGTACGGTAGACCACGTTAAGGCCGTGAATGGCGTCTCACTGAAACTGCGCGAAGGCGAGACGCTGGCTGTCGTCGGGGAAAGCGGCTCTGGGAAAACAACACTGGGACTTGCGATCCTGCGCCTGATTTCTTCGCAGGGCCGCGTCGTCTTCATGGGCCGCGACATCTCGAGCTTCACATCCTATCAAATGCGCGCCTTGCGGCGTGACATGCAGATCGTTTTCCAGGATCCCTACGGGGCGCTATCGCCCAGATTATCGGTCGCCCAGATTATCGAGGAAGGCCTCCTCATTCAGAACCGCGACTTGTCCTACGATCAGCGGCGCGGGCGCGTGGGGCGCGCGCTCGAGGATGTCGGGCTGGAACCTGATATGATGGACAGGTATCCGCACGAGTTCTCCGGCGGTCAACGCCAACGCATTGCGATTGCGCGCGCGATTGTGTTGCAGCCAAAGTTTATCATGCTGGATGAGCCCACGAGCGCACTTGACGTTAGCGTTCAGGCACAAATCGTTGACCTACTGCGCCACTTGCAGCGCGAGCGCAAACTCTCGTATCTTTTCATCTCTCATGACCTGCGCGTTGTCCGGGCCCTTGCCAGCTATCTTATTGTGCTGCGATCCGGAGAGATTGTTGAAGAGGGCCCATCCGAGCAGATCTTTAACCATCCACAGTCCGACTACACACGTGCGCTGTTTGCAGCCGCATTCAACTTGGAAGCGACCCACAAGGAAATCGTGGCAGATTAAGGCGCATTGCAGCGTTACTCTGCCGTGTTCGACCTGTTTCTCTAGCCAGTCCGGCCAGCCCACGCGGTAATGGCTTCGATGGCGAGGCAGATCGCAGCGAATCTCCTGGCGACTTAACCGGCCGAGCACATAACCGCCGCTGCAATCAACAAGGGAGTTGCGTCTATGGCGCTTCTGATCATCGGTGAAAGCCCGCGAACTCCAGACTTCGCCAAGGCGACACAAGCGCGAGCGCCCGATAGAGAGGTGCGCCTATGGCCGAACGTTGGGAACGCCGCCGATATCCGCTATGCGCTGGCATGGGGGCCGCCTCCAGGAGAACTTAAGGCCTACGCCAATCTTCAAATGATCGTTTCGGTGGGCGCAGGGGTCGATCATCTGTTTCGTGACCCTGAGCTGCCGAACGTGCCGATCGTACGCTACGTCGACCACGATTTGACAGCCCGCATGACCGGCTATGTCGTATTGCACGCACTCCTGCATTGCCGCCGCATGACGGAGTATGCGGACCAGCAACGCCGCGCAATCTGGAACCATCTGCCCGAGCCCGCACCGCAGGCCGTACGGGTCGGTGTGATGGGCGCAGGCGTTCTGGGGCAGGCGTCTGTACAGGCGCTTGGTGCAGTCGGATTTCAGGTGAACGCATGGAGCCGGACAGCAAAGCAGATTTCGGGCGCACGCTGCTTTGCCGGACAAGACGGACTGGCTGACTTTTTGGCCGAAACGGACATTCTGGTCGTGCTGCTGCCGTTAACGCCAAGCACGAAAGGCCTCATCAACGCCGGTCTCCTTGCCCAGCTCTCACAAAGGGGGCGCCCGCGCCGGCTACCTGGGCCCGTCCTCATCAATGCGGGCCGCGGCGGCCTCCAGGTTGAAACCGATATTCTGCAGGCGCTAGACGACCGGTCGCTCTATGCCGCCAGTCTTGACGTGTTTGAAACCGAACCACTCGATCGTGATAGTCCCCTTTGGCAGCATCCCCGCGTCGTGATCACGCCGCACAATGCCGCAGAGAGCACGACCGAGAGCATTGTGGCGTACTTCCTGGAACAGGTTGCACATCACGAAGCCGGCCAGGCGCTCGATAACGTTGTTGATCGATCGCTCGGCTATTGATGCGCGCCCAGCACTACGCGTTCGCGGCCACACGGCGGATTGACGACACATGCGTGCCTCGCGCGCCAATGCGTTCGATCGCTGTGCGCAACGGTTCGATCGTTGTCGACATATGGTGGCCGTTCGCATGAATGATGCGCGTCTCGTCAATCATCACGGCGACGTGGCCCGGCCAGAATATGAGATCGCCGCGTTTTCGATCGCGCGCCGGATCGTCTCCAAGCGAAGGCACAAGGTTGCCAATGCACTGTTCCTGCATGTCGCTGTCACGCGGACACGCACGGCCGGCTGCTATCATCGCCATCTGAACCAAGCCGGAGCAATCGATACCAGCGCGCGTGCATCCACCCCACAGATACGGCGTTCCAATGAATGTCTCTGCAGCGGCAACGAAATCGTCCGCCGGTGCGTCGCGCGTTGCGAGGTGACGTGTGGGAACAAAACAGCCGTCCGCTAGTTCGGTCAGCTCGCCGACACTGCCGACAACAGCAACTCTTGCGTTCATCGGCGGTGCATATGCGACGGGTGATTTGATATCGGCCCTGGTGAACGCCAACGTCGTTGCAGCAGCGATCTCATGTGTTGGCGCCGGGACAGCATCTTGGGCGCACAGCGAGTCTGAACGCAAGTACCCGACGTAGTCGTCACGCTCCATTTGCACCCATGACCAACCGTCCCGATCATCAAAGCGGACAACGATCTCGCCAAGCAGGGCTTCGGTATCTCGCGCGCTTGCATCACGCGGCGCACGCATGACCGGTGCGATTGGGACGACGACGCGCATCTTATGCCCATCAACGAACGCCTCTGCATCCACCTGGCCGGCGAGCCGGGCATCGGCAAGATCCGGCCGGGCTGCATTCAGGCGCCAGTCGAGCGGCTTCTTGTCCATAACAGCTGCACTCGCTTTAGTTCAGATTCTGCTGTGTTTCTGCGAACTGCGTCAATGCATCCGCCATAGCGCGCGCGCACTGAACTTCACCGCCCGCGGGGCCTAGGGCGCGCGCAGTTGCACGCCAGGCGTAAAGATCGAAATGCGCAAAGCGGGCAGCTTGACGTACGAAGCGCTTCAAGAAGAGGGCCGCAAATATCGCGCCACCTAGCCCGCTGTCACCCACGTTTCGCAAGTCGCTGATCTTGCCGTCGACGTCGCTGTCGTATCCCGGCCATAGCGGCAATCGCCAAACCGGATCACCGCAGCTGGTTCCAGCCGTCAGCACCTGATCTGAAAAGGCGTCATCGGTCGAGAAAAAGGCCGGCAGATCCGGCCCTAGCGCGACTCGTGCCGCACCGGTCAGCGTTGCAAAGGTTACGACGAGATCGGAGGGCGTATCGCCGGCGAGCGCCAAACCGTCGGCCAGCACCAACCGCCCCTCCGCGTCCGTGTTGCCGATCTCGACAGTCAAGCCGTTCCGCGACCGTATGATGTCTCCGGGCCGAAAGGCGTTGCCGGCGATCGCGTTGTCAGCCGCGGTTATGATCAATCGCAGCCTGAGCGGCACGCGCAGAGCCATGATCATGCGTGCGAGGGCAATGGCGGCCGCTGCACCACCCATGTCCTTCTTCATCAGCCGCATGCCGGCGGCCGGCTTGATGTCGAGCCCGCCGCTGTCGAAGCAGATTCCTTTACCGACCAATGTGACCTTCGGGGCGGCCGGATCTCCCCACACGAGTTCGACGACGTGCGCAGGGCGATGACTTGCTCTGCCAACCGCATCGACCAACGGGAAGGCCTCAGAGAACGTGGGGGCATCACCGCGCCAGGTCTTGATCTCAGCTCCATGTTCGTCAGCAATCGCTTGGACGGCTGACGCAAGATCCGCAGGGCCGAGATCGTTTGCTGGTCGATTGATCAGATCTCGCCCCAGCCACACGGACGAGGCAAGGGCCTCGACGCGCTGCGCATCCACTCCGGCATTGAGTACAAGACGCGGGCGCTCTTTCGGTGGCGTGCGGAACGCGTCGAAGCGGTAGCCGCCCAGCGTCCAGGCCAACGCCGCAGCATCGGCATCTCCATTCGGCGTCTCCAGCGCATACGTCCCGGCCGGGAGAAGGGACGGCAGGCGGCCAACGAGATGTTCGGCCGGGCCGGCCGGCTCGACGGCCTCGGCATTGGCCAGCCCAAACAGCACCCGTTCGAAACGCCCGGCTTCGTCCGGCAGCGCCAACGTGCTGAACGCACTTCCGGTGAAGCGATTTGCCGTGATCCATGCCTGATGACGCTCCGATAGCGTGAGCGCCTCCAGATCCTCCGGCCCTCTAATGCACGTAATCGGCACTGGAGGCGTCGTCGCGTCCGCCGGCGCAAGCACAAGGTCGAGGCCTTGGAGTTTCACGGGCATATCCTCTTCGTTGTTCAGACTTGGCACACAACGCGGCAAGCGCAATGTTTACTGAGTTTTCATCATGGAAAACCCCATTTGGGGCACAAGTTAAGCGTTTGTTGACTGGCGGCAATCACTCTTATCGGAAACGATTCTCTAGTTGAAGAGAGGCTGACAGAATATGCAGATCGCAGCCGACGCGAGCGCCACCCGGAAGCCCAAAACGATTGGGCTGCTTGCTGTCCTG
Organism: Pseudomonadota bacterium; assembly: GCA_039186015.1. GTDB lineage: Bacteria > Pseudomonadota > Alphaproteobacteria > Rhizobiales > Hyphomicrobiaceae > JBCBWG01. Next base: position 8,645 of record JBCDAH010000150.1, read on the forward strand.
ACATCGGCTCTTATGACTGGCGCTTGCGCCCAGATCGGCAGCCTCGCCCCAGACCTGTCGTTGCCGAAACTATCCGAGGCGAGCCCGAAGCCTGTCGACCCGAACGACTTGCAGGCGGCCATTGCCTACTGGGGCAAGAAGTATCAGAAGAATCCAGCGGATGAAAAAGTCGCGCTGTCCTATGCGCGTAATCTCAATGCCGGTGGATTTAGGAAGCGTGCGCTGGCCGTCCTCCGTTTTGCGCACGCGAAAAACCCGCGGTCCAAAGAGGTCGCCTCTGAGTACGGCCGCGTTGCACTCGCGCTTGGGCAGACCAAGCTCGCCAGCCATCTTCTCGCCAAGGCGGATGACCCAACCAAACCGGACCCGAAAGCGCTCTCGGCTCGCGGAGCGGCCCTGGCTCGTTTGGGCAAATACGACCAGGCAATTGGCGTGCTTGAGCGCGCCCACAAGCTTGAGCCGACCAATGCATCCGTCACGAACAATCTCGCGATGGCTTACACTGCCGGCGGGCGGGTTCAAGATGCCGAACGTCTCCTTCAGACCATTGCCCACCGCCCTGACGCGACACCGCGGATGCGCCAGAACCTGTCATTGGTTCTCGCATTGCAGGGCCGCTACACAGAGGCAAAGGCACTCGCTGCGCAAGACAGCAACCCTGCGGAAGCCTATCGCCGGATCGAAAACGTGCGTGCGATGACCCGGAAAGCCCCGACTCCGCTCGTGGTTCCCGTTGCCAAGCGCTAGCGCGTTTCAGATTGAGCTGGAACCATTCCGACACGCCATTCTTTAGTGCGTGTCGCACTATACCGCTCACGGGCTATTCCTCGCTTCGCTCGGGCCCTGCGCAGGCGCGCCGCAACGCGGCGGGCCGCGGTCGCGGCCTGGGAACCTTGCTCGACGGCTGGCCCGCGCTTGTTTCTTATCGCTCACGGGCTGTTCTGACCTACGGCCAGGCCCTGCGCGGGCGCGCCGCAACGCGGCGGGCCGCGGTCGCGGCCTGGGAACCTTGCTCGACGGCTGGCCTGCGCTTGTTTCTTATCGCTCACGGGCTATTCCGGCCTTCGGC
>JBCDAH010000151.1:0-9700 GCA_039186015.1 Pseudomonadota bacterium
GTTCAATTGACCCGCCGATGATTGGCTCTCTACTGTCGATTAATCCCTAAAAATGGGTCGTGGGCAACAAATTCACAACGCTGACAAAAAGTCGATGGGAGAGTTCACGCCGGGCGAGCTTTGTGTGTGCCGGCGGGACAGGGACGAAACGCATATCAAGCCTTATGGATACCGGAGGGTACTTTGAGCGATCCAACCAAAGCGACCGCTTCACGTCGTAGTGTACTGAAGACGGGTGCTGGTGCAGCGACGTTTGCCTTCAGTGGCGTTGCACCGATGATGTTTACCACTCAGGCACAGGCCTTCACCAACGACCCGGGCAAAAAATCCGAAGTGGTTCTTGGTTTCAACGTGCCGCAAACCGGTGCCTATGCCGACGAAGGCAAAGACGAGCTTCGCGCCTACGAACTTGCCGTTAAGCATATCAACGGCGAGGGTGATGGCGGAATGTTGACCACGTTCTCGTCAAAGGCGCTGAAGGGCAAAGGCATTCTCGGCAAGAAGGCCGCGTTCACAACGGGTGACACGCAGACAAAGTCTGACGCAGCACGTGCCTCTGCCAAGCGGATGATCGAAAAGGACGGTGCGATCATGATCACCGGCGGTTCGTCGTCGGGTGTGGCCGTTGCTGTTCAGTCGCTCTGCCAAGAAGCCGGTGTAATCTTTATGGCGGGTTTGACGCACGCCAATGACACGACCGGAAAAGACAAGCGCGCCAATGGGTTCCGTCACTTCTTTAATACGGAAATGACAGGCGCTGCGCTTGCTCCGGTGTTGAAGAACAACTACGGCTCAGATCGTGTCGCCTACCACCTGACCGCAGACTACAACTGGGGTTGGAGTCAGGAAGGCTCGATCAAGAAGTACACCGAGCAGTTGGGCTGGAAGACGGCCCAGGCCGTTCGCACGCCGCTCGGCGCTGGTGACTTCTCGCAATACATCACGCCGGTTCTGCAGTCCGGTGCCGACGTGCTCGTCCTGAACCACTACGGTAAGGACATGGTCAACTCGCTGACCCAGGCCGTGCAGTTCGGCCTTCGCGACAAGCAGGTCAACGGGAAGGACTTCGTGATCGTTGTGCCGTTGTACTCGCGTCTCATGGCACAGGGTGCCGGTGCGAACGTTAAGGGCATCTTCGGATCCACGAACTGGCACTGGTCTCTGTCGGACGCGGGTTCGAAGGCCTTCGTGAAGTCCTTCGGCCAAGAGTACGGCTTCCCGCCGTCACAGGCTGCACACACCTGCTACGTTCAAGCATTGCTCTATGCGGACGCGGTTGAGCGCGCGGGCTCCTTCCGCCCATGCGACGTTGTTGCAGCGCTTGAAGGCTTCAAGTTCGACGGCCTGGGCAACGGTCCGACCGAGTATCGTGCTGAAGACCACCAGTGCTTCAAAGACGTTCTCGTGGTGAAGGGTAAAGACAACCCGTCGTCGAAATTCGACTTGCTGGAGATCGTGGAAGTGACGCCGCGTGCCAAGGTCGAATACAAGCCGGAGTTGCTTGGTGGTGACCTCGGCAAGTGCAATGACGGCGCCTAATTGGTGAAGAATATCACGTGGGGTGCCGTCTAGCGGCGCCCCACAGTCGTTCTCCAAGCCAATCCGTCAGTGCCGCACCGACATCCGGACGGCCCTGAAGATTGCGAAACTAGGGTCCGGCATCGATGGATACGTTTCTGCTGCAGCTTCTGAATGGCCTCGACAAGGGCGGCGCATATGCGCTGATCGCTCTCGGACTGACTCTGATTTTTGGAACGCTTGGCGTCGTCAATTTCGCCCACGGTGCGCTGTTCATGATCGGCGCGTTCGTTGCGGTCACGCTGAACCGTTTCTTCAGTATCGAAAAAGTTGTGTTAGACCCCACGAAAACGACGCCATGGGGTACGCCGGTCGAGATTCGAACGCCGTATGCGGAAGCCTATTTGGGCGACTGGGGGCGCTTCCTGATCGATTACTCTGTGCCGGTTTCCATTCTTGTTGCGATTCCGGTCATGCTTCTGATTGGCGTGATCATGGAGCGCGGGCTTATCAAGCACTTTTACAAACGCCCGCACGCAGAGCAGATTCTCGTGACTTTCGGTCTGGCCATCGTTTTGCAGGAGATCATTAAAGCGATCTTCGGTGCGAACCCGATCCCGCAACAGGCGCCGGCCGCTTTTTCCGGCAGCGCGGATGTCGGCGCGATGCTGAGCCTGGGAGAGGGCCTCGTCTATCCGTGGTGGCGGCTCATGTATTTGGCGTTTGCGGGGTTTGTGATTGCAGCTGTTTTTGCATTCCTGCAATTTACAACGTTCGGCATGGTCGTGCGAGCCGGGATGCAAGATCGTGAAACGGTCGGGTTGTTGGGAATCAATATCGAACGGCGGTTTACGATCGTGTTCGGTCTTGCGGCGGTCGTGGCCGGTGTCGCCGGGGTGATGTACACGCCGATCTTACCTCCTGACTATCATATCGGCATGGACTTTCTGGTGCTCTCGTTCGTCGTTGTCGTCGTCGGGGGTATGGGATCTTTAGAGGGCGCCGTTCTGGCTGGGTTCCTGCTTGGGATTCTTCAGTCCTTTGCGTCGATGAATGAAGTCAAATCGATCTTGCCGGGCATTGACCAGATCATCCTCTACCTCGTCGCCGTTGTCGTTCTTTTGGCGAGGCCGCGCGGGCTGATGGGGCGCAAGGGCGTGATGGAGAACTGAGCCATGGATGCGACACCGCGGAATGACCTGCTCCTGTTCCTGATCTTCTCGGCCATGGTGTTGGCTGGACCAATCGTTCTGTGGCCGTTCGGAGCGGCCTATCCCGATCTGTTACAGAAGTTCGCGATTTTCGGGATCTTCGCCATAGGTTTCAACATTCTGTTCGGGCTGACCGGGTATCTCTCGTTCGGGCACGCCGCGTTTCTTGGGGTTGGGTCCTACACAGCCGTATGGTCGTTTAAGCTCCTCGGCATGAGTCCGTTCCCCGCAATTCTGCTCGCAATGTTTATGACTGGCCTGTTTGCGATGGCGGTCGGGTTTATTAGCCTTCGACGTTCCGGCATTTACTTTTCAATTCTGACGCTCGCCTTCGCGCAAATGTCCTACAACCTGGCGTATTCGGTTTTGACGCCGATTACCAACGGTGAGACCGGGCTGCGGGTGCTGAACTCAGATCCGCGCTTTCTTGATATCGCGTTCGGGGGAGACCCGAACTATTCTGGCGTGCTGCTTTCGAACTTCTTTGGAATCGATTTGACAGGGTATGCCGGTTTCTACTTCTGCGCCGCGGTTTTGATTATTGCCTTCTATGTCGCAATGCGTATCACGCGATCGCCGTTCGGCATGAAGTTGCGGGCGATCAAGTCCAACCAGAACAGGATGGCATACACGGGTTATAATACACGTCCGTATGTGCTCACTGCTTTTGTGATCTCCGGAATGTACGCTGGTCTGGCTGGGTCCTTGATGGCCGTGACAGATCCGCTGGCCGGGGCCGAGCGGATGCAGTGGACCGCGTCAGGAGAAGTCGTTCTGATGACGATCCTCGGAGGGACCGGCACGCTCCTTGGCCCGGTTCTCGGTGCGGGTGTTATCAAGTACGCCGAAAACATCTTTTCTGCCTACAACAAGTCCGAGCTCAACGAGGTGTTCTGGATGCTTCCGGATGGGCTGCGTGAAACCGTGGTTTCCGTCGCCTCGCTTTTTGTCGGCTCAGGTTGGCATTTGACGCTCGGCATCTTGTTTATGCTGATCGTCATCTTCCTGCCAGGTGGGTTGATCGAGGGTGCCAACCGGATCGGCAGGTTGATAACGCGTATGACAAACCGCGGAAAGCAGTCTGATCAAGCTGCGTCGGTTTCAGGCCGCGCCCAACCGGCTGAATAGGGCAGGAGACCATGACCAACATTCTTGAAGTCTCGGGCGTGAACAAATCGTTTGGCGGTTTGAAAGCGTTGGATGACGTGAACCTCACGGTAAAGGAAGGTGGTGTTCACGCCATCATCGGTCCCAACGGTGCCGGCAAGTCGACGCTGTTGAACTGTTTTGTCGGGCGGTTGGATCCGGATACGGGCTCCGTTCTGTTTGCCGGCAAGTCGCTGCTCGGGCGGAAGCCGCACCAGATCAATCAAATGGGTGTGGCCCGCGTTTTCCAGACACCAGAGATCTTTGCCGATCTCACACTGATCGAAAACGTCATGATGCCGGCGCTTGCGACGCGTGATGGTTCATTCAACATGAAACTCTGGGCGCGCATGGACGGACAGAACGACGTGAGAGAACAGGCAGAGCATACGCTTCAAGATCTCGGGCTCTACGAGAAGCGGATGGAACATGCCGGCAGTTTGTCCCGTGGTGACAAGCGCCGTTTGGAACTTGCGATGTGTCTCGTCCAGGGGCCGAAACTGCTGCTGTTGGATGAGCCGACGGCCGGCATGTCGCGTGCAGACACCAACAACACAATTGAACTTTTGAGGCGCATCGGGTCGGAGCGGAACGTGACCAAGGTCGTGATTGAGCACGACATGCATGTGGTGTTCTCACTTGCTGATCGGATCTCGGTGTTGGCGCAAGGGCACGTAATCGTCGAAGGCGAGCCGGAGAATATTAAGGGCGATCCGAAGGTGCAGGAAGCTTATCTTGGAGGGGCGCACCTATGACCGATCCAGCAACGGAACAGCGCCAGTCACTTGGTGTGGACTTTGGTGGCGCACAAGCCCCGGCCGTCTCTCCGGTACAAGCAAAGGGCGGTCAGCGGGCGTTCTTTTCGGCCTGGGAACTGCATTCGTACTACGGCGAAAGCTACATCGTCCAAGGCGTCAGCTTTGACGTGCGGGAAGGCGAGATTGTTGCCTTACTCGGTCGCAACGGTGCGGGCAAGACGTCGACGTTGCGCACGATTGCGCGGCTTGACGACCCTGAGTTGCGCCATGGCGAAATCTGGCTGGATCACAAGCCGCTGCATTCCATGAAGGCTTATCAGGCGTCGAACTTCGGCGTGGCGCTGGTGCCGGAGGATCGGCGCATTATTCCGGGATTGACGGTCGAGGAGAACCTGCAGCTGGCAACAGTATCCGGTTCGCCGGGATGGACGTTTGAGCGGATCTTCGAGAGCTTTCCCCGCCTTGGCGAGCGGCGCAAGCAAGAGGGTACGACGATGTCCGGCGGCGAGCAGCAGATGCTGGCGATTGCCCGCGCGCTGGCCAAGGACATCAAACTCCTGCTCCTGGATGAGCCCTACGAAGGCTTGGCACCGGTTATTGTCCAGGAGATTGAGCGGATCCTGGAAAGCATCAAGAAGCTTGGGATCACGACCATCATCGTTGAGCAGAATGCGATCGCTGCGCTCCATCTTGCGGACCGCGCAATCATTCTCGATATGGGCTCGGTTGTGTTTGACGGGACGGCTCAGGAGGTTCTCGATAATGAGGACTTGCGCCAGCAATACTTGGCGATCTGAAACCCGAGCTCCGCACCGTGGCACGTGCACTGACGCGTTTTAGTTGGCGCTGTTCGCACGCTCGCCGGCTCGAGCGAGTCTTTACGTGCGCTACCGCTCGCGACAAGCGCTCGCTACTTGAGCGCAGGCCAGCCGTCGAGCGCTGTTTGAGGCCGCGAAGGCGGCCCGGCGCGTTGCGCCGCCCTCGCGGAGGCCCGAGTGAAGCGAGGAACAGCCGTGAGCGAAGAGTCTTTACGTGCGCTACCGCTCGCGACAAGCGCTCGCTACTTGAGCGCGGGCCAGCCGTCGAGCACTGTTTGAGGCCGCGAACGCGGTCCGGCGCGTTGCGCCGCCCTCGCGGAGGGCCCGACCGCAAGTCGGAACAGCCCGTGAGCGAAGGGTCTTTACGTGCGCTGTTCGCACGCTCGCAGGCTCGCGGCTCGAGCGCTGGCTATCCTGCGCGGATGGTCCCTGGCCGCGACTGCGGCCCGCCGCGTTCCGGCGCCCCCACCCCAACGCGGGTGTTCCCGCGTTGGGCATTTCACATGTCGAGATGGCGAATACGCCATCTCGGTGGGCCCGAGCGCAGCGAGGAACATCCGTGAGCGATAAACAACACGCACAGGTTAGCCGTTGCTGGCTGCGGCCGGCTCGGGCTGGTCGGGAGCACGGGGCGATGTCGGACGATCTTCCGGCTCCGACTGCGCGTCGTCTCCCGCTTCCGGCGGGCGTGCCAGCGCTTCCAGAACGTTTTCGCGCGTTACGGTACCGACGACTTCACCGCTTTCATCGAGAACGGCGATCGGGCCCTCGCAAGTCGCGATATCAGACAAGGCATCTTCAATGACCGTGTCAGCCGTGACGGTTTCGACCGGAGTCATGTCGTGGCTGTCGTCACCTTGGACTTGCCCATCCTCGTACTGGTCGGCAAATACTGCGCCGGCCACTCCGCCTTCGCCGTCTGAAACGAAGACGAACGGCTGGTCATCCTCGGTGTGATCAGCAACCGATTGCGGTGTGACCTGTTTCGGATCGAGCGTAACCACCTGCTGCGCGATTGAGCCGATGGTGACGACGCGGGCGCGATTGACGTCCCGGACGAAGCGTTCGACATAGTCGTCCGCCGGGTTCAACAGGATCTCTTCACCGGTGCCCGCCTGGCGCAATTCTCCATCTTTGAGAATGGCGATCCGGTCACCAATGCGGAGTGCCTCATCGAGATCGTGCGTAATGAACACGATCGTCTTGTGCAGTTTCTCCTGCAACTCTTTGAGCTGAAGCTGCATGTCACTGCGGATGAGTGGATCCAGAGCGCTGAAGGCTTCGTCCATGAGCAGGATTTCAGCATCCGTAGCAAGCGCTCGGGCCAGCCCCACACGCTGCTGCATCCCGCCGGAGAGCTGTCGTGGGTAGGAGTTCTCAAAGCCGGACAGGCCGACAATCTCGATCTGCTCGGCTGCTTTCTCGCGCGCTGTGTTTTTGTCGGCGCCCGTGATCAGCAGCCCATACATCGTGTTCTCGAGCACCGTCTTGTGGGGCAGCAGAGCAAACCGCTGGAAGACCATCGACACCTTCTTCCGACGGAACTCTCGAAGTGCCGCTTCGGAAAGTTGAAGGATGTCGTCCCCATCGACAAGGATACGACCGGATGTCGGCTCAATGAGGCGATTGATATGCCGGATCAGCGTTGATTTGCCAGAGCCGGACAAGCCCATCACCACATAGGTTTCGCCTTGGCGCACGTCGATTGAGACGTCGGAAATGCCGACAACGTGGCCGGTCTGTTCCAATAACTCGGTCTTGCCGATGCCGCCCCGGACCTTTTCCAGGGCACCTTTCGGGTCACGTCCGAAAATCTTGTAGACGTTCTCGATGAGGATTTTGATCGGTTGTTCGTTCGCATCAAAAGCCATTGAATCAGGTCCCTGTGTTCAGGTGATTTTGCATCCGTCGGCCATACGCTTGGGCGATGCGATCGAAAATGATGGCCAGGAATACGATGCCAAGTCCGGCCAGAAGACCACGGCTGACCTCAAGCCGTTGAATACCTTGCAGCACCTGGTAGCCAAGGCCGCCGGCACCGATCATGGACGCGATCACGACCATCGACAGTGCCATCATGGTCGTCTGGTTGATGCCGGCCATGATCGTCGGCATGGCGAGCGGGATTTGTGCGGTGAACAGGCGTTGGCTTGGCGTCGCGCCAAATGCCGTCACGGCCTCGATCACCTCGCGGTCCACTTGCCGGATGCCGAGATCGGTCAGGCGGATCACCGGAGGGATCGCGAAGACGATGGTGGCCAACAGCGCCGGAATCTTTCCAGGGCCGAACAACATCACGAAGGGGATCAAGTAAACAAAGATCGGCAACGTCTGCATGATGTCGAGGATCGGAAGCGTAATCGCCTGCATCCTGTTGGATCGCGACATCAGAACGCCGATTGGTATGCCGATGACAACGGCGAGAAGCGTTGCCGTCAACATGAGCGCGATAGTTGCCATCGCAGGGTCCCAAAGCCCGAGCACGCCGAGCAGGAACGTGAGAACACCGGTTGCGACCGTAGCGCGCCAATCGCGTGACGCGGTCCAGGCGAGACCGGCAAGGGATAGCAACACAACCCACCATGGTAGCCATAGCAGAAACTGTTCGATTATGACGAGGAGCCGGACAACGGGTAGAAACGTCAGCTCTAGGGTTTCGCCGAAGTTCGCGACAATCCAATTGAACCCCTCATCGATCGCAATGCGAAGGGCGCGTGTATCGATCAGTTCGGGAAAGTTGCCTGCCATGTTTTTTGGTCTCCGTTGGGCGGCTCCCGGGTCAAGGCGCAATCGTCGCGCAATTAATCAGAAGCGTAAGGCGGCTGGACGGATGCATATACGAAAAGGCGAGCTGGGGACGTCGGCCCCAACTCGCCATTGGTTTGCGTCGAACCGCTAAAGTGCGGCTTTGACTTTTTTCGCGACGTCTGCAGGCACCCATTTGGTCCAGGCAGACTCGTAGTTTTTGAGGAAGTATTTTGCCGCATCTTCCGGGTTGGCCTTGTTCTCGTCGGCCCATGCGAGCACGGCATTCATGTCCGCATTTGAGACTTGGAGCTTGCCAAGGAACTCAGCGACATCCGGCGCCTTCTCCTGCAGTTCCTTGACGACGGCTACGGCGACTTCGCCTTTCGCCCAACCCGTCACCTCAGGATTGGCGCAGTTCTTGTCCGTCAGACACTTGAACTTTGCGGCATCATGCGCAGGCATGTCGAGGCGCACGAGATTGTAGCGACCGATGACGGCCGTCGGGCCCCAGTAGTACGCTGCGACAGGCTTTTTGCGCGTGACGAGGCGTGCAATGGAGGCTTTCAAGTTGGCACCCGAACCTGGCGAGAACAGTTCCCAATTCTTGTCACCAAGATTGAGCGCCTTGAACAGGTTGTTGGTGATAATCTCACAGCCCCAGCCTGGCGGGCATCCGTAAAGGCGTCCCTTGCCTGGGTTGGACGCATCCTGGAACAACTCCGGATACTTCTCCAAATCGGTGACCGACTTCAGCTCAGGATTGGCCTTGGCAACGTAGTCGGGGATCCACCAGCCTTCTTGTCCGCCATCGGTGAAGATGTCGCCGGCTTTGTAGACATTGCCTTTGGCAAGGATTTTGTCCCAGATCGCCGCAGCGGTTGAAACCCACATTTCAGGAGCGATTTGGGGATCGTTCTTGGACAGCATCGATGTTGCAGTCGGAACTGTATCACCGGGGACTGTCTTAGCATCGCAGCCGTAGCCGCTCGACAGGATCGTCTGGACGACATGTGCGAGCGTTCCAGCCGAGAGCCATGTCATTTCCGCGATTTTGACTTCGCCTGCAGATCCGCAGTCTGCAGCCACCGCTGCCGGTGCCGTCGAGAACGACGCGGTAGCGGCCAGCGCGGCTGCGCCAAACCACGTTTTGAGATTTCGCATACGGAATTCACCCTCCTTTTTTTTGACAAACAACGCATCGGCGTACGCAGCGGAAAGTCCGCGCGCAGTACGACGTGTGTGGTGAACGCAATTAACGTACAAAACATCCCAAGATGTCTCAACCGCGACACTGGAACAATATAAGAACATATGCACGTTATGTGAGATTTGGCTGCAGGTTGGTACTGATTTCACGTCGATGAGGCGCAAATAGTCAGTGTGGAATTTTGCTTCCTATTGAGAGAGTTACCGCGAATCTCATCACGATTGTCTGTTGGGGGCGTTGCGATGTCTGCTTTTGTTTGGCGCAATGCCGCATTATGCATGATCAGCGGCTCGA
>JBCDAH010000152.1:0-9699 GCA_039186015.1 Pseudomonadota bacterium
CGATGGGGTCCGAGCGAAGCGAGGAATAGCCGTGAGCGAGAAGAGTCTTTAGATTGCGCTGTTCGCACGCGGTTCTTTCGTTGCGCTACCGCTCGCGACAAGCGCTCGCTGCTTGAGCGCGTTCTTACTTGCGCTGTTCGCAAGCTCGCGGCTCGAGCGCTGGCTATCCTGCGAGGACGATACTCAGGCCGCGACCGCGGCCCGGCGCGTCGCGCCGCCCCCACCCCAACGCGGGTGTTCCCGCGTTGGGCATTTCAGATGTCGAGATGGCGAACACGCCATCTCGATGCGGCCCGGCCGTAGGCCGGAACAGCCCGTGAGCGAGAATAACGACATCACGTCCGGCTCAGTGCAACAAAGCTGGCGGCGGCCTTCATTTCCTGCCAGCGCTTTTCGCGGCGGACGGTGGCTTCGTGATCTTCGCCCCACTGGCTGATTTGCCAGTCTTCGTCGATGTGCGCAGCAAACCAAGCATCATCGGCGGTCAGACGGCCGGCGTAAACAGCCAGTGCAAGGACGGCTGAACCGGTCATCGACGTCATGATCTGCACCGGGCCCACTGCGATGGGTGGGATGGCATCGACCGTGCGGCGCACCGCAGATAATGCGCCATCCGACTGCGTGATCGGCATAAGCCCGTCCGTCGTGATGAAACCGGCCTTCAGATGATCGCGCGCCCACGCCAGCAACGGGTCCCACGTCGCCTGCTGACGCTGCACTAACGCGACAGGCGACTCCGCGCGATAACAAATCAAATCGCTACCTGCGTATTTCACGATTTCGGCGCGGACGGCCGCGACATTGGGGATGACGCCGTCGATCACCGTATTTGCGATGCGCGTTAGCGGCATGTCCGAAGGCACGATATCACTGCCCTGCGCGGCCCACTCCGATGCAATGGCCTGCGCGAGTTGCTCGGTTGGAACAGCAAGAGGGTGCTTGCCTGGCGTACGGGCCGCTCGGCCATCGAGTTGGAGTACAAACCCGGCGTCGCTCGCGGCAACACCGGCCTGATGATAAAAGCGCCGGATCCGAGCCGGTTGTCCACCGTTTGCGGCTCCGGCAGCGGATTGCGCGACGGGCTCGGCGTTTCCGGGCGCACCGCTGCCTGCGCCGGACTTGTCGTCATCACTGTTCATGATACGCGCTCCGGCATCTGCCAACGTTGCGCCAACTCGCGCGACAGTTCGTCTGCTGAGCCAACGATAACATCAGCGCCGGCCCCTGACAGCTGCTCGGTCGGGTGATACCCCCAATCGACCGCGATCGCCGCAACACCAGCCGCCCGCGCCATTGCCACGTCAAACGTGGTGTCGCCGATCATAACCGTATGCTCCGCCGCAACACCTGATGTCGTCATCGCATGTTCAATCATCGACGGATGCGGCTTCGAGGGATGCTCATCCGCCGTGGAGATTGCAACGAAGCGCCCTTCGAGATCAAAGCGCTGCAGGATGCGATCCACGCCCCGGCGCGATTTGCCGGTTGCGATTGCCAGCAGCGTCTCGTCGTGACCATGCAACCAGCCCAGAAGGTCTAGTATTCCCTCGTACAGCGGTTCATGTGCGGCGGGGTCGGCCCGGAGTTCGGCAAACGCCGATTTGTAGCCTGCAGTAATCGCTGCAATCTCCGTCGGCGGCGCATCGGGCAACAAATGCTCGATAGCAAGTGGCAGCGAGAGACCGACAATCGACAGCACGCGATCCCGCGGCAAAGGAGCCCGATCCACGTCGGCAAATGCAGAGTTCATTGCCGAGACAATCAGGTTCTGGCTGTCGACCAGTGTGCCGTCACAATCGAATATCGCGAGTTTCATGTCATGTGCCTTGAGCGCGCAACCTGAACGTCCGTTTGGTGACGGCTATCCTTCTCGCCACCAATACATTTAGGCCTCGTCATCATCGTCAAATCGATTGGGATCGAACCCGAGCAGGCGCATGCTTTCCATCATGTGCGGTGGGACAGGCGCCGACACGTCGATCACGCCTCGTGCTGAGGGATGAGGAACCTTGAGACGGCGTGCATGAAGATGCAATCGCGATGACATGTTTTCCGCCGGAAGATCCAGCCCGCCCTCGTACTTGTTGTCGCCAACGATGGGATGACCGAGGATCGCCATATGGGCGCGCAGCTGATGTTGGCGGCCGGTTGTCGGCTTCAGCGAAACCCACGCTGCCTTTTGCGCGGCGTTGTCGAGGACATTGTAGTGCGTTGTCGCATGCATCGCCTTCGCCTGTTCTCCAGGCTCGGCCTTGCGCACCCGATCGCCGTCGGGACCACTGTCCTTCACAAGCGCCGCCGTCACCTTGCCCTGCGACGGTCGCGGCACGCCTTTGACGAGCGCCCAATACGTTTTTGCTGCCGCCCGGGACTGGAACTCTTTGCCAAGCGCTGCCGCGACGATGCGAGATTTTGCGACCAGCAACACACCCGTGGTGTCGCGGTCCAGGCGATGGACCAGACGCGGCCGGTCGCCGAAACGATCGGTCATACCGGCGAGCATGCCGTCGATGTGTTTGCGCGTGCCCGAACCGCCCTGCACCGCAAGACCCTGCGGCTTGTTCAAAACCAGGATGTCGCCATCTTCGAACAGGATCATCCGCTCAATCGTGTCCCGGTCCGCCTTCGACATCCCAAGCGGCGCCTGGACGCGCGGACGCGGATCCTGGTCGGACTGCGGGGTTCGGACATGACGCGGCACCCGGATCTCGTTGCCCGCTTCAAGGCGCGTGTTGGCTGGCGCGCGCTTCGCGTCGACACGGACCTGGCCGGAGCGAAGCATCTTTTGCAGATGACCTTGCGTGACGTGAGGGAACCGCGCGCGGAACCAGCGGTCGAGCCGCATTCCGGCGTCACCTGGCGGAACGGTGATCGTGTCGAGACGATCGGTCGTCATACCATCCTCATTCTGCAAGCCGCTGGTTACGGGCTCAGTGACCGCGCCAGTGCCATGCCCAAGAGCAGCGCACTTATCGCACCGATAACCGATACCATGGCGTAGCCGACTGCGGACCACCAGGCGCCGCGCTCTGCAAGCATGACGACATCGAGCGCGTACGCAGAAAACGTGGTGAAACCACCAAAGATACCCGTCATGATAAAGAGGCGTCCCGCGACCGAAAGGCCCGACTGCGTTACAATCCAATGCGCAGCCAAACCCATGAGAAACGAGCCAACCACATTCACGGTTAGCGTACCCCACGGATAACCCGGCCCCATCCAGTGCAATGCCGCAACATTCACGATATAGCGCGCGCCGGCACCGATCGCACCGCCAGTGCACACCATCAACAAGTTGAGCATGCCGTGCAGTCCTTTCCGCGGCCGATGCCAGCCTTAGCTAGATCGACTTGCGACGCCGCACAATCGGCCCGGACAGAAACCAGCCGATAATCCACCCGAGCACCAAGGCGCCACCGTTGACGCCCAGCCAAACCAGCGCATGGATCAACTCCACGCCGTCGGGGCTGTCGAATGTCATATTGCTCGTGACATAGCTCGCTACGGCAGAGCTGATGAACAAGGTCGCGACCAAGGCACCCACACATGCGAACACCATCGCCAGAATATAGCGAACGGCGACACCGCGGCCGGCCCAAATCGCATAAAGTATGGTCGCGGTTGCCACACCCACGACTAACCACAACGCGAGAACTGTATTGGGTGCTTCCGACATGGCGCCTTCCTCTTCGATATCACGCCCTGCAGGTCATAGGTTAAGCCTGCTGCGCAATCGACTGCGCTGCGAAATACACCATCAGGCACAAAATTGCACCCAGCAGCATGCCGCCAACGACGACTTGCAGCCCCGCCGCCGGAAACCGAACCGTTTCGCTGTCGCGTGACCAGATGAGCGTTCGGATCCGCGTCGTCCACAACCCGGCCGCCGCGCCAAAGATCAGTGCGGACCACCAGGGCCAGTCTGCGAATGCGCTGTAGGCCGTGAGCGCGAATGCGAGTGCTTCGACCATGCTGTGACCTGCCGATCCCGATCAAACTCTGCGATGGATCACCATGGTCCCGCGTTACCCGTCCATGTGGCGCGTCGACGCGAACCTCGCGTCGACAACCATCAGTCAACTGGCCAGAACCAGATTTCACGCGCATCAGCATAATTGGAATAGTAACCGAGCCACGAAAACCACTCCATCAACCACTTTGCTGATGAGCGATACCCATTCCACACATCGATATGGTCGCCACTCGGACGCCCGCGGGTATCAACCGAGCGGTGCCAGTAATCCTTTATATAGATAATACCGGTCCGCCCGAAGAGCTTTGGATAGAACTCTGCCGGCTCCGTACCCCTGAGACGTTCACGCGGTCCGATGCCAGGGATCGAAGCTGCCGCCAGTGCTTCGGCAACTTCGTGGGCCCGAATGTAGTGCATTTCTTCCGGGGGGTGTGCGCCGCATGTCAAACAGCCGGAGAACGCGGAGTGCGGTGCACCTGCCTTCTTGAGAGCCACACCCATGCGAATGGCGCACTGGTTCGCGTATGTCGGCAGGCCGCGGCTAGCGGTCGAACCATGAAACGTGCCGTCGTGCGGCGCGACGCACGGCGCTTGCACCGATTTATTGATCGGATGCTCATACCAAAGATCGTGAAACCGAACCATGCGCGCAATCCTTCAGCGAAATCCAGCTGACATTGCCGGCAATCCAGCAGAGCGCGGCTGGGATGTAAAGGGCGGCAAAGCCTCACGTTTCCGCGGGTGTAATGTCTCGCAGTGGACAATTTGCGGCGCAGACAATGCAAAACTGGCTGCCCCGTTGATCCCGCCGGCCACGTCAGCCATATCATAACCATGCCACGTAAGCCGAAATCCGCGACTGGTGCAGCTGGCGCCAAACCCGCGCAGGCGCCTGCGAAACGCAAGCCGCCCGCCAAGACCGTGAAGCTGAAGACAGCGCGCGGCCAAGACGCGGTGCCGGCTACTCCAAAGGTGCTGGCTACCCCAAAGCCTCGGGCGTCACGCGGCAAATCCGGGAAACCCGCACCACCACCGGTCGAGACCGCTGCTGGCACACCTGGATTTGGTGAAGCGCCGCAAGCTGCTTTCGTTTCGGCCTCCGGCCCGCCGGTGCTGACGGATCCGTCACAGTATGCTGACGTTGACACATCTGCGCCGCTACCAGCTCTTCGCATGGCCGGCGGACTGTCTCGCCAGCCAGACGAGAGCATCACGGCTGCCCTTGAAGCGCTCTTGGCCAAACCCGATCAGAGATCCGATGCCGCGCAGGACATCCTGAACCGTCAGCCGATGATCGCCAGCCATCCGCTCGTAGCCGGAACACTGCCGGAGTTTCGCCCGCACCGGCCGGAACGGCCGAGTAAAAGTGAAGGCGGCATCTCATTCCGGCTCGCTTCCGACTTCTCTCCGAAAGGCGACCAACCGCAGGCCATCAAGGAACTCGTCGCCGGCGTGACTGAAAACGAGCACAACCAAGTTCTGCTCGGGGTCACCGGATCGGGCAAAACCTTTACTGTGGCTCATGTGATTTCCGAGACACAGCGGCCGGCCCTCATTCTGGCACCCAACAAGACTCTCGCCGCGCAGCTCTACGGCGAGTTCAAGAGCTTCTTTCCCGATAACGCTGTCGAATACTTTGTGTCCTACTACGATTACTACCAGCCCGAAGCCTATGTTCCGCGCACGGACACGTACATCGAGAAGGAAGCCAACATTAACGAGCAAATTGACCGGATGCGCCACGCTGCAACCCGGTCTCTGCTTGAACGCGACGACGTGATTATCGTCGCGTCGGTCTCTTGCATCTACGGTATCGGATCGGTCGAAACCTATACGGCGATGACGTTTGCGCTGCAGGTTGGGGACCAGATCTCGCAGCGTCAGTTGCTCGCTGATCTCGTGGCGCTGCAATACAAGCGTAACAACGCAGCATTCCAGCGCGGCACATTCAGGGTGCGCGGCGACACGATCGAATTGTTTCCCGCGCACTACGAAGACCGCGCATGGCGAATCTCGATGTTCGGCGATGAGATCGAGGCGATCGTCGAATTCGATCCGCTAACAGGGGAAAAGGTGCGCGACCTTCAATTGGTGAAGGTCTACGCGAATTCGCACTACGTCACGCCGAAACCGACGCTGAACCAAGCAACGAACCAGATCAAAACCGAGCTCAAACAGCGGCTGGACGAATTGCATCATGCGGGCAAACTGCTGGAGGCCCAGCGGCTTGAGCAACGCACGATGTTTGATTTGGAGATGATGGAAGCGACGGGTTCGTGCCCCGGCATTGAAAACTACTCGCGGTATCTCACCGGGCGCCGGCCGGGGGATCCGCCGCCAACGCTGTTTGAGTACTTGCCGGACAACGCACTCGTGTTCACGGACGAAAGCCATGTCACCGTGCCGCAGATCGGCGGCATGTTCCGGGGCGACTATCGGCGCAAGGCGACGCTGGCGGAGTACGGGTTCCGGCTACCGTCGTGCATGGATAACCGCCCGCTACGGTTCGAAGAGTGGGACGTGATGCGCCCGCAAACGGTGTACGTGTCCGCGACGCCGGGTGGGTGGGAACTGGAGCAAAGCGGTGGGACCTTCGTCGAGCAGGTCATCCGCCCCACGGGACTGACCGACCCCGAAGTCATTATCCGGCCGGCCGGGCAACAGGTCGACGACGTGATCGATGAAGTCCGGCAGGTCGCAGCGCGCGGCTATCGCACGTTGGTGACGACGCTCACCAAGCGTATGGCCGAAGACCTGACGGAGTACATGCACGAGCAGGGCATTCGCGTCCGCTATATGCACTCCGATATCGATACGTTGGAGCGGATCGAAATCATTCGCGACCTCCGACTTGGCGCCTTCGACGTGCTGATCGGGATCAACCTTCTGCGCGAAGGTTTGGACATTCCGGAGTGCGGGCTCGTCGCGATACTGGATGCGGACAAAGAAGGTTTCCTACGCTCTGAGACTTCGCTCATCCAAACCATCGGACGTGCGGCCCGGAATGCCGATGGCCGTGTGATCCTCTATGCCGACCAGATGACGGGTTCTCTCGACCGCGCCATTGCCGAGACGAACCGGCGGCGTGAGAAACAACTCGCCTACAATGCCGAAAACGGGATCACGCCGGAAACGGTCAAATCGAACATCAAGGACGTGCTTGAAAGCGTCTATGAGCGGGATCGCGTCACGGTCGACGCCGGACTGGCCGAGGGCGCATCCGCCGAGAACACGGCCGAGCCCATTGTCGGGCACAATCTCAAGGCCGTGATGGCGGATCTCGAACGGCGCATGCGCGATGCCGCAGCGGATCTCGAATTCGAGGAGGCCGCGCGCCTGCGTGACGAGCTTCGGCGATTGCAGGAAACCGAGCTGGCAATTGCGGATGACCCGCTTGCCCGTCAGTCCGACGTCGAGGCCCGGGCCGGAGCATACGCCGGTGCGCGCAAGTACGGCCCGGCTGCGAACCTACCGGAAGGCACCAAGAAAGCACGGCGCGTTTCGTCTGGCGCCTACGGCGAAAACGTGCGCGGTCCGCACAAGCCGACGCTGGAAGAGATGGGCCCGCATGCTTTGAACCCGGTCCCACTTTCCGCGCCGAAACCGGCACAAACACGTGACATCGAAGATCCAACCGCAAAGAAGCGCCGCCGCGGCCGTCCGCGAAAAACAGGCCGACCAGGAGCATAAGCCGCAGCAGGCCATGCGCCGGCACGCTCGTTTGACGAAATTATAGA
Source organism: Pseudomonadota bacterium (assembly GCA_039186015.1). Classification (GTDB taxonomy): domain Bacteria; phylum Pseudomonadota; class Alphaproteobacteria; order Rhizobiales; family Hyphomicrobiaceae; genus JBCBWG01. Next base: position 7,711 of record JBCDAH010000152.1, read on the forward strand.
ACTTACTCATATTTTACGGTATTGTCGAACTCGATAGCGTTTGACGAAACCGTAAACCGTGGATGCCATGCCAACGCCATCGTACATTGCTGTGAATATCGACATAATCGACAGTCGGTCTATCGACAGCGACCACCGGTCTGCACTGCAACACAGCCTTCGCGCCTTGGTCGAACGTCTGCAAGCTACGGTTCAACAGGCCGCGCAGCCAGCCTTGGTGCGAGGTGACGAACTGCAGTTTCTCGTTCAGCGGCCGGGGGCGGCTCTTGAAATTTTTTGGCGTGCCCTGTTCGACCTGCATCCCTACGGTTTTCGAGCTGGCTTCGGCGTCGGAGCGATCTCCACGCGCGTTCGGGACTTATCTGAAACATCCACATTGGGACTTGACGGGCCCTGCTACCACGCTGCCCGCCGCGCCATCAACGCGGCTAAACGCTCGCAGTCGCGCCTGTGCTGTGTCTACGGCGGCCGGCGGCACGCCAAACTGAATGCGCGGTGGCTGGTTCAAGACTTCAACCATATCGCACGCCTTCAGAGCGCGCTGATCGACGTTGATTTGTCCAAACCCAGCCATGGCAAACGCATCGAAGCCATGTCGCTTTTTTGGAACGGTATGCCTGTTACCGACATTGCAGAAACGCTACACAAGTCCAAGGGCACGATCAGTACACTGCTTCGGCGTGCCCATGCTGACGTGTTACGCGCAAGCGCAATGCGACAGTGCATTCACTTGCGCGCTTTGCTGCGCGCCGCGAGGGCCTAAAGCACAGCCACCAAGGCAGAACGCTTGTCCGTCCGGCAAAGTTTGAAGGGGGCTGAGCGTGGGATCGGTGACTGCGGACTGGATTTGGGTTGCGCTCTGGGTCGCAGCAATCCTGTCTCTCCGGGCGCTATTCGCGCCACGTCCGCTATGGCCAGTATTCCTTGTTGGCGCCGCCTGGATCTCTGGCCTGTACGTTATCGTTCATGGCAATGCGACGGCGGCGATTGCGCTAGTGATCTTCGCACTCTTCCTGCTGGCAGACGCCTGGCTGGCGCGCCGCACGCCAACGCATGCGACAACCGTGCGCACAGTTGTGCGGGTCATCTTCCTTGCAGCAGCCTTATCGGCAACCGCTGTGACGTTGGCATACCTGACCGAACGATGGCCCACATGCTTACCCGGCGACACCACCACACTGCCGACTCGTCTTGCGGTCGGCACGTTTGTCGTGATTCTTGTCGCGCTCGCCAATCAGTGCGTCTTGCCCCATCTCCTGACCGGCGCGCTGCGCGCCCTATATCCAAACGCGACGGACCAGACGGCCAGCTTGGGGCAGCGGCGCGCGTTCAACCCCGACCAGGCTGGCCGCGCTATCGGCATTCTGGAGCGCTACCTGATTATCGTTTTTTCAGCCGTCGGGGCCCCAACTGCGATCGGACTGGTGTTTGCCGCCAAATCTGTATCACGCTTGAAGGACTTTGAAGATCATGTGTTCGTGGAATACTTCCTGATCGGGAGTCTCACGAGCCTGCTGGCAGGGCTCGCGTTGAGCGCACCGCTCTTCGCAGTTGTACATCGATGGGTTGCTGTGGTGTCCGTCGCGTGCACATGACATGTGGGACGTTGTTTTTTATCGCTCACGGGCCACTCCGGCCTGCGGCCGGGCCCTCCGCGAGGGCGCCGCAACGCGGCGGGCCGCGTTCGCGGCCTGGGGTCGTCCTTGCAGGATAGCCAGCGCTCGAGCCGCGAGCCTGCGAGCGTGCGAATAGCGCAATTAAAGACTCTCGCTCACGTGCTGTTCCGGCCTAACGGCCGGGCCCCATCGAGATGGCGTGTTCGCCATCTCGACACTCCACCTCCCCAACGCGGGAACGCCCGCGTTTGGGTGGGCGCGACGCAACGGGCCGGGCCGCGTTCGCGGCCTGGGGTCGTCCTTGCAGGATAGCCAGCGCTCGAGCCGCGAGCCTGCGAGCGTGCGAACAGCGCAATCTAAAGACTCTTCTCGC
>JBCDAH010000153.1:0-9686 GCA_039186015.1 Pseudomonadota bacterium
ACGGTGACGCTGTGTTCGCTCTGGCCCACACTGATCAACACGGCCCTTGGCGTGTCCTCGATCGACAAGGACCTCCTGAACGTCGGTCGGGTGCTCCAGTTGCCAACGTGGCAGACGGTCACAAAGGTCGTGCTGCCGTCTGCGATGCCGCTGATCTTCACCGGTCTTCGGCTGTCTCTCGGCGTGGGTTGGATGGTGCTGATTGCGGCTGAGATGCTGGCGCAGAACCCGGGGCTCGGAAAATTCGTCTGGGACGAATTCCAGAATGGGTCGTCATCGTCGCTGGCAAAAATCATGGTTGCCGTCCTCACGATCGGACTGATCGGCTTTCTTTTGGATCGCCTGATGTACGCGCTGCAGTCGGCGTTCACGTATTCAACGCATCGCTAAGGGAGGGCGCCACCATGTCGTTTCTCGAATTGCAGCGCGTTTCAAAGTCATACGGTGAGGCGGCTCAGCGCACCGACGTTCTCAGCGACATCAATCTGTCCGTTGAGGAAGGTGAGTTTGTTGCCATCGTCGGCTTCTCCGGATCCGGCAAAACGACATTGATCTCAATTCTTGCGGGACTTGTCGCTGCGGACAGCGGGACCGTGACTCTTCACGGAGATGCAATCACCGGACCGGGGCCGGAACGCGGCATTGTCTTTCAGTCGTACTCACTGATGCCCTGGTTGACTGTGCAGGGAAATGTCAGCCTTGCGGTCGATCAGGTCTTCAAGCGCGACCCGAAGACGGCCCGTCAGAAGCGGGTACAACATTACATCGAGATGGTCGGGCTGAGCCACGCGGCGGAGCGTCTTCCGTCTGAACTGTCTGGCGGTATGCGTCAGCGGGTGGCTGTCGCGCGGGCTCTCGCGATGAACCCGGAAATCCTTCTTCTCGACGAGCCGCTCTCTGCGCTTGACGCGCTGACGCGAGCCAAGCTGCAGGACGAGATTGAACAGATCTGGAGCACAGACCGGAAGACGGTTGTCCTCATCACCAACGACGTCGACGAGGCCATTTTGCTCGCGGATCGTATCATCCCGCTGATGCCAGGTCCGAACGCGACGCTCGGCCAGGAGTTCAAAGTCGACATTCCGCGGCCGCGCGACCGCCAGACCATCAGCACGGATCCGACATTCCAAAGGCTGCGCGCGTCGGTCACAAGCTATTTGCTCGATATTGCGAAGGACCGCGGTGCCTCATCCGATGACAACTTGAACCTGCCCAACGTTGTTCCGATCGAGGTCGGGCGTAAGTCCAAATCTGTCCCGTCTGCTTACGAGAAGGCGTCTGAAGCGAGGACGCGGCGCGAAGAACGCTACTTGGAATTCTCGCAGGTCAAGAAGGTCTATCCGACGCCGAAAGGACCGCTCACGGTCGTCGATGGTTTCGACCTCAAAGTCCGCAAGGGAGAGTTTATCTCGCTCATCGGGCATTCGGGTTGCGGGAAGTCGACGGTTCTGTCCATGACGGCCGGCCTGAACGAGATCACAGGCGGCGGTGTTGTTCTGGACGGACGCGAAGTATCCAGCGCAGGACCGGATCGGGCCGTGGTGTTCCAGGCGCCGTCATTATTCCCGTGGCTGACGGCAGAGGAAAACGTCTCGCTCGGCGTGGATCGCGTCTACCCGCACGCCAGCAAGTCCGAGCGCAACGACATTGTCGCGTACTATCTCGACCGGGTGGGCCTGGCGGACGCGATGGAGAAGCCAGCAGCGGACCTCTCAAACGGCATGAAGCAGCGGGTTGGAATCGCACGGGCCTTTGCGTTGTCTCCGAAACTCCTCCTGCTCGATGAACCGTTCGGCATGCTCGATAGCTTGACGCGTTGGGAGCTGCAGGAAGTTCTCATGGAGGTCTGGAGTCGCACGCAGGTCACAGCAATCTGCGTCACGCACGATGTGGATGAAGCGATCCTCCTGGCGGACCGCGTCGTGATGATGTCGAACGGACCGAACGCGCGCATCGGCAATGTCATGGACGTGAACCTGCCGCGTCCGCGCACGCGAAAGGCCCTGCTTGAGCATCGCGACTACTACGTCTACCGCCAAGAGTTGCTCGACTTCCTTGAGGCCTACGAGGGCGGTGCCAATCCCAGTCCCGAGGTGTTGGATGCCATCAAGGCGCGCCGCGCCGCTCGGATCGAGTCCACATCCTTCGAAGATGTTGCATGAGGTCAGCTATGACACCCGCGCAGATTGGGACGCTCAAAGACAAGCCCCACGACCAGGTCCATCTCGAGGCAGCCTGCGACAACGAGGAGGCCAACCAGAATGCATGAGCTTCGCAAAGAGCGGTTGGTCGTTATCGGAAACGGCATGGCGCCGGGGCGCGCGCTTGAACGTCTGTTCGAGGCGGCACCCGGTGTCTATGACGTGACGATCTTCAACGCCGAGCCGCGCGTGAACTATGACCGTATCCTGTTGTCTCCGGTTCTCTCTGGTGAGAAGACCTACGACGACATCATAATCCACGGCGCGGAATGGTACGCGTCGCACGGTGTCGTTCTTCATGCTGGTGAGCGTGTCGTTGCAATTGACCGTGACGCGAAAACCGTCACATCCGACACCGGGCTGACAACCAGCTACGACAAGCTCATCATCGCGACCGGCTCGAACCCAATCGTCATACCGGTATCTGGGCATGATCTTCCCGGCGTGCTGACATACCGTGATCTCGACGACGTGCAGGCCATGTTGGCGGCTGCTGAGCGCGGTGGCCGCGCCGTTGTCATCGGCGGCGGCTTGCTCGGCCTGGAGGCGGCAGCTGGTCTGAAGCAGCAGGGCATGGATGTCACGGTCCTGCATCTCATGCCGACGCTGATGGAGCGTCAGCTGGATTCCGCGGCCGGTTATCTGCTGCAACGTGAACTGGAACGGCGTGGGATACAGGTCCTGACGAAAGCGAACACCCATGCAGTGCTTTCGACGAATGCCGCGCTTGGCCCGCCCCGTGTGCGTGGCGTTCAGCTCGATGACGGCAGCGAAATTCCCGCCGACATTGTTGTCATGGCGGTTGGGATCCGGCCGAGCATCGCTGTCGCGAAAGAGGCCGGGCTCGACGTCAATCGCGGCATTGTTGTCGACCCCTCGATGCGTACGAGCGATCCGAGCATTTTCGCCGTTGGAGAATGTGTTGAAGCCGGCGGCCAGTGTTTTGGGCTTGTCGCACCACTTTATGAGCAGGCCGCGGTTCTTGCCGCGCACCTCGCCGGCGACACGATGCCAACATTCGTTCCGAGTGCGACGGCGACCAAGCTGAAGGTTACGGGTGTCGATCTCTACTCGGCTGGTGATTTCGCGGACGGGCCGGACCGTGAAGAGATCGTTCTCCGCGACGCGGCCCGCAGCGTCTACAAGCGCCTGGTCATCGAAGATGACGCGCTCGTAGGTGTCGTCATGTACGGTGATACGCAGGACGGCGCGTGGTTCTTCGATCTGATCAAAAAGAGAACCGACATATCGGAGTTGAGAGAAACTCTGATTTTTGGCCAGAGCTATGCCGGGGGCACACCGCTGGACCCTACGGCGGCCGTTGCAGCGTTGCCGGATGATGCGGAAATCTGTGGCTGCAACGGCGTCTGTAAATCGCAGATTGTCGCGAAGATCAATGACCTGGGCCTGACCACGCTTGATGACGTTCGCGCCCATACGAAGGCATCGTCGTCGTGCGGCACATGCACGGGCCTCGTTGAACAACTCATGGCGTTGACGCTGGGTGACGCCTACAACCCAGCGGCTGTTCAGCCAATGTGTGGTTGCACAGATTTGGGCCACGACGACGTGCGCCGTTTGATCAAGGCGAAGCAACTCCAGACCATTCCGGCCGTCATGCAGGAGCTTGAGTGGTCGACATCGGGCGGTTGCGCCAAGTGCCGTCCAGCGTTGAACTACTATCTGGTCTGCGATTGGCCCGATGTCTACGCAGACGATTATCAGTCGCGCTTTATCAACGAACGCGTGCACGCCAACATTCAAAAGGACGGCACGTACTCCATCGTCCCCCGCATGTGGGGCGGCATGACATCATCCAAGGAACTGCGAGCGATCGCGGATGTCGTGGACAAGTTCGATATCCCGACCGTAAAGGTTACCGGCGGACAGCGCATCGACATGCTGGGTATCAAGAAAGAGGATCTGCCTGCGGTTTGGGCGGATCTGGGACAGGCGGGCTTTGTCTCAGGCCACGCCTATGCAAAGGGCCTGCGTACGGTCAAGACATGTGTGGGTACGGACTGGTGCCGGTTCGGGACGCAGGATTCGACCGGGCTCGGCGTCCGGATTGAGAAGTTTATGTGGGGTTCGTGGACGCCGGCAAAGGTCAAGATGGCCGTATCCGGATGCCCAAGGAATTGTGCCGAGGCAACCTGCAAAGACGTTGGCGTCGTCTGCGTTGATAGCGGATATGAAATCCACTTCGCAGGCGCAGCCGGCCTTGAGGTCAAGAAGACGGACCTCTTGACGACTGTTGCGAGTGAAGATGAAGCGTTGGAAATCATCGTCGCACTTGTGCAGATGTACCGCGAGCAGGGCCGCTATCTCGAACGCATTTGGAAGTGGGCCGCGCGCGTCGGCATGGAGACGATCCACGCACAGATCGTGGAAGACTTGGAGCGCCGGCGCGATTACTTCGATCGGTTCGTCTTTTCTCAGAAGTTTGCACAGCAAGATCCTTGGGCGGAGCGCGTCCAAGGCAAGGATGCGCACGAGTTTGCGCCGATGGCCAACATTGCCAGACTGGAGGCAGCGGAATGACGGCTCTCGACGGTGCCTGGATCGACATTGGTTGTCTCGCCGACATCCCGCGGGCGGGCGCGCGCGTGGTCAAGACGTCGGCTGGCTGCATCGGTGTATTCCGCACGGCTGATGATCGCGTTTTCGCGCTCGAAGATCGCTGCCCGCACAAGGCGGGACCATTAAGTCAGGGTATCGTTCATGACGCTCACGTCACGTGTCCGCTGCACAATTGGGTGATCTCGCTTGAGACCGGCCTGGCTCAAGGCGCAGACGATGGCCAGGTGCGAACGTTTCCGCTGCGCGTCGACGGCGATCGCATTCTGATTGACGGCGCCGCGCTCGCGATACGATCACGAGCGGCGTGACGGGCAGGAGCGGATCACATGCCCGATGACGGCGCACGCCTTGGTTCCCCATTTTCCGATGAGGTTGCAGACACGACATCTGACATCGCGGCTGAACAGGTGGTGGGCACGCGCACGACATGTCCGTACTGCGGTGTCGGATGCGGGGTCATCGTGTCGCCGTCGCAGGACGGTTTGACGGCTGCGGTCAAGGGCGATCCGGATCATCCGGCAAACTTTGGCAGGTTATGCTCCAAAGGCGCGGCCCTTGGTGAGACGCTGTCTCTCGATCAACGGCTCCTCACGCCGCAAATCAACGGTGCGCCGGCAGCGTGGTCTTCGGCACTCGCGCACGTCGCGTCGGCGTTCCAAAACGCGATTGCCGCGCATGGCCCTGACAGCGTCGCAATGTACGTCTCAGGGCAGATTCTCACCGAAGACTATTACGTCGCCAACAAACTGATGAAGGGGTTCATTGGCACCGCCAACATCGACACGAACTCCAGGCTCTGTATGGCGTCGTCGGTTGCTGGCCACAAACGCGCCTTCGGCTCAGACACTGTGCCGGGCACCTACGAAGACCTCGAATGTGCAGACCTTGTGGTGCTTGTGGGGTCCAATCTCGCGTGGTGCCATCCTGTACTCTACCAACGGCTCGTCGCGGCGCGTCGCGAGCGAGGCACGCGCGTTGTCGTGATCGACCCGCGTGCGACGGCAACGTGCGAAGACGCAGATGTTCACCTCGCAATCGCGCCGGGCAGCGACGTCGCATTGTTCAACGGCCTCCTTGTTCACTTGATCGACCACGGCGCGATGGCCGACGCGTACGTGGCCAATCATACACAAGGTCTTGAAAATGCACTGCGGGCGGCCCGCGAACTCTCATTGGAGGACGTCGCCGGCGCGACAGGATTGCAAGCGCAATCCCTTGAAGAGTTCTATCGCTTGTTCGCGGAAACTGAGCGCGTGGTCACGGTTTATAGTCAGGGCGTCAACCAATCCGCGTCCGGCACCGACAAGGTCAACGCGATCATCAACTGTCATCTGGCAACGGGGCGCATCGGCCGGCCCGGCATGGGACCGTTCTCGGTTACCGGTCAGCCGAACGCGATGGGCGGCCGGGAAGTCGGTGGTCTTGCCAACATGCTCGCCGCGCACATGGAGCTCGCGAATCCGGAGCATCGCGATCTGGTGCAACGCCTCTGGAGCGCGCCGACCATCGCCGACAAACCGGGGCTAAAGGCGGTCGACTTATTCGAAGCTGTTGGCGATGGACGGATTAAGGCGCTTTGGATCATGGCGACGAACCCGGTCGACAGCCTTCCAGACGCTGATCGTGTGAGGGCAGCCATTGACGCTTGTCCGTTCGTCGTTGTTTCGGATGTCACATCGGCGACGGATACAGCGGTGCTGGCTGACGTTCTTCTGCCGTCGACGGCCTGGGGTGAGAAGGACGGTACCGTGACGAACTCTGAGCGGCGAATCTCCCGCCAGCGCGCGTTTCTCCCACCGCCTGGTGAAGCGCGGGCGGACTGGTGGCAGATTTGCGAAGTTGCAAAGCGCCTGGGCCACGAGCCGGCGTTTTCTTATGGTGGCCCGGCAGAGATTTTCGCCGAGTATGCGGCGTTAACTGGCACCGAAAACGATGGTCGCCGTGATCTCGATCTGTCGGCACTTGCATTGATCGGTCGCGCGGAATACGACGCGCTTGAGCCGGTTCAGTGGCCACAGATAGCAGGTCGAACAAGGACGCACCTTCAGGCCGAGACGCGGTTTTTCGCAAACGGTGGGTTTTATACGCCGGACCATCGTGCCCGCATCGTTGCGACGCCGTACCGGCCACCGGCCGTTCCGCTCACGAGCGCATTTCCGCTTGTTCTGAATACAGGCCGCATTCGCGATCAGTGGCATACGATGACGCGGACGGCGAAAGCCCCGCGCCTCCTCACCCATATTGCTGAGCCATTCCTGGATATGCATCCGAGTGATGCGCGCAACTTGGGCATCACGGCTGCCGACCTTGTTCGGGTTGAAAGTGCGCATGGCACCATGATCGCGCGCGTGGTTCTCAGCGACCGACAGCGCGCCGGCTCGGTCTTTGCGCCGATGCATTGGACAGATCAATATGCCAGTCATGGCCGGGTTGATGCCCTCGTTGCACCGCGCACCGACCCGGTCTCGGGCCAGCCGGAGTCCAAGTACACCCCCGTCCGCGTGACTCGATTTGATGCACGATGGTACGCATTCGTCGTTACGTCGCGTACGCTCAATCCATCGGATTTCGACTATGCCGCAATCGCGCCAACCCGAGAGGGGACACGCGCGGAACTGGCAGGACTGGGTGATCTGGAGAACTGGCATGCGTTCGCGCAGCAAATCCTCAGCCCAGCCGGCGAGCATGACCGAACGGTCGAATTGATTGGATACGCCGATCAGACAACGGGGCAGTATCGCTTTGCCGCGGTGCGCGACAAGCGCTGCGTCGGTTTGCTGTTTGCCGCACGCGCACCGGTCGCTGTTTCGCGGACGTGGGCCACGTCGATGCTGGGCGTCGAGTTGTCTCCATCTGAGAGACTTCATTTGCTCGCCGGTCGGCCGGCGGCAGACCAGCCAGACCCGGGTACGATCGTGTGCGCCTGCTTTCATGTCGGCATCAATCAGATCATTGGAAGCATTACGGATGGCGGTTGCACCTCTGTCGATGCCGTCGGTGATGCAACCTGTGCCGGAACAAACTGCGGGTCGTGCCGCGCTGAGATTGGGAGGCTGCTTCATGACGCGCGCTCTGAGAAGGCCAAAGTCCACGCAGCCGAATAGGCTTGCCGCACTCGCCAAGCTGCCGGTCTTCTTTGATCTGGCCGGCAAGCGTGCGGTTCTCGCCGGCGGATCCGACGCCGCGGCATGGAAGGCGGAGCTCTTGGCTGCGTCTGGTGCGCATGTCGAGATTTATGCGCCCCACCTTGAACCTGAGATGTCGGATCTTCTGTTCCGCGGTGCGGCAGCCGGGAAGCTTGTCCACCATCAACGCCCCTGGGCCGTCGACATATTCGACAACGCGGTCATCGCACTTGCTGACGCGGAGACGGACGAAGAGGCACGCACCTTCTACTGCGCGGCGGTTGCGGCCGGCGTTCCTGTTAACGTGATCGACAAGCCCAACTACTGCCAGTTCCAGTTTGGATCGATTGTCAATCGTTCGCCGGTGGTGGTTGGCATTTCCACAGACGGTGCAGCGCCGATCCTAGGTCAGGCTGTGCGCAGGCGCATTGAAACGCTGCTTCCGCCGGCGCTTGCAGACTGGGGTGCATTGTCGAAGCGCATTCGAGACCGGGTGAACGCACGCCTGGAGCCGGGACCGAAGCGGCGCGCGCTGTGGGAGCGCGTGTCCGACTTGGCCTTCTCGGCCATGCCGAACGACGCGAGCGATCGCGAAGCCGAGGAGCTGATCGATGACATCGCAATCAATGCTGACGTGATGCTGGGTCGGGTAACTCTCGTCGGCGCCGGCCCGGGCGATCCGGATATGCTGACGATCAAAGCCGTGCGGGCACTTCAATCGGCTGATGTGATTCTTTTCGACGATCTCGTGTCTGACGAAATCCTTGAGCTGGCGCGGCGCGAAGCGAAACGTATGATGGTCGGAAAGCGCGGCGGTCGGGAGAGTTGCTCGCAAGACGACATCAACGACTTGATGGTCAAGCTTGCAAAGCAGGGTAAGCACGTTGTGCGCCTCAAGTCCGGTGATCCGATGATCTTTGGTCGTGCGGGTGAAGAGATTGCGCGACTCGAGGCAGCCGGTATCCCAGTGTCCGTCGTACCCGGAATCACGAGCGCGTCTGCGCTTGCATCGGAAGCGCGATGTTCCCTGACCCATCGCGACCATGCCCACTCGGTGCGATTTGTGACGGGACATGCACGGAGCGGAAGACTACCCCAGTCGATCGATTGGCACGGCTTGGCCGACGATGAGACGACTTTGGTCTTTTACATGGGAGGGCGAACCGCCCCACAAATCGCGGAGCGGCTTATTCAGGAAGGACGGCCGGCGACAACACCGGTTGTCATCGCACGATCCATATCGCGGCCCGATGCAAGCATGGAGCGCATGACGCTGGCATCGCTACGCGAGGTGGATGCGCACTCTAGAACAGGTGGGCCGGTCCTGATCGGAATTGGGCGTGTGTTTGAAGCGCGCGGTGTTCATGGCGCAGGATGTCTTGGAGACAGCGCGAGCAACTGGATGAGGGCACTGGCTTGTTCCGTCTGAGGCGTGTCGCATTTAGTTGTGCCTCGCTTGAGCTTGTTTTCGCTCACGGGCTACTCCGGCCTGCGGCCGGGCCCTCCGCGCGGGCGGCGCGACGCGCCGGGCCGCAGTTGCGGCCTGGGATCGCCTTAGCAGGATAGCCTGCGATCGAGCCGCGAGCCTGCGAGCGTGCGAACAGCGCGATTAAAGCCTCTTCGCTCACGGCTGTTCCTCGCTCCGCTCGGTCCTCCGCTTGGGCGGCGCGACGCGCCGGGCCGCGTTCGCGGCCTGGGATAGCAAGTCATCGGCCACGTCCACAGGCGTCATCCCGGTGCTTGTCACCGGGATCCAGGGTGCAGCGGGCTCGGATGTTGG
>JBCDAH010000154.1:0-9613 GCA_039186015.1 Pseudomonadota bacterium
AATCTGGCGTCCTAACCACTAGACGAACGGGCCATCCCGGCGCGGCCGGAGGGCATGCCAATACGGCGGTGCCGCAGACGTAGGCGTATGCGGCGGAGCCGCGCTTATAGATAGGTTTCGGCCGAGATGCAATGCCGTTCCGATGTTCGTTGCTGCTATCTTCACCGATGCTCAGTCCGCATGCTCAAGCTGGGCACAAGAGTGCCTCACGCACGCGTCACGCCCTTGGATCGGCCACATCGTCGATGAACACGTCAACCTTCTCGCGGCCGCCCCAATCATCCTTACGCAGGCTCCCAGCCACATGCAGCGGCATGCCGCCGGTGTTGAGCAAAGCGTCGCCAATCGGCTGTCCGGCCGCGCGGAATGCGATGGCGTCGATCCGGGAGCCGTCGGAGGCTTCGAGAGAACAGCGGACGTGGGCGTCGCCGACCACTTTGGCGTAGCGAATGCGATGGGATGGAAATGCAAAGCGCGGTTGCGGGTTGCCTTGGCCATAGGGCCCGGCGCGCTCCAGCAGGGTCATTAAGTCCACCGTTGCCGCGCGCGGCACAAGAGCGCCGTCGAGTTCGAGCACGGCGTCGCGACGTGCCGTTCTGGCCGCGTTCGCCAAGCGCTCAGCCAGATATGTCTCAAGATCCGCGACTTTGTCGTGTGCGACAGTCAGGCCGGCCGCCATGGCGTGGCCGCCGCCTTTGACGAGCAATCCCTCGGCAACCGCCTCGCGCACGGCCGCGCCGATATCGACGCCGGGAACCGAGCGCAATGAGGCTGTGCCGGTATCGGACTTTTCCGCGCCACCCCCCTCTGAGGTCCAGGAAATGACACAGGACGGACGTCGAAAACGGTCCGTCAGCCGACTGGCGACGAGGCCGACCACACCCTTATGCCAAGCCTCAGAACCGACCAGCAGCACAGCCGTGTCTGGGTCAGACTCGACGCGCGCCTCGGCTGCAGCTGTCGCCTCTTCCAGAATGCGCGTTTCCATGGCTTTGCGCTCGCGATTGAGGCGATCGAGCACGGATGCGATCTGTTCGGCCTCGTGCGCATCCTGGGTCGATAGCAGACGCGCGCCGAGTGCCGCGTCGCCGATGCGGCCGCCGGCATTGATCCGGGGGCCCAGGACAAAGCCCAAATGATATGTCGATGGGGCCTGGCTCAAGCCGGCCGCGTCCGATAATGCGACCAGGCCGGGATTGGATCGCCGTTTCTGAACCTCCAGCCCTTTGACGACAAAGGCGCGGTTCAGCCCCACGAGCGGGACAACGTCACAAACGGTGGCCAATGCGACAAGGTCCAGAAAACCCAATAAATCCGGAGGTTGACGGCCATCGGCATAGTAGCCGCGACGGCGCAGTTCCCGCACAGTCGCAACAAGCACCATGAAGACCACACCGGCTGCGCACAGCGTTCCCAGGCCGGAGAGATCGTCTTGGCGGTTTGGATTGACGACGGCAACGGCATGCGGCAGCTGCTCGTCGGCTTGGTGGTGGTCGATCACAACGACATCGACACCAAGCTCTTTTGCGGTTTCCAACGGTACGAAACTGGTCGTCCCGCAATCGACCGTCACGATCAGTTGCGCACCGGCGTCGACCAGGCTTCGGATCGCATCCGGGTTGGGGCCGTAACCTTCGAAAATCCGGTCCGGAATATAGATTTCGCCGACGCGGCCATGGGCGCGCAGGAACAATTGCATCAGCGCGGACGAGCACGCACCGTCAACATCGTAGTCGCCGAAGATCGCGACCTGGCTCGATGTTTCGATCGCGTCAGCCAGACGCGTTGCGGCCGCGTCCATGTCCCGGACCGAACTCGGGTCCGGCATCAACGCGCGGATCGTGGGATCGAGGACCGAACTGACGTCATCGAGCGCGACGCCTCGCGCAGCGAGAACGCGGCCGAGCAGCTCCGGCAAGTCGTAACGCTGGCTCATAGCATCGGCCAGAGCGCGCGCGCCCGGATCCAGCCGTTCAACCCAGCGTAATCCCTTCACTGAACGATCGACGCCTAAAAAGACGGACGATACCGATAAGGATTGTGTTGTCGTCGCCCCGCCGCCTGCGAACAAATCCATGTGTCCCTCCGCTCACACGCGTTGTAGGCGGATTCGGCGCAGGACTATGACGAGAGCGGGAACGGGCGTGGAAAAGTTCTCGGCTCTTGGCCGGACGTCTGTGGCGCGTGTCCGGCGGAATAGCGATACGAGCGATACGGCCGCTCGACCCTCAGAGTTTCGACTTGAAGTTCCGGTATGTGGTTTTGACGCGGCGAACGGTGCCGGTCTTCGCACGCATGATCAGCGTCTCGGTTTCGGCGAAGTCACCGCGGAAATGCACGCCGGATAGCAAAGAGCCGTCTGTGACGCCGGTTGCCGCGAAAATCACATCCCCAGACGCCATTTCCTCCATGGCGTATTTTTTGGTCACGTCGGCGCCCATGCGTTCGGCGCGCGTGCGCTCTTCGGTGTCGGCCGGCAACAGCCGCCCCTGCATTTGCCCGCCAATGCACCTCAGTGCCGCAGCGGCCAACACGCCTTCTGGCGCGCCGCCCGAGCCCAGATAGATATCGACACCTGTTTGTTCGTGGTCTGCCGTCCAGATGACGCCGGCAATGTCACCGTCCGGAATCAGTTGCACGCCGGCTCCAGTTTCACGAATGGCCGCAATGAGTTCGGAGTGCCGCGGCCGCTCCAGGACGCACGCCATAATCTCGGTCAGGGGTTTTCCACGCGCTTCAGCGAGTGCGCGAATGTTGTCTTGGGGCTTGTTATCCAGATCAACGATACCGTCCGGCAGCCCCGGACCAACCGCGATCTTGTCCATGTACATGTCGGGGGCATGCAGCAGTCCGCCGCGCTCAGCAACGGCCAAGACGGCCAACGCATTCGGCATCGACTTCGCGCAGATCGTCGTGCCTTCAAGGGGGTCAACCGCAATATCGACCTCGGGGCCGTGGCCGGTGCCAACTTCTTCGCCGATAAACAGCATCGGCGCCTCGTCCATCTCGCCTTCGCCGATCACGACGCGGCCCTGTACGTTGACCCGTCCGAGTTCTCGCCGCATGGCGTCGACAGCCGCCTGGTCAGAGCCTTTGATATCGCCACGGCCGCGCAAACGGGCACTGGCGATCGCAGCCGCTTCCGTCACACGGCCGACCTCCATGACAAGAACGCGACTGAGCGCTGGGGTCTCGTTTTGCTCGGACATGATAAACGGGCTCCTCGGTGCAGGATTGCGAGCGCCTCAGAGCTGCTCGATACGGATGATCTGTGCCGCTTCTGCCATGATATCACCGCTGGCTTCAATCGCGGCAATTGCACGCCGCAGGCGCGACTCGATAGTTCCGTGGGTGATGAGCACCAAAGATGTCTGGCTTCCAGGCTCGGGTGTGGCCGATGTACCCGGAAGTACGGACGCCGGCCGACGCTGCACAATGCTCTCGAGCGAGACATCCTCGTCCGCCATGCAACCGCAGATCGTGGCCATCACGCCAGGTCTGTCGAAGACAGACATCCGGACATAGAAGGCGCCGCGGTGGGTTCCTTCAGCCGCACGCTCAGCGGGTGCGAGTTCGACTGCCGGTACGATGAATGGTGGGAACGCACGGCAACGCGCAACATCGAGCAGGTCCCCCATGACAGCAGATGCCGTCGCGCCAGCGCCAGCCCCCGGGCCGACGAGAAGAAGATCGCCAACCGCGTCCCCGTTGAGGGCCACGGCATTCGTGACGCCCGAAACCTCGGCAATCGCCGAGTGCTTCGCAACCATCGCCGGGTGAACGCGCTGTTCTATGCCGTGATCCGTTCGCTCCGCGACGCCGAGCAGCTTAATGCGGTAGCCCAGCTGATCTGCAGCCTCGATATCGGCTGGCGTGATCCGCTGAATGCCCTCAAGTTCGATTTGATCGAAGTCGGCGCGCGTGCCGAACGCCAGGCTCGTTAACAGCGCCAGCTTGTGCGCCGTATCATGGCCACCAACGTCGAACGTGGGATCGGCCTCCGCGTAGCCGAGTGCCTGCGCCTCGGCCAATACGTCTTCAAACGGCCGCCCCTCTTCCTGCATCTTGGTCAGGATGAAGTTGCACGTTCCATTCAGAATGCCGTAGACGCGCGAAACATCGTTGCCGCCAAGGGCTTCGCGCATGGTCTTGATCACCGGAATACCACCGGCAACGGCGGCCTCGAAGCCGAGGCTGACACCGCGTGTTTCCGCTTTTTTCGCAAGCGCGACGCCGTGACGAGCAAGGAGCGCTTTGTTCGCGGTCACGACTGACCGCCCCGCGCCGATGGCAGCCTCGACAGTGGCTTTCGCCACACCGTCTTCTCCGCCGATCAACTCGACGACCACGTCGATGTCGTCAGCCTGAGCAAGCCGCACGGGATCGTCGAACCACGCCACATTGGACAAGTCGATGCCACGGTTCTTGGTGCGATCTCGTGCAGAAACACCGACCACGTGGAACGAGAGACCCAGCGCGGTGCGGAAGTAGGCGTGGCGACGTTGCAGCAGTTTGAGCAGTCCGATGCCAACTGTGCCCAGCCCGGCAACAGCGATGCGGATGTTTTTGACCAAAATCGGGTTCCTTATCGACGGGTAAGACGCGTATACGGCGCGCGCGGCGTTGCGATGCCAGCTCGGTGTTATCGGTGCGCGCGCGGCGTCACCATCGGCACGACGTTGTCGAAGTTCTCTGGTGACTTGGCCAGGAAACGTTTGATGTTGCGCGCTGCCTGCCGGATCCGGTGCTCATTTTCCACAAGCGCAATCCGCACGTACCCCTCACCGTATTCACCGAAGCCGAGCCCCGGCGAAACAGCGACATCAGCGCTTTCGATCAGAAGTTTTGCAAAGGCAACGGACCCGACGTCGCGATACGCCTCGGGGATCGGCGCCCAGGCAAACATCGTTGCCGGCGGCGGCGGAATGTCCCAGCCGGCCCGAGAAAAGCTCTCGACCAGGGTATCGCGCCGCGACTTGTAGGTCGAACGGATCTCATCAACACAGTCTTGCGGTCCATTGAGTGCGGCAGCGGCCGCCACCTGGATCGGTGTAAACGCACCGTAGTCCAGGTACGACTTCACACGGGCCAACGCCGCAATCAGACGTTCGTTGCCGACGGCGAAACCCATGCGCCAACCCGGCATGGCATACGTCTTCGAGAGCGATGTGAATTCCACGGCCACATCGACGGCGCCCGGCACCTGGAGGATCGACGGCGGCGGTACGTCATCGAAGTAGACCTCGGCATAGGCCAGATCAGAGAGAATGATCAGACCTCGTTCCTTCGCCAGACGGACGGCATCCTTGTAGAAGTCCAGATCGGCCGTCATGGCCGTCGGGTTGGACGGATAGTTCAGCACCATCGCTATTGGCTTTGGGACGGTGTGTCGGCACGCCCGGTCGACTGCGGCCAGGAATTCATCGCCTTTTGTCGCCGGCAGGTGCCGCGCGCTGCCCCCGGAGATCAGAAAGCCGAATTCGTGGATGGGATAGGTCGGGTTTGGTGTCAGTACGACGTCGCCCGGCGCCGTGATCGCCTGCGCCATATTAGCGAAGCCTTCTTTCGATCCCAACGTGGCAACAACTTGTGTCTCCGGATCCAGCTTCACGCCAAAACGGCGCTGGTAATAGGCCGCCTGCGCACGCCGCAGGCCAGGGATACCTTTGGATGCCGAATAGCGATGAACCCTGGGCTTTGTAACGGTTTCGACGAGTTTTTCCACGATATGCGGTGGAGTTTGCATGTCGGGGTTGCCCATACCGAGATCGATGATGTCGGCACCGTCCGCGCGCGCTTTGGCCTTCAGCGCATTCACCTCGGCGAACACATAGGGCGGCAGGCGTTTGATGCGGTGCAGATCTTCAATCACGACGCGTCCTTCTCGGCAGAGTGAACTTGTTGTCCGTACGGGCTGCCAAACTGACTGGCTATCACCGAACAACTCAGAGCGCATACGTACGTCCGGTTGCATGGTCACGTCCAGCCGCGTTTGGTTCGAGCGGGATAGTCCGCTAACACTTATGACGCCAGAAATTGGGGCATATTTGCCGATGACAGCTGTGGACTTCTCAGGCGCCATCGCCAAATTGGAGTGATGGGACTGTATCAACCGATCAGCGGACGCTTATGATCAACTGAGCGGATTCGTCCGTTGTCCTTACCCGATCCGCCAAAGGCGTTTGCTCATGTCAGACCAACAAAAACCCGCGCTGAAAGACCCGCTCGACATCGACGTCACCGCGTATCAGGTCCAGGATCCTGAAGCCTTCGCACGCAACATGCTGAAGGTGATGGAAGATAGTCAAAAGGTCCTGGGTGGGTTTGTCGACCGGACGGACGACGAGGTTGGCCCGTATTCCGCCTCGCATGAACTTGTCGAAGCGTCAAAAACGATGGCCGACATCTGGCAGATGTGGCTGGCCAATCCTGCGCGCTTGGCCGAGGCCCAGGCCGAACTCGCCTACAGCTATGTCGATCTGTGGCAGAACACGATGCGCCGGATGATGGGCGAGGACGTCAACCCGATTGATCAGCCGGACCGAGGCGACAGCCGGTTCAAGGACCCGGACTGGTCCGTCAATCCCTATTTCGATTACTGGAAGCAGGCCTATCTGATCACGACACACTGGGCGGAGCGTCTGCTCGACAAGACTGACGGCCTGGACGAGGACGCACGCCATCGGGCTGAGTTTCACCTGCGGTTGCTGTCCACTGCGCTATCACCGTCGAACTTCCCGTTTTCCAATCCGGAAGTCGTGCGCGAGACCTTCAAGAGCAACGGCGAAAACCTGGTCCGCGGGATGGAGAACCTTGAGCGGGACCTCGAATCATCGGGCGAATTGCTCAAAATCAGTCAAACCGACGGAACGGCTTTTGAAGTCGGCAAGAACCTGGCAACGACACCAGGCAAGGTCGTTTTCCAGAACCCGATCTTTCAGTTGATTCAGTACACACCAACGACGGAGCAGGTGTACCAGACGCCGATCCTGATCGTGCCGCCGTGGATCAACAAGTTCTACATTCTGGATCTCAACGAGCAGAAGTCGTTCGTGCGCTACCTTGTCGGCCAGGGGTTCACCGTCTTCCTGATGTCGTGGGTCAATCCGGGGCCGGAGCTGCGCGATACGACGTTCGAGGACTACATGGAAATCGGTGTTCTGACCGCAACTGAAAAGGTGCGCGAAGAAACCGGCGAGGCACGCTGTCACACCCTGGGATACTGTGTTGGCGGCACCCTTTTGGCCTCAACCCTCGCGTTTCAGGCGGCAAAGGGCGAAGACACATTCACGTCGGCAACGTTTCTGACCACGCAGGTCGACTTTGAACATGCCGGCGACCTCAAGATCTTTACGGATGAAGCGCAGCTCAGTGCGCTGGAAGACCTGATGGAGGAGCGGGGCTATCTCGATGGGTCGCGGATGGCGACCGTGTTCAACATGATGCGGCCGCGTGACCTGATCTGGCCGTACATTGTGAACAACTACATGCTTGGCAAAACGCCAATCCCGTTCGACCTGCTCTACTGGAACCAGGATTCGACGCGGATGCCGGCTGCCAACCACGCGTTTTATCTGCGGCGATTCTACCATGAAAACCGGTTGAGCCGGGGCGAGATGGAACTTTCCGGCGTGCGCCTCGATCTCAGCAAAGTCACGGTGCCGATATTCAATCTGGCCGCGAAGGAAGACCACATCGCACCGGCCGTGTCCGTTTACACCGGCGCCTCGCTGTTCGGCGGCGAAATGAACTACGTGCTCGCGGGATCCGGCCATATCGCCGGCGTGATCAATCCGCCCAATCCCGAGCGGCCGAAGTATCAACACTGGGTCAATACGATGCGACCGCCAACGCTTGACGCATACGTTGATAGCGCGGTCGAAGTTCAGGGGTCCTGGTGGCCCAATTGGATCGAATGGCTGTCCGCAAAGTCCGGCCCCATGATAGATGCGCGCACACCGGGCGCCGAGCTTGGCGTGCTCGAAGATGCGCCGGGAAGCTATGTCAAACTGCGGCACTGACGGCGCACAAGATATCGCATCGCTAAGCGCGACTCCGTCTCACACGCGTCCAGAGCCACAGGCCGACCGCCAGCGCCAAGGGTGCGTAGTACACAATCGCGTAGAGTTCCGTCCACGTTGCACCGCCTGGCGGGCGCGGCCAATAAAGGACAAAGCAGGTGAGCGTCATCAACAGCGCCGACGGGGAGACGTACAGGCACAGCAACGGGACGATCCAACCGAAGTACCAGGGATAATGCGGCGACGTCAGCCAGACGAACGCGGCGGCAAGAGCGACCAGCATGGCCGGCTGACAGGTATCTCTTCCGCGCATGAAGAACGCGATTGCGGCGAGCCCTGCCAGTATGACGAGCGCGGCCGCCACGTAGAGACGCCCCGGCGGATCGGCCAACTGAAAGTCGCGCAACATCCAGACAACATGAAACCCCCAACCGGCGCGATAGCCCTCATTGTCCAGGTGCTGGGCAAGAAATCCGATCACCTTGGTGCCGGCGACCGAAACGTGCGGCCAATAGAGCAATGCCGCGACGACAACGAACACAACCGGCATGCGCCAGTCCCAACGGCGCCAGAGCGCGGGCAAGACGACCACCGGAAAGTACTTGACCAGCGCCGCCAAGGCGAAGAGGCCGCCGGCCAGTCCTTGACGCTGTCGCAGTACGGCCCAAAGACCCAGCAGGAGAAACGCCACTGCGGCTGCATCCAGGTGGGCCTGGCTGACAAACTCCCAAATCGGCAGTGGGTGCCACGCGTACAGAATAACCCGCTCACGCGGCAGGCCCCACGCTGACAGGCAACCGATCAGCGCGGCAACGCTGATGGCCTCCATGCCCAGCATCACGACCTTCTGCCCGGCAACGCTGTCCGAGATCAGATAGCCAACCAGAAACAGGAACTGGGCAAACGGCGGATAGACCGTCGTCGCACGCTCTTTCTGGTTGATGTTCGGATAGATTTCGCTGTCGCGGAGATGCTCGAGTTCGGGCGCGGCCGGCGCATAGAGATAGGGGCTCCAGCCGTCCCACTGGATGCGTCCGTCCCAGACATAGCGCAGCGCGTCGGTCGTGATGACTTCGTGCGGCGCCCAAACCGCAACAAGCCGCAGGACGACCGCCCCAAGCAGGATGAGGGCAAAATCCCACGGGCTGGCCTTGCCGCGCAGAACGAGCACGACTGCGCCCAGGTAGAGCGCACCGTGCAGGAGCGTTACGACCACATAGCCCGGTATTGAGCCGGAGGCGATCTGATGGACACCGACGCCGGTCAGACAAGTTAACGCCAGCAACGCGGCAACAAGCAGCCACGACACGCGCGCTACGGCGCTGGAATCCGTGTAGCCGACACCCATCGAACACCTTGTGCAACTTCCGGAAAGTCGCTGTCAGCCGGCTCATTCCAGCCGGCTGACGTCGAAACAGGGCCCTATCGTCAGCCGCTGACTTTCGCGAGCGCCTGATCAAGATCCGCGATGATGTCGTCCTTGTCCTCGATGCCGATGGACAAGCGCACAACATCTGGCCCGGCACCGGCGGCGACACGTTCGTCATCCGTGAGCTGGCGGTGAGTTGTCGATGCCGGGTGAATGACCAAGC
>JBCDAH010000155.1:0-9591 GCA_039186015.1 Pseudomonadota bacterium
CTTTAATTGCGCTGTTCGCACGCTCGCACGCTCGCACGCTCGAGCGCGAACTATCCGTCTGGCAACCCAGGCCGCGACTGCGGCCCGGCGCGTTGCGCCGCCTACGCGGAGGCCCGAGCGAAGCGAGGAACAGCCGTGAGCGATAAACAACACGCAAGCCAGCCGTCGAGCACTGTTCCAAGGCGCGGTGCGGCATTCAAGACACCGTCGCCCGACTAAAGCGTTGTTTTAAAGAACTGTCATATACTCCTGATAGCCGGATACCCTGCACGCTCATCACACCAGCAGGGATTGATGATTATGAAGAGATTTCTTATCGCCGCGGCAGCTCTTGCAACCGTTGTCGGGCCAGCGACCGCAGCGGATGTCTCCGGCAAGCTTGTTCTCTACACATCGCAACCGAACAAGGACGCCCAGCAAACCGTTGATGCCTTCAAGGCCAAGTATCCCAAGGTGGATGTGGAATGGGTCCGCGACGGGACAACAAAGATGATGGCAAAGCTGCGGGCGGAGTTCGCAGCTGGCGCGCCGAAACCCGATGTGCTGCTGATCGCCGATGTCGTAACGATGGAAGGTCTCAAGAAAGAGGGGCGCTTGCTCGCACACACAGGCGCTGATGTCTCCGCCTACAAGCCCGGCATCATGGACAAGGACAAGTTCTACTTTTCTACGAAACTGATCACCACGGGCATCGTCTACAACACGTCGGCGCCACTGAAGCCCGAGTCGTACAAGGATTTGCTCAAGCCTGAGGCCAAGGGCAAGATTGCCATGCCGTCGCCGCTGACATCAGGCGCTGCAACCATTCATATGGCAACGCTGACCGCAAACCCGGACCTTGGCTGGGCGCTCTATGAGGGGCTCGCGAAGCAGGGCGCCAACCCCAAAGGCGGCAATGGTGGTACCTATAAAGCCGTCGCCGGCGGTGAGAAGCTCTATGGATTTGTTGTCGATTTCCTGCCCATCCGAAACAAGCTCAAAGGCGCTCCGGTTGCCTTCGTGTTTCCGAAGGAAGGCGTGTCGGCAGTCACAGAGCCGGTCGCAATTCTCAAGACCGCAAAGAACGTTGCGGCTGCGAAAGCCTTCGTTGACTTCCTGTTGTCGCCGGAAGGGCAAAAGCTGGCAGCCAGCCAGGGTTACTTGGCGGCACATCCGGCGATCGACCCGCCGGAAGGCTTCCCATCGCGGGACAAGATTAAGCTGATGCCGTTCGACGCGGCCAAGGCACTCGCTGACGACAAGGCGAACAAACTGAAGTTCACTGAAATCTTCGGTGGCTGATGTCTGCGCGTCCCATTGGTTTAAGACTGGCGTTTCGCGGCGAGGGGCTGACCCACGCCGTGCTTGTTTGTGTTGTTTCCTTGTTTTGCGGTCTGCCGCTTGTTCTTCTCTTTCAACTCGGCCTGACGGCTGACGGCGCATTTGGCCTTGCCGGTGTTTGGGATGCACTGCAGAGCCGAACCGTTCAGCGGGCGCTGTGGAACAGCTTGGAGAGCAGTTTCCTGGCTGCGCTTGGTGCAACGCTCGTCGGGCTCGTGCTCGCCCTGCTGATCGGACTGACGAATATCCGGCGCAAGGGCGTGCTGGTGTTTCTCGTCCTTTTGCCGATGATGATCCCACCGCACGTCACGGCAATTGCCTGGATCCAGGCGTTGGGGCCGGCCAGTCCCGTTCTGTCAGCACTCGGCCTGGCGCCGCAGGCGGGGGCGACGCATCCCATCTACTCGCTGGGTGGTATCGTTGCGCTGTTGACGATCCAACATGCCCCGCTTGTGTTCTTGGTCGTACGCGCGGCGTTGCGGAACTTTCCGAGAGAGCTCAGCGATGCAGCGCGCATTTCCGGTGCCGGGCCGTGGCGCATGATGCGCACAGTGATTGTGCCGCTTCTAAGCCCGGCATTGTTTGCAGGCTTCACGTTGGCGTTCATTGCCGCGCTCGGCAATTTCGGCATTCTCGCCCTGCTGGGAATTCCCGCGCGCTATACAACTTTACCCGTGTTGATTTGGCGCCGGCTGGCAAGCTTCGGCCCGGACATGCTCCAGAACGTTGCCGTGATCTCAATCATCTTGGCCTTGGTCACACTGTCTGTCTTGACCGTTCAGATCCTGATCCAGCGGCGTTTGCGGCTGTCGTTGATCGGTTTGCCGCAAGCGCCACTGGCGATTGACCTTGGGCGTGGCCGTCTGATCGCAGAGATATGCATCTGGGGCCTGCTGGCCGTCATCCTCGTTCTGCCGATGGCATCTCTACTGGCGACGGCGCTGGTGCCGACCTACGGCGTGCCGCTGAGCTGGCAAACGTTGACGTTCGATAATTTCGTGGAGGTCATTACCCGGCAGTCGGTTACGCTGCGGGCTTTCATGAATTCGTCAGTCACCGCCGGTGTCGCCGCTGTCTTGATCGCAGGGATCGCGATTGGATTGGGGCACGCCTTGGCGGCGCGGCGCAGTTTGTCCCAACGTGTCGCAAACATCGCCAGCGGACAAGCCGAACTGGCCTACGCCATTCCGGGACTTGTGATTTCGATCGCCTTTATCTTGGCGTTCATTCGGCCGCTACCACTTCTCAACATCACCCTTTACGGCACGATCTGGATCATTCTGCTGGCGTACGTTTCCGCATTTCTCGCAATCGGCTTGAAGCCGGTGGCCGCCGCTTACACGCAGTTGGACCCCAGTCTGGATGACGCCGCACGCGCTGCTGGTGCGACCTACATTACGCGCATGCGACGGGTGTTCGCGCCGCTGGTGGCGCCGGCCGCCGTTTCCGGCGCCATCCTGGTGTTTCTGACGGCCTATAACGAGGTGACCGTCTCAGCGCTGTTGTGGTCGACGGGCGCTGAGACAATCGGCACGGTCATCTTCAACTATGAGGATGGTGGCTATACGACTCTGTCAGCCGCAATGGCCGCGTTGACAGTTGCAATGACTGCCGTTCTGATGGTGGCACTGAATCTGACCGTTCGTCGCTTGCCGCCTGGTGTCATTCCCTGGCGCGACTAGCGCGTTTCCGCTCGCGAGTCTTTCGTTGCGCTGTTCGCACGCTCGCGGGCTCGCGGCTCGAGCGCAGGCCATTCTGCGATGACGACCCAAGGGCTGAGACAGCCGTGAGCGATCAACAACCAGCGCGGGCCAGCCGTCGAGCACTGTTCCAGGCCGCGCCAGCGGCCCGGCGCGTTGCGCCGCCCCCGCGGAGGGCCCGGCCGGAGGCCGGAACAGCCCGTGAGCGAGAGTCTTTGATTTGCGCTGTTCGCACGCTCGCAGGCTCGCGGCTCGAGCGCGGGCCATCCATCAGGCACCCCAGGCCGCGACCGCGGCCCGGCGCGCTGCGCCGCGCCCGCGCAGGCCCGAGCGCAGCGAGGAATAGCCGTGAGCGAAAACAAGCTAGAGCGCGGCACATATAATGCGCTTTGCGCTAGCGACCTGGGATCACCCACGCGCGTTCAATCTGGATCGGAACCGTGTCACCTACCGCGATGCGTTCACCTAGGTGCATGACGAGCGCGTCGTCGAGGTCCGGCACCTCAAGAGTGACCTCCCAAACGCCACCGCGATAGACCGTATGGCGCACTATGCCGGACAGAGACGCCCTGTCGCCCGCCGCGACAACCCACTCCGGCCGGATCATCACGCGCGCCGGTCCTTCAGCCATTGCGCTGTTGCTGGTTGCCGTAAGGTCATATTGCCCGATGCGGACCTGCACGGCGTCTGCGGCGACGGCCGTGACATGACCGTCGAGAATGGCGCTGCGGCCGATAAAGCGCGCCACACGCTCGTTGGCCGGCTGTGCGTAGACAATGTCCGGTGTGGCCACTTGCTGGAGCTGCCCGGACCACATCACGGCAATGCGGTCCGCCAACGCCATCGCCTCGCGCTGATCATGGGTGATGTAGAGAACCGTCGCATTCGCGGCGTCGCGGAAGCGTTTCAGTTCGACTTCCATCGCCGCGCGGAGATGCGGGTCGAGGTTGGCAAGCGGTTCGTCCATCAAGACCGTCGAGGCCTGTTGTGCCAGGCAACGAGCGAGCGCGACCCGCTGGCGCTGCCCGCCAGAGAGCGCTGCCGGCTTGCGATCAGCGAACGCGCTCAGGTCGACCGTCGCGAGATGGCTGGCGACCTGTGCCTGAACGTCAGATCGCGCGGCGCCGCGCGTTTCTATCGGAAACGCAACGTTGTCAGCTACCGTCATGTGCGGCCAGAGCGCATAGGACTGGAACACGACGCCGACATTGCGCTCCTCCGGCGGCGCATGAAACACAGAGCTCGCGACCGTCGTGCCGCCAATGCGAATTTCGCCGGCGTCGAGCGTCTCAAGGCCCGCTATCAGCCGCAACATTGTCGTCTTGCCGCAGCCCGACGGCCCCAACACTGCGAAGAACTCGCCACGCGCGATGTCCAGCGAAACATCGTCCACCGCGCGATGCCCGTCGTAGCTACGCGTCACGGCACTGAGGCTGATCGACATGCGGGCCCTCCCCATCGGTCACACCAGGCACAAATCACGACGTGTGTCTCGCGGCCAGGACCTGCAGAGCACACTCTTGACACATCAAAATATGATGTATACTGATCTAAAGAACATTAGATGAACAAATACATGTTTCTAGCGATCGGAGAATCAAACCCAGCGTGTCCATGGGACGGACTTATGCGCTGTGCGAAGGAGGCAAGGCTGCCATGTGCTGGAAACGTGTTGTCGCAGTGGCCGTATTGGTCGTTGCTGTGCCGGTATCGGCACCCCGTGCTGTCGACATCGACGGAACGCAGATAGGTGACCCGAGAGCGAAGGCGCTCTACGACGCATTCAAGGAGCGGAAGCAACGCAAGTTGACGCACGATCTGTGGGACGCGGATAAGGGGCCATGGGCAAGTTATTTGAGTGTCCCATTCAAAAGCGGTCTGAGTCCACGCGAAAAAAAGCTCTACGAAACCGCAGTACGGACTGGGTTGTGTGATACGGTTCAAGCTTTGCAATTGGCTGGCTTTTTACAGCTCTATCCGTTTTTGCGATCCGCGCATGTGCGGCTTGGTGTTTCCCAGATTTTCAAGAACAGCGTGGTCGACCGTAGTTTGGACTCCCGGTATTGCTTTGCGCGGTCCAGCTTGATCATGGCGATGCGCTATGTCGACGTTTATCGGCTGAGTATAACATTCCCGATCAACTTCAAAAGAAAGCGGGAGGTTATGCGCGACGCGAGTCGCGAAATCACCAGACACGAGCGCGCGAAGAACTCGATTTGCGATGCGATTTCGGCCTTCGTGTTCCTGGCGTTCGACAGCGACTATAAACCCGCGATGCGCGATCTGCTGGAGTTCGTTGATCAGCAAGAACTCGTGCTATTGCCGCCAGCTGTCGACTATTACCTGCGCAAGCGGGCGCGGCGCCTAGGCATCCCGGCTGACACACCCTATGGTGATCCAGATCCAGCATATCACGACTTGAAGATTCGAGATCGGATCGGGATCGAGCTTTACGCGGACAGGAAGTCTCAGCAAGCGCCATCTGGCCTAAGTATGTTATGTCACGAGCCGACGATTGACGTGCACGACATCAAGTAAGATCGTTTTCTATCTGCGGAAGTTCGCGCTGCGCCTTTTCCAGATCATCAAACCGTTTATGAAGATCTTCAACTTCGCATTCCGTAATTCTCATGCGGCGATGCCATCAAACCAGACCAAGACCTGCCAGCGCGGCGCGAACCCGTGCCTTCTGCTCGTCAGTCGCCGGCGCAGTGGGGCGCCGCGCAACGCCGGCCGGCACGCCTTGGAGCTGCTGCGCATATTTGACCAGCGATGGCATGTTGTCGACGCCAACGGCATCCCAAACGGGCATCAGGCGCTCGTGCAGGTCGCGCGCGGTTGTCCAGTCCTGTGCCTTGACCGCATCCCACAAGCGGACGGACGCTCCGGGCGCGGTCGACAAGATCGCCGCAATCGATCCGCGAGCCCCCAGTTGATAGGAGGGATAGAGTAACGCATCCACTGCGCTGAAGATCAGGTTCCCAGGATTTGCGCGGCGCACCAGATCCGCGAACAGCTTCATGTCACCGGCGCTTTGTTTCACACCGGCGACGCCGGGCACTTCGTCCATAATGCGCAATAGCAAGTCGGGTGACAGATAGCACCACGGGACGACGTTGTAGATCAGGATCGGCACACCGCATTCCGCATGAATCTCGCCAAAATGCGCGACCATGGCGTCGTCGTCGGGTCGGAACAGATAATGTGGTGGCGTAACTTGCAAGGCGACCACACCGAGCGTCTTCACAAGCTTGCCACGTGCGGCAACTTCGGCTGTGGAGTTGGCAATGATCCCCGCGACAAGCGGAACTCGCCCGGCGATCGCGTCACGTGTCGCCGCGATCAGCTCCTCATACTCCCCGCGGTCGAGGACATGGCCTTCGCCCGTACTTCCCCCAGCCGCAAGTCCATGCACGCCGTTGTCGATCAGCCAATCAACCTGGGGTTTGACCGCGCTGAAGTCGATCGCGCCGTCTTTGCGAAACGGCGTGGTGAACGGCGCTACGACTCCTTGGAGTGTCTCTAACATACGTTTCCCCATTTCGTATTTTTGTGGGTAGCAGTCTTGGTCCGCTACATCTCAATTTCAATCAGGTTCGGGCCGGCGTTCTCCAGCGCGGAACTGAAGGCTTTGATCAGGCTCTCGCAATCATCGACCTTCGTCGCGGGGACGCCCATGCCTTTGGACATGGACACCCAGTCGAGGTTCGGTCGGGTCAACGAAAACATGTCGAGTGCCCGGGGACCGGGGTTCTGCACACCGACATTGGTCAGTTCGCCAAGCAGGATCTTGTAACTGCGGTTTGAGAATATGAGCACCGTCACGTCGAGGTTTTCGCGCGCCATGGTCCAAAGGGACTGCACCGTGTACATCGCGCTGCCGTCACCTTCCAACGCGATGACCTTCCGGTCGGGACATGCCAATGCCGCGCCGGTCGCGACCGGCAAGCCATAGCCAATCGAGCCGCCGCGGTTGTTCAGCCAGACATGCGGGGCAGCGTTCGTCGTCATTGGAAAGAAGGCGCGACCGGTCGTGATCGATTCATCCACGACAATCGCGTTCTCAGGGATCATGGCGCCAAGAAATGCCCCGAGCTTGTCCAAATCGATCGCGCCGGACGGCAAGGCCGGCCGATCAAGACTTGCCATACCTTGAGGCTCCCAAGCCTGCGCCTGCGTTGCGGCGACCAGCTTGTCGAGAGTGTCGTCGAGATCATCCGCAACACCGGCGAGTTCAAATGTCTCGCAGCCATCGGGGATCAGGACGCTGGGCTTGTCTGGATAGGCGAAAAAGGCGACGGGCGTCTTCGAGCCAAGAAGGACGACCCTGTCGTACTTGGCCAACATGGTAACGGCCTGTTCCACGACATAGGGAGTCCTCAGAACACCGACCCGACCGGCGCCGCGGTCCATGCGTGCATTGGACCATTCCGTCAGCAGGTCACAGCCCGTGGCTGCACGGATCTGGCCGGCGAGCTGCAGATTGCGTTCGCTCAAGGCGCCACCGCCAAGCAGCAGCAATGTCGTGTCGCCGCGTGCCAGCAATTGTGCGGCCGCGTCGATGCTCTGGTCTTCGACCTGCGCGCGCGCCGGTGTTTCGCTCATTTTCGGTGGCTCACGACCTTCGGTCCATGCGGTGTCACCTGGCAGGATCAGCGTTGCGATTTGACCCGGCGCCATCTTTGCAACCGCAATGGCCTCGGCGCCGTCGCGGGCGACGTCCAAGCCGGACGTGCTGGTCCGGATCCAGTGAGATACCGGGCGCGCGATCCCTTCGATGTCCGCTGTCAGCGGCGCATCGAGTGCAATGTGATAGGTCGCATGCTCACCGACGATATTGACGATCCCGGATCCGGCCTTTTTCGCGTTATGGAGGTTGGAGAGACCGTTCGCGAGGCCGGGACCCAAGTGTAGCAGTGTTGACGCGGGCCTGCCGGCCATCCGGTAGAACCCGTCAGCCGCGCCGGTGACCCCGCCCTCGAAGAGACAGAGAACGCACCGCATGCCGGGCACGCTGTCGAGCGCGGCGACAAAGTGCATTTCCGAGGTGCCGGGGTTCGTGAAGCAAACATCGACGTCGCCGGCAAGTAGTGTTCGGACCAGGCTCTCTGCACCGTTCATGTCATCCTCGATCTTTGGTCAGGTTTTGTTTGCACCAACGGTCGCACAGCTGAACGCGCGAAGAAAGTCAGGCAACACCATGGGGAGGGTCGAAGCGGCCGACACATAACACGCATCGTACGACGACAAAGGCCGGGCGCCGGACGGCTGCGCGAGAGGTTCGGGATTGAGCTGGAACCACTTCATATCGCCGCCCGAACTCGACTGTTTTCGAGTTCGGCATGCATGAGCCGACGATGTTCGAAACGTCCGATGGCGTGAGATTATCCTGCCGCACGATCACAAGACGTGCCCAGCCGCCATTTCAGCAGCCCATATGCTCTGTCGTTTGAACGTCAAAGCTTAGAGGGCTGGCGCGATGAGACGGTCTGGCCGCATTCCGGGCAGACATACTCAATCTGTTCGCCACGCGCCAATGCCTCTGCGTCTTTGTCGGACGGCGCGCATATGTGCTCGTCAACAACAAACGTGCGCCACAGGTGGCTGCCGAACTGGCGCAGATCATCAAGCGCGGATGGCGCATAGGCCCCGACCTTCTCGATGTTTTTCGGCGTGTTTCCCGCTGAAGACCGGTCCATGGCCCCGCCCCGCATCCGCAGTTGTTCTTGCTCGGCCAGGAGTAACGCTGCCGCTACTTGCAATACCGCGATTGATAAGTGACGTGGAAATCGGTGTCGCCACGCAATCCGCATTTCGCGCGATGACTTGTGAATAAGTTGTGTTTATCTATTTCAGATTAACAGGAAGGTGCCAAGACAAAGCACTGCCACTACAAATGTATTCAGACTTGCCGAACAATTGAAATTCTTAACGCTTGGTTACGCCGCGTCAAAGTTACGTCGCGTCAAAAACGCGAACAGTCAGCACAGGTGTTGACGCACAGCCATGTGTAGCCAACACCTGAGTCTATGACGAGTCGTCCGGTGTCTGCCAGGCCTCTGGCCATGCCGCGCTGCCCGTCGCGCTTGACGGTTTCGCCGGCACAAACGCCCTGCGAGGCGGCTTGGGAGGTGCCGGTCGCTTCTCATGACCGCTCGGGTTTGACTTCGGGTCGTCACGTCGGTTGCTCGCAGCGCCCGGCGGCACGAGCATCAATCCGCAGGCCATGGCGAAAATCGCGCTGAGGGCGCCCGTGCGGAGCGGGTAGTCCACAATCGAGTGCACCATCAGAACGAGGATAATGAGTGCCGCGGACCGTTGCAGTCGGAGTTCGGACTGTTGCCGATTGCGCGCTGATCGATCGTAGACGCGTGCGACATACCAGACGACAAACAGCGCCATTGTAACAATCGCGAGCACGCCGCCTTCGAGCGGAAACTCCAACCAGTCATTGTGGGCACGATTGGCATAGGCGCTGAGCAGATCGTCCACGTTCTCGAGCGTCGCATAAACCGGGACAAACGAACCGACGCCAGTGCCAAACGGAAATGAGGCGACGATCCCATCGATC
>JBCDAH010000156.1:0-9561 GCA_039186015.1 Pseudomonadota bacterium
CGCTGGCAACGAGACCGTAGCTGTCCTTGACGGGCTGTTTCTCCCAGGCACCGGCCGCCTCATGGCCAGCACCATTTCGCTCGGCCTGTTGATCGCTCTTGCCCGGACACTGTATGTTCGCGGGCTCTTCTTGCGCCTGTAACAGCACCGGCAAGCCGTTGCACAACTCACCAGCGACGGGCTTTGAAGGTGTTTTCATCGCCCATGAAACGAAAGATCGTGATTGTCAGGATGCCGTCTTTGCCGAGGTCTGCTTCGCCTGAGCCTGAGGCCTCGTCCATTTCATCGAACCCCTGCCAGTCGAAGTCGGCGCCGTTCGGGCTGTAGCCGGAGTCAATGGTGCCATCGACGCAAATGTATTTGAACTGGCCCGTGCCGTCGGCGTTGAACTGGATGAAGGCCGGTTCGATGAGGTCGAGATCACGCGCCTCGTAGTCATCCGCCTCGAAGATGCGCCATCTGCCAATTACAGCACTCGTCGTCTTCGTCATGGGCCTACCCTCGATATCTTGGTCAGCAAGCGTGGCAACCGGATGAGATTGTAAGCGGCCATCGCGAAAGTGGCTTGGAAACCAACGCGCTCCGTGCCTCGCAACTTGGTCTTGCCGATCCCGGCGATCATCTTGACCCAGCCGAACGCCTCTTCGATGTGTTTGCGCGCACGCTGCGAGGCGGCACAGCCGGGGTGGCGCATCGTGGCGAGCAATGTGTAGCGCCACCATCATCGTCCGTAGAATTTGAACGAAGCCTGCGCCGCGTCGTAACCCTCGTCGGCGCCCAATGTGAGGCGCCACTCCGGCGCAACCGACGACCGTCCTGTCGTGCCGTAGAGCGCCTCGAACTCGGCATCAAGCGTAGCGAGACAATCGTCGACGACTGCTTGATGACGCGCAACGGATGCTTGGCCGGCACCCGTGCTTCCAGGTTAATGTCGCTAAACAGTACCCCTGACTGTTCGTCCGAACCCCGCATCTTGCCGGTCAGCCGCGCAAAGGCATTCGCTATCGCCGGCGCGACCATGGGTGTTCCGACTGCGCCAACCTGAAGCGGTTCGGGGCCGTCGCGCATCAATTGCCGCCCAGAATCTCTCGACCGTGATCTCGCCTGCTTCGCTATTCAGGCGAGCCTCTGCGACGCCCGCCGTCTGCGCATTGCCGTAACCGGCGTAAGCAAGACCGAGCGCCGTATCCGTACGGGGTGCACCCCAATCCGCCATTTTTGCCACTGTCCGCAACAATCGCTGGCAACGCGCATTCTTCAAGACTCCGCGATGCGCGTTACAGGCAAGCAATCGGTGCCGCCATTGCCAAGCTTCAGTTAGATTGCAGCTCGTGGTCTTGTCTGCAGGTGACAATGCGTCTTCGCGCAACAGGCCGTTCTATGTGGTTGAACAGTTCGACGTTCTAAGAACGACCCGTGTTCGGACAGCATCAGTGGATGATCTGACGGTCTTACGTCGCTAGCAGGACCTGTCCTCAAGCGACGTATCTGAGAACAGCTGCCAACTCGGTGTTGTCGGGCAAGTCTGCGTTCCGCACCGCGAGAACACGAGCTCCCGACGCAAACGCACGGGCCGCAATCTCATCCACAATGTCATAGGTCGAAGCGCTTGCGGTCTCGGCAAATGTAATTGCGCCAGTAAGCTCGTCGACAACGCCTGGCACACTGCTGTCCATATCGACAAGCAGAGTGTCGATCGAGCCGATCGTCGCTGCGCGTGCAGCATTCGACAGATCGGAAGTTGCGCGATTGGCGCTGGCCCGAGTCTCATAGAGCGACTTGAACTCTGTAACTTCACGCGCATTCAGAGCGTCGATTACGTGCCGAGCCGCATCTGCCAAATCCATGTCGCTTGTATGATCGTTGGCGGACGAGATGGTGTCTGTCGCAAGATTGGGATACGAATTCACGGAGCGATAGATCGAAGCCATCCGGTCTGCCGTCGCCAGGATAAGTGGCGTGTCGCGACCCGCGAGTATTGGGCGCAGCGCGCTGTCGATATGCCTTGCATACTGTCGCAAGCGAACATTTTGACCTTCAGCGCCTTGGATCCGACCGGACGGTCCACGGTCGTTCAGGGTTGACTTGCCGACGGCGCTTGCTGCGTCGCGTGGTAGTGCAGCGATATGCACCGTCGATGGGGGCAGGTCCGGACCAACTTGGACCAGTCGAACCGCGTTCTCTGACAAAGCCAGAACATATGCCGATTGTGGAAATGTGATCGCCCGGAGAAGCGGGCTAAGATGAAATCTGTCGGAGACCTGCGCCATTGCGGGCAACCGGTTCGCCAACCGGAAAGTCTGGATGTTGTCCGGTGTCGCGAGCACAGCAAGACTATTCGCCTGAACGCGCCAGAAGGCGTCGTCGCTCAGCAAACTCTCAATGTTATGAGCGAGCGCCAGAAGCCGTTTTTTGTCGAACCCATCAGTCTCGAGTTGACCGGCGGCTGACTTGAAGAGATTAGACAGCCTCGTACGACTGGCGTCGGCATGCTGAGTCAAAGGCGTCGTTTCGACATAGAGGGACACGCAAGCGTCTGCGCGACATGCGTTTAGAGCAAGGAACTCGGGTCTGGTGGGCAAGTCCACATAGAGCATGGTTTCATCCGGTGGTGGCCGTTAGTCATTGAGTTCTAGCGCTATCGCTTCACACAGCACATCTGTGCTCGTCATCTCTGTCTTCAAGGCCGCATGGAGTTCGTATTTCTCGTGCAGGTCGTTACCTTGGCGCAAGGCCAGTCCTGCGGTGCGCCTTGGCTCATCCGTGATGACCGCGCCGATTGGCAGAGTTTTCGCCATCGTACAAGGCTAGCATCAACTCCGGGAAATTCGGGCGGATGAACGGTCTTACTGCCAAAGACAAATCCTCCAAGTGGCGCATGAGCAGACTCCTTGTGTGAACGTTACCAAGAAGTGGGTATGCGACCATGATCGACCCATACGGATCCAGACGAAGCTTTGATAGATTTTTCCTATGATAGCGTTTGGCGTTGGCTCGCCGCCGTCAGTCTGGTGCGCGTAATGGGCTTATGCTGATCCGCGGTTCAGAAGGCGGCCGCCCGTTGTAAAGTGTTTCAGAACGGTTGGACCGTCGTGCCGTAAGCGATAGAGTTGCCCCGAGCTGAGCGGCAGCAACACAGTCTCGCAGACCAGCGGCGAGGCGGATTTAGAGTTTGAGCGCATGATGACAGGGAACGCGGCTGCGCCAGCCATGGCGCTTGATGGGAAAGTGGCCATCGTGACCGGTGCGTCGCGACGAGCGGGACGTGCGACGGCAATCGGCCTGGCGCGAATGGGCGCGGACATTCTGGTGCACGCGCAATCCTCTCGCGAGGAGGTGGAAGAAACGGCTGAACTCGTCCGTTCTGTTGGTCGCCAGGCCGCGGTGGTTTTGGGCGATGTCCGTCAGGAAGACGACGTCAGCCGAATTCGTGATGCTGCGCTCGATGCATTCGGTCGTATTGATATCCTGATCAACAACGCCGCCATTCGCCGGCAGGTGCCATTCACTGAGATGCGCTTTGACGAGTGGCGCGAGATCCTCGGTGTCATCCTGGACGGTGCATTCCTGTGTTCCCGCGCAGTCGTGCCGTCAATGATCGCGAATGGCGGCGGGACGATCGTGAATCTCGGGGGACTGACGGCACATGTCGGTGCCGTGAATCGCGCCCACGTCTCGGCGGCTAAAGCGGGGTTGGTTGGGCTCACCAAAGCACTTGCAATGGAGTTTGCTGACAAGGGCATCCGCGTGAATTGCGTTGCGCCCGGCAAGATCGGTGGCCAGCGGTCAGCAACGTCAGGAGAGACGCCGGCAATGCCTGGGGCGGCCACCATCCCACTTGGTCGCGAAGGTGACGTTGAAGATGTTGCTCAGTTGATTTGTGCAATATGTGGCCCGGCGGGCCGGTTCATGACAGGCCAAACGATCCATTTGAACGGCGGTCTCTATCTGCCATAGCATTTTGCGCCATAGGCGAGATGGTCCCAACTCAATCTGAAACGCCCTAGTTGGACTGCATCAAAGCCCCGATACGCTCCACTCTTATTGATGCATCGAGCGCCCCGATCGTCTCGATCAGCGCCTGCGCACGTTTCTGCCCGAGAACTGGAGCGACCAAGTCTGTCGCTTTGGCTGCAACGTCGTCCCATGTCATTGGCTTGTCCGGCGTCCCCGACACCGCGCGCGTATGGTGCCGCACACGCTCGCCGTGCGTGGTCTCGATTTCAACGATCGCCTGGCGTGCCGGGCGCGCGACTGTGAGTTCACGACTTGGGATGGCGCGAATCTTCTTGCGAAGTGCCAACACATCCGGCGCTGACATGCGAGATTTGTCGTGAGCGCTTTCAAACGGCAAAGAGCCATCCAACAAAAGTGCGGCAAGGCAGTGCTGTACGCAGATGTCCGGCATATCACGATTGTCGACGATTTTGATGCGGTCGTCAGGCAAGGTGACGTCAAGGCGAGCAACGTTGTCAGCTCTGACTCCATGCTCCGACATGAGGACTTCGAGCGCATCCAGAGCAGCCTGGATCGGCGAGCCGACGCACCATTTTTTTATCGAAGCCGACAGGATACCTTGCGTCTCACCGAGGCCGTCGACCAAAGCCGCCGGGTTGGGGGCTTGCGCAAATCCCTTCAGATAGCCGTGTTCCCCGGCAATCGCGTCCGTAACGCCTGTTGCGCCACTTGCGACGAACTCCGCCGCAAACACCGCGTTGCGCGCAGCCATGGCGCCAAAGTCAAATGCCTTCTGAACGTGATCGACATCCCGATGCCAAATCGGAAGCCCGGATGCTTGCTGCACACCATAGGCAAGCAGCCAACGACATTGATCCGGAGACAACTGACAAAGAGCCCCAGCAGTCGCCGTTGCACCGAAGTTCGCGCCAAGACAATGTGTGCTATGCGTCCAACTTCGCGGGCTCGTCATGCCGAGTGCAAGGGTGAAGCGCGCACCAATGTCGTAGCCGAGTGCGACGCTGCGCAATAGAGACGCCCCACCCAGATTTTTCGACTCTGCCAACGCCAGTGCTGTCGACACGATCCCGCATCCCGGATGAAATCGACCTTCGAGATGACTGTCGTCCGTTTCATCGGCATGGGCTGCCATTGCGTTGGCAAATGCCGCATCGATCGCGCGAACACGACGGTTCGTCATAGCGATCGCGGCGCGACCGTCGGCCCCGAACTGCGCGATGTAGCGGTGCGCTTGCCGCCCGGCTGGAAGTGCCGCCCCGGAGATCATCGCCGCCACGGAATCGAGCACGTGCGCCTTGGTTTTGGCACTAACCTCTTCAGATAACGGCACCGAGCCGGCAGCCGACATGTGAGCGGCAAGCCGGCCTTCGATTTCCCCAGTCCCGGCCTCTATTGGTGCCATTGCTTGCTCCAGACTCTCATGACGCCAGTGGAAGTTCCTCAGGTCGCGCCGATCTGCGTAGACCAAGCGCGCCACAGGAATGACAATCCGGCGACGATGACCATCGCTTCGATCAGCATGACATGAACGCTCGCGGACAGATTGTTGATCATCCAGCGCGCAGTGAAGGCCCCCGGTATGGTCGCAAGTCCGACCAATAGCCCAATTGCGAGGCTGCGCAGGTCCAACAGATCAAATGTCGAAAACATCGCCGCCTTGGTCACGGACGAAAGCATGCCGATGACGGCATCTGTGGCGATCAACGCCGGACCTGACATACCCATGCCCAGCAACAAAACGACCAAGACGACGCCGGCACCAGGTGTGCTGCCGGTCAAGACGCCGAAACCAAAGCTCCAAGCCGCGGTGCCGTTAGGTCCAAACTGAAGTGCCCGTCCTTTGAGGCCGCGCCGAAGACCAATCGAACCGATGAGAAAGAGGCCGATAAGGGTTGCAATCGCGACGTCTGGGAGAAGTTGGTAGATGTAGGTGCCCAAGATCACACCCGGTAACGACGCAAGCCCGAGACGAACCAACACATCGCTCCGAACCTCAGCGCGATACACCCAGAAACGCGAGAAGTTCGCGATCAGCATCGCGATCGACATGACCGGTACCACACCTTTGATCCCGACGACCGGAACAAGAAATGGCATAACGAGAACGCCACCGCCGAAGCCACTCAATGCTCCGATGATCGAGGTTACGAACGCCGCAGCAATGGCGACGATGAGGTCAAGCTCGATGGCTACACCCTCCCCGATGTGGGACCGCTGTAACGCGTAATGCGACCCCCAATCTCACAATCCCCATCATTGCAGTGGCCATGGAAGATCGACCTTGAGTTCGGTCTGCAAATAGCCTGTCGGATATCTTAGCGTCAGACGATCGGAGAGAATGCCCAGGAACAGAATGAACGCGGCGGCGCCGACTGCTGCGGCTATGAGGCGGACGCGCGCCTTGATCAGAAGAAACAAGAAGATGAACGTCGCAATCGCGATGACGAAACCGACGAGGGCGGAAAAGCCGACCATGGCCGCTAACCACACAAGATAGTGCTCGATGGAATTGTTCTTCTGCGCGCGATCGTTCTCACCATCGAAAAAGACGGTCGCAGGTTGAGATCCCAAGGCGATCTGCAGGCCGGCCGGGATCAGAAACAGAAGCCCCAGTAGGGAGGCGAACTGCGGGTAGATGGCCGTGAGTCGCTCATAGTTGAAACTGTCGACCAGCACGAAGATGGACGCAGCCAACAACAAACCGAAGAACGCGAGTTGCGGAAGTTTGTTCTCGTGCGTGTGAACCCCGTCGACGGAGAGTTGCGGCGGGGTCGGCTTAAACCTGATCACCGCGATAACAGAGAAGACAGTCAAGATAAGTAGCGCAATCACAATCGGTCGCTCAAGGAACGAGAAGCCGTAGACGGTTACGGTTTGGTAGACGCTTTCCTCCACTTTGTTGGCTAGAACGAAACCGATCAAGAACGCCGGGCGGGGCCAGCCAAAACGCTTCATGTAGACGGCTAGCACGCTCAAAAGCAGCAAAGCGACGATGTCACCCCAATCGCGCGTCGCCTGGAAGGCCGCGAAGAAGATCAGGCCGAACATGAAAGGCGCAAGCAGCGTGTAACGGATCGTTGTCAGCCGCGCGACCGCAGGTGCGAGGAAGAAACACGTTCCTGCGCCCAGAATGTTGGCAAGCGCAACCGACCAGATCACCAGATAGACCAGATCAAGCTTGTCAGTCAGGAGTTCCGTGCCCGGCTCAATGCCGATCAAGACAAAGCCACCAAGCAGGATCGCCATGCTGCCCGAGCCCGGAATCCCAAGAAGCAACGTCGGC
Source organism: Pseudomonadota bacterium (assembly GCA_039186015.1). Lineage (GTDB taxonomy): Bacteria > Pseudomonadota > Alphaproteobacteria > Rhizobiales > Hyphomicrobiaceae > JBCBWG01. The sequence continues at coordinate 7,262 of JBCDAH010000156.1, forward strand.
ATCAAGGCGCCGCCTTCCTTGGCGTTGTTTGCCGATTCCGGAGCGATGACCCCGCGGACATCTCCCGTTCCGTACCGTTCGCGATTCTTCGTTGTTTGGACCGCATGCCCGTAGGCAATCCAGTCAATGACGGTCCCGCCGAGGCCCGGCAGGGCGCCGATCAGTGATCCGATCCAAGCGCAGCGCAATGACAGCCACCAGTTCTGCGCCCAATCTTTTGCCCCTTGGAACCAGTTTCCTTCGAGCTTGCCGGTCTGCGAGATCGTTGTGGAGCGGCGAAGCAAATCGACAATCTCGGGCGTCGCAAACATCGCCAGTCCGACAATGACGAGAGGTATAGGCTCAATCAGATAGTCGGTGCCGAAGTCGAGGCGCTCCTCACCTGTAAACGGCGCCGAGCCAAGCGAGCCGAGCATCAAGCCGAGCGCGCACGCGGCCAGACCTTTCCAAATGTTGACGCCGGTCAGCATGCCAACCATCGATAGCGCCAGCAGGATCAACATCATTTGCTCGCCGAAACCGATCGATAGGATAATCGGGATGGCGGCAAAGATCACGAGAGATAGCAGCACGGCACCGAAGACACCGCCAAAGAGAGACGAGACGAATGCGGCCGAGAGCGCACGTGCAGCCTCACCCTTTTTTGCCATCGGGAAGCCGTCGAGCACCGTGGCCTGAGATCCCGAGGTGCCTGGTATTCCCATGAGGACGGATGGAAACGTGTCCGACGTTGTCGTCACGGACTGCAACCCGATCATCATCGCCAGCGCAAGCGACGGATCCATGCCGAAGACAAATGGCAATAGGAGTGCCAAGCCGGCCGTCCCTCCGAGGCCGGGCAGGACGCCAACGATCAAGCCGAGAATGACACCACCGAACAACGCGGCAATGTGTGTCGGTTGCGCGAGCGTGGCAAGCGCCGCAAGGGCCGCTTCGAGCATCGGATCGTTCCGTTTGGTCGGAGGACTGCCACGAGACTAGACGGCCGACGCTGAGCCGCACATCACGGCTCAGCGATCAATCGCAACGTGACTTAGAGTGAGGCGCCGTAGTTCGCCTTCATCATCTTGGTCAACCAGGCGCGTGCCTCTGGTGACATTTTTGTGCCTGCTGCCACGAGCTTCGCTGTGTCCGCACCATAAGAAAGCGGCAGCGAACCAACGGATTTCTTCAGCTTCTTGACGACCTCTGGGTTCGTGGTCACGTCCTTGAAGGCCTTGATATAGGCCTGAACGATGTCGTCCGGTGTGCCTTTGGCAAGCGCGATAACTTTCGATAAAGAGACCTTGTTGTTCATCAATGCAACATAGGCATCGAAGCCTGGACCGCTCGGCTTCTTGCCGGTAGCCGCTTCCAACACCTCATCAAAACGTGGGAGATCCGCAACGTCGGGATCCCGCTTCAGGGTGCCATCTGCAGCCTGGTAGCCGTAGCTGAACAGCGGTGTGGCTTTGCCTTCAGCCACCACTTTGCCAATCTTGGTCAGATACGGTCCTGTTCCATCGTGGTTGATGTTCACTTCACCACGCAGAAAGGCCTTGCGCTGCTTGCTCGTGCTCAGGCCAAAGACCGGCTTCACTTTCGCACCGATCAGTTCCATCGCCGCCAAATCGATAAGTTCGATCGATGTTGGTGCCTTGGCACCGAGGACCAGTGACGCTGAACGCAGCGCGGCGACATCAGCTTTAATGTCCGCGCCCTTGCCCTTCACTGAGACCTTGGCAGGGTCCGCGTAAAAGACCGTGCCCCGCGGCAGACCAACAAGGGCCTGCCACGCATTCGGGTCATACTTGACCTTCTTCGATTGGAGTGTAAACGGCAGGAACGTAGACGACGACGCGATGAAAATCTCGGTGCCGTCTGTCTTTCCCGTCCTATGAAAATTGTTGGCAGACTTGATCGAGCCGCCACCGGGCTGATTCAAGATGACGATACTGGGATTGCCAGGCAGCGCCTTCTGCAAATAGGGCTGCAGCAATCTTGCCAGCGTGTCGCTGCCGCCGCCCTCTTTAAAGGGGACAATCCACGTCACCGTCTTGCCCGACAAATCGAGCGCGAGTGCTTTGTTCGGTAGGGCCAGTGCAAGCGCCGCGAGCGCTGACACTCCTGCAGCAACGAGCGCCGTACGCCGATGAATCATTGACTTCCTCCCTTGCGGTGCGCCGGATCAGTGCGCCTCGCTAGCAATGAGATTGCGACCGTTTTGGTCCGCTCAAAATCGTCTCGACTGCGAAGCCACAGCGCAAAAGTCCGCCTGGGCCTGCCGATCCTCTGAAGCACTTCGTTGGTCTTGGCCAAGC
>JBCDAH010000157.1:0-9351 GCA_039186015.1 Pseudomonadota bacterium
CAGGCCGCGAATGCGGCCCGGCGCGTTGCGCCGCCCACGCGGAGGGCCCGAGCGAAGCGAGGAACAGCCCGTGAGCGAAGAATCTTTAATTGCGCTGTTCGCACGCTCGCAGGCTCGCGGCTCGAGCGAGTCTTTGCGTTGCGCTACCGCTCGCGACAAGCGCTCGCTACTTGAGCGCGGGCTATCCTGGTCGGACGGTACCCAGGCCGCGAACGCGGCCCGGCGCGTTGCGCCGCCCACGCGGAGGGCCCGAGCGAAGCGAGGAACAGCCCGTGAGCGATAAACAACAGCGGCGCGGCATTCTCGCCACGACTGAATGCGGAATCGAAGCCGGCTGTGCTGGCTGGCGCCATCCGTCGTGGCGACCTCTGCTAGATCATTTCGCTCGTCGGCGGAACCTTGCGCGGACCCGTATCCTCTTGGGCTAAACATGCCTACGGCCTTTGCTCGGCCGGCAGGAAAACCTGAGGACGTGGGCGCGGGTCGGTTTCAGCCCAACCAGAAATGTTCTAGAGCGAGCAAGATTTTGCCGTTCGCGACAGGAGGCCGCCGTGCAATCAACCGGATGCCCGAAACTCGATGAAGACTTTGCAGCGTTTCATGCATTGGCACACTTAAACCCGGCCACGGCTCAGGAACTCGCTGGCGCCCTCGGCGCGGCCTATACGCGGCTGCTGACAGCAGACCTAGACGACTACGATATTCCGGCCATCCGGGAACATGCCGACCACGCGCTCGACGACATGTTCTTGCTCCGCGTCGCCCTACGCGACCGCATTGCGGAATGGCATTCGCAGAGTCTGTTGGACGATGAAGCGGAGCGCAATCTGCGTGGCGTCTTTCGGATTGGACGCTACGCGACCGATATGCTGACGGAGCTGATCGTCGGTACGGAAACAACGGCTGCGGATAACACCCCGAAAGATCTTCGCGCGTTCACCGGTGAGCCGCTGACGACCCTCATCAATCCCCGCCATCGCACGGATAACGGTTTTGAGTTCAAGTCCGGCGATGTGCTTTTGGTTCGCGGCTCATTAAGTACCAGCGCGGCCATTGCCCGTATCGGAGACATTGATTCGCAGTTCAGTCATGTCGGCGTGGTCCACATCGGGGCCGATGGCCAACCGAACATTGTTGAGGCGCTGATCGAAAAAGGCGCCGTCGTCTCGCCCCTCGAAGCCGCTCTGACACACGGTCTCGGCCGCGCCGTACTCTTGCGGCCGCGCGATCCGGAATTGGGCCAGGCTGCGGCCGAATGGGTCAAGACGCACGTCGATGCAAGCAATACGCGGCACGCACCGCACATTCCCTATGACTTCACGATGGAGATCCCGAACTATACGTCTCTGTTCTGTTCGAAGCTCGTCCGGTTGGCTTACGACAAGGCCAGTGACGGCAAAGTCGACCTGCCGCTCTTCGCAACCGAGCTTTCGATGAGCAATCGCGACTTTGTTGATCGCATAGGCGTGACGGCGCGAACCACCTTTGCGCCGGGCGACCTGGAGCTGGACCCGCACTTTGACGTCGTCGCGGAATGGCGTGACGTTCGAAAAACGTCAAATCTGCGCCTTCAGGACGCGCTCATGGACAAGCTGTTCGCGTGGATGGACAACCATGGCTACGTCTATCGCGAGAGCTTCAAGCCGTGGATCGTCAGTGTCTTGGGCCGGACGTCGAGTTATCTTCCGTCAGCCGTCAAGGGCATGCTTGTGAAAGTCGGTGTGCCCGAAGTCCCGCGCAACATGCAGCGGCAAACCATATCCGCCATTGCCATGTTGACTTGGACTTCCGGGCCGATCGTCGGCGAGCTGGAAAAGCGGGACGGCGAAACGCGCAAGCATGCCAAGCGCCCGATGCATCTCCGCGATGTCTACACCCTGCTCGAAGATGTGCGCATTCGCGAAGGCGCACGTATCGGCTATCTCGTGAAGCCACTGAAACGGCGCGGATAGAATACTCCAGTTCCCGAACGGTCGCTCCGTTGCTCCGAAACACGGCCTCACTATGTGGCGCTGCTCGCAGATGCGGCAGCTTCGGTGGCTGCTTTCCGCGCGCGCAGTCGTTCCCGATGCAGAGTATAGAAGGCCGCCGCCACGATCAGGGCCGCGCCCAGAAAAACCCGGTCGGCCGGCCATTCAGCGAAAACAACCCACCCGAGAATCAGTGTGAAGATGAGACGCGTATAGTCCAGCGGCGCAAGCGCGCTTGCTTCAGCGGCCCGCAACGCAAAAATATTGCACGTTTGCCCGATCGCCGATACGCACCCGATCCCGAATAGCAAAATCCAGTCATGGAACGTCGGCGTGACCCAGAAGTACAGCGTCGGCGGAAACATGAGAATCCCGATGCCGACGGCTTGATAAGTGAGGATCGTCACCGGCAGATCAATCTGCGACAGCTTGCGGACCAAGATCATGACAAGGCCGACGCAAGCCGCACTGCCCAACGCCATCAGCGCATAAATGTTGAGGCTTTCCCCAGGATCCGGCCAGGCGACAATCACAACCCCGATGAAGCCGACAACCAACGCGCCCCACCGCCGCGGCCCGACACTTTCACCAAGCATCACAATCGCCAAAATCGTGATTATGAACGTCTTGGCGAACGAAATCGTCGTTGCTGTCGCCAGTGGCATGTTGATGATCGCGGTGAACCCAAGCAGCATCGCAAAGAACGCGGCGCCAACGCGAATGGCCTGCAGATCCATACGCGCGGACAGCAAGGAACGCGGAAACTCTCGAATAATCACCGGCAGCACAATTGCGACCATAACGAGCTGGCGGAAAAACAAGACCTCTGTCACGTGCATGCGCTGGCCGGCCAACTTGATCATGACGAGCATCGACGAGAAGAAGCTGGTCGCCAACAGCATCCAGATCGCGCCGCGCAGGTTGCCGGGAATCGATTTCCAACCTGCGATCGCCCTATCCAGGCGGCCGCCTGTAACGTCATTCGGACTACGCGGAGGCTTGGAATTGTTTTCAGGGGGGCCGAGGTCGGATTGCGCCATACCGGGATTTTGCCTCGGCTTTTCCCAACCTGCAATTGTTCAGGCTGCATTACTGCTCCGCAGACATCTCCAAATCGGCTCGAATGCTTGGCGCTGTTCGCACGTGAGTCTTTAATGGCGCTGTTCGCACGCTCGCGGGCTCGCGGCTCGAGCGCGTCTTTACGTGCGCTACCGCTCGCGACAAGCGCTCGCTACTTGAGCGCGGGCCAGCCGTCTGGCACCCCAGGCCGCGAATGCGGTCCGGCGCGTTGCGCCGCCCCCGCGGAGGGCCCGGCCGCAGGCCGGAATAGCCCGTGAGCGATAAACAACCAGCGTGGGTTTGCCGTCTGGCACCCCAGGCCGCGACCGCGGCCCACCGCGTTGCGGCGCCCCCGCGGAGGCCCGAGCGAAGCGAGGAATAGCCGTGAGCGAAAACAAGCTAAAGCGAGGCGCATATAATGCGACGCGCTTTAGCGCGCCTTAAACTCCGGCTTGCGCCGCGCAAAGGCGGCACGGACACCTTCCCGAAAATCGGACGTGCGCCGCAGCCGCGCCTGCTCGCCGTGTTCTCTGAGACTCGCGTCACGGACCGCTTCCGCGAGGCCAAGCCGGAGCGTCTTGCGTGTCGCCTGGACTGCAAGTGGCGCATTGGCGGCGATCTCAATCGCGAGACCCATCGCTGAGTCTCGCAAATGGGACAAGGGCACCACTTGATCAACAAGCCCAATCGCAAGCGCCTCGTCACCGGTGATCCGTCTCGCAGTTGCAAAGAGCAGCCCGGCAGTCTGATGGCCCACCACGCGCGGCAACGTGACTGTGAGCCCAAACCCAGGATGAAGCCCGATTGCGGTGAAGTTCGCCCCGAACCGCGCTTCGGGCGCAGCCACGCGGAAGTCAGCAGCCAGCGCAAGCCCGAGACCGCCGCCGATTGCCGGCCCCTGCACGGCACAGACAATTGGCTTGGACGTCGCAAAAATCCGAACGGCGTCGGCATACAGGCGTCGCAAATCCTCGTCGCCTGGCGATCCATCCGCCTGTCCGGCGTCATCAAGCGCCTGGCCGTCGCCAAAATAGGCTCCGGCACAGAACGCTCTGCCATCAGAACACAAGAGGACCGCGCGGCAGTCTGGGTCGGTCTCGAAGGCCTCAAGCCCATCAGCAATGCGTCGGACGAGTTCGTCATCGAAGTAGTTGTGAGGTGGGCGACGGATCTCAATCACCCCGACATGCCCCGCGCGAGAGACGGCAAGGTCATCGTGAGACGTCGAACCCGGAGCGGCGACCGTCATCGCAGTTGTCCTGTGGTGAAAAGTAGTCTGAAGGAATTAATGTGGAACGACAAGCCAGCTGTCTCGTCCCAGGCGGCGCAGAACGTGAGCGAGATCGCGCGCGCGCAAAGCGACGCACCCTTCGGTCGGCAGGAACCCCGCGCGTGCGACATGCAAAAAAATTGCGCTTCCCGCCCCTCGAACCCGCGGACACTGATTGTGGCTGGTCACTAAGACAACGTCGTAGAGATGATCCGCGCGCATGAGGCGCTCCGCGCTTGCCGGATACGGCAAACGCACCTGTCGGTTGTAATTGCGATCTCCCGCCTGGTCGCACCAGCCGTCGTTCTCGCGGATCGGTCTGATCGCAAGGCCAGTCCGTGGGCGCAAACCGCGGCATTTCCGAAAGAAACCATGCGAGATGCGCCAGCGGCCCATCGGTGTCGCCCCATCGCCCTCGCGCTTTATGGCTTTGCGCCCTGTACGCCCGAGCGCGCACGCGAACCTTAGTGAACCAAGTACAATGTGTCCCTGTGTTGACCGAGCAGACAGGGCCCGCACAACAATCTGGCGCCGACTTCGTCTTGGATTTCGTGATTGATCACTTGCATGCTCACGCATTTTCACCACCTGATCACAAATCGCTCACACGCCGCATGCTGCAACGTGACGAACGTTGATCACACCTCGGCTTCTTTAGACCGAGCCACGATGCTAAATTCCTTTCAGGTTAAGCGCGATGGGGAACGAAACAATGAGCACAGCCCGACGCATTCTTCTCGTCGACGATGATGAAGATCTCCGCGAACCACTTCGCGAGCAGTTATCGTTGCATGACGAATTCGAGGTGGATGCGGTCGGCACTGCAACAGCAGGAATTGACTCGGCCCGTTCCGGCCATTTTGACCTCGTTATCCTCGACATCGGCCTGCCGGACATCGATGGGCGCGAAGCCTGCAAGCTCCTGCGCAAGAACGGCTTCAAAGCCCCCGTCATTATGCTGACCGCCAACGACTCTGACGCCGACGAGATCCTGGGTCTCGACGCCGGCGCGAACGATTACATCACCAAACCCTTCAAATTCGCGGTTTTACTTGCCCGGATTCGTGCGCAGTTGCGCCAACACGAGCAAAGCGAAGATGCCGTATTCACGATCGGGCCGTACACGTTCAAACCGGCGTCGAAGATGCTCGTCGAGGACGGTGGCGCGAAAGTGCGCCTCACCGAGAAGGAAACCTCGATCCTGAAGTACCTCTACCGCGCCGGCGAGAAAGTGGTGACGCGTGACGTCCTTCTGCACGAGGTCTGGGGTTATAATGCCGGCGTGACGACGCACACGCTGGAAACGCATATCTACCGCCTGCGTCAGAAGATCGAGAAAGACCCGTCCAACGCGGAACTTCTGGTGACCGAAACTGGCGGCTATAAACTCGTTCCCTAAGTCGTCCCCTCAGACCGGTCGTCAGGACCAGTCGTTGGGTCTTGGGTCGCCGCGCAGACGCCACGCGCCACGTGGTGTGTCAACGCATATGTGCGGCTGAGGCGTGACAGACAGCTGGCCGGAACCGGGCGGCAACTCCCGCAGGATCAGAGATCGTAAAACTGCGGCCTCGCGCGATCCTTGTGCGTTGTGTCGACTTGCGATCCGACTGAGTCGCTGCGCCTCAATCGACACGTGTCAATCAAACATCAAGCGAACACCCAATCTCCGCAGTTCTGCCGCGGGCCACTGGCGACGACTCTCCGAATCAAGACAGCGTCCCATCAGTTGCGCGCAAGTGCAGTGCCCAGCGCGTTCGAAATGCTGGAACGATTATGGAGTGATCGTATGTCCATGACGGATCAAGTATTCCGTGCGGTGCGGGAAGTGCCTCTGCTTCGCGGGCTGAGCGACAAGCAGGTGCAGAGCATTGCCAGTAAGGCAGAACGCATCGTCTATGAAAGCGGTGATGTTCTCCTGGAACGGGACACAGTTTGCGAAGCGGCAACGATTATCGTCGCCGGCGACGCTGAAGACGTCAGCAGCCTCGACGACATGCCTGACCCGATTGGTGCCGGATCGGTTCTTGCGGAAATGGCAATGGTCGTCGACATCGAAGCGGCCACCACGGTTGTCGCGAAGACTAACATCAAGGCGCTGCGCATTCACCAGGCGGATTTGATTGCGGAACTGTCTGACGACCCCGCAATGTCGGAGCGACTGATCGACGAAGTGACCGCGCGCCTTCGCAGCGTTGCCGCCGATCTGGAGACGATCGAGACCTCTCTCGCGACCGAGCAACCGAGACTATTGGCCATTACCCATACGGCCACGCCGAACGGCGAGCCACGCCTTGCGCCGCATTAATAAGTGGCTTCCGTCACAGGCGGCCTTACTCCGCCGTTCAACGAGCGGCCGCTTAGTAATGACAAACGCGCAGAGCCGATCAATACCAACGCAGCTTGGAGAAATACTGATTGGCTGAGATTGAACTGTCGTTCGGGCCAACAATTTCGGGCGTTCTTAAGGTCCCAAGCCAAGCATAAAGCAAAAGCGCCCAGCTCTGGGGGAGGAGCTGGGCGCGCGTGCGCTTGGCGCGCTGCATCGGGAGGGACACCGATGCCACAAACGACACAGTCGGCGAGACGGGGGGCACTACCGACAGTTCTGTGGCGCTTGCTCTTCACAACCTAATTGCTGTTGAACGCCAACAACAGACGCTAGACACACTGTTCACAGAAACGTGAACAGCTATACTCTCGTTATCCCCAGCTCAAACTTGTTTGTGTTCGATCGGCAACGACTCGCTGGTGTTTACAGCGCCGGTTTTTTCAGCATTCAGGCGGCACCCCAGGCGCGAACGTCGCGTGAACCTGAGCCCCGCCTTTTGCACGCTCGCAATCCGGCGTGCATCTGAGCCACCCTACTGCTGCACGCTCTTCAAAAACAGTTTCTCGCGCTGAAACAGCTTCGGATCAACGTCTTTGCCGTGGACGACATCAGTTGCCTCGACGGTGGTTTCCAGCCCTTGTGCATCCCGCGTGATCCAACCGCGCAGCACCAGTTCGGGCTTGGTCGTCATAACAACTTTGATCGCCGCACCGATATCCGGGTCCTTGTCCCGCAGGACGAGCGATATCTGACTGTCGGTCTCATCCACCTGCAAGACAATGGCGTCCCGAACCAAATTCACATCCGCGCGCAGCAACATGCGAAACGGCGTATCCGAAACCTCATAGGTTTCCTCCGTCCCGGCATCACGATCCTCAATCGCGAGGAAGCGGCCATCCGACACAACAACCTTCACACTCGGCCGCCCGTACTCGAACCGGAACATGCCCGGCCGCTTTACGTAAAACTTGCCGCGCGATTTCGTGCCATCAGGATCAGTCTGCACAAAGCGCCCTGCTAGCGTCTGCAGGTTGTTGAAGTAGCCGCTGACACGGTTGACGGCGGCCATCTGCTCAGGCGTGAACGTGCCGCCTGTCGTGCCGTTGTTCGTCGTAATTGTTGTTTTGCCCCACCCTGCACCGACAGGATTAGCCGGGGGTTTCTTCGTCGGCTCATTTGCAAAGGTCGCCGATCCGAGAAGGCCAAACATAGCCGCGGCCGCCGCCGCGCTGAGCGTCTGACTAAGGCGCATTCGCATTCTCCTGCTTGAAGGTCACCGCCGCACCGACAACAGCTGCCAAGCGAACTCGGCTGTCAAATCATGTCGCAGGATGAGTTCTGGCACGATTGCGACGAGATATAGGCATTCGTACGATGTCACCTGCGTGTGACGCGTTCTATGGCGGGGCGCGATACGTTTTGTAAAGCGCACAGTTTTCAAGCCACACCTTGTCGATTCGAGGCAACCGGAAAGTCCCAGAGACGACCGCCTCGGCCACCGGCGAGATTTGTCAAAGAGACCAATGCTTACGTGGCCGGACCGTCGCTCAGAATCTGCCTGCGGCCCGAAGAATCGGGTGTACTGATGAGACCGTCCGCTTCCATGCGCTCAATCAGCGTCGCGGCACGATTGTAGCCGATCTGCAATCTGCGCTGCACATAACTGATCGACGCCTTCCGGTCCCGCATCACAACGGCGACGGCCCGATCAAACAGATCTTCGCCATCGTGACGGGCCGATTCGCCGTCCGGCGTCCGATTGTCCGCCTCGTCGGTGATTCCGTCGACGTATGCCACAGGGCCCTGGTCGCGGAGAGCCGCCGCGACGGCCTCGATTTCGGTATCGGAAACAAACGCGCCGTGGACCCGCAGCGGCTGCGCACCGCCGTTTGTCAGCAGCATGTCACCTTGTCCCAGCAGCTGCTCGGCACCTTGCTGATTGATGATCGTACGGCTGTCGACCTTGGACGCGACCTTGAACGCGATCCGGCTGGGGAAATTCGCCTTGATCGTTCCGGTAACCACGTCAACCGACGGCCGTTGCGTTGCCATGATCAAATGCAGACCAGCAGCACGCGCCATCTGAGCCAGACGCTGGACAGTCCCTTCGATCTCCTTCCCGGCGACACTCATGAGATCGGCGAACTCGTCAACGGCGATGACAATGTGAGGCAGAATGTCCGCCTGCATCGGCCGCGTCTCGTAAACCGCTTCCTCGGTGTCGGGGTCAAATCCGGTTTGCACAGACGTTGTCAAATGCTCGCCGCGCTCCTGCGCGCCGCGCACGCGATTGTTGTAGGCAGCGATGTTGCGAACGCCCATGTCCGCCATGCGCTTGTAGCGCTCTTCCATTTCCCGAACGGCCCAATTCAAAGCCGCGACGGCCTTCCCGGGATCGGTAACGACTGGCGTCAAAAGATGCGGAATGCCGTTGTAGACGGAAAGCTCCAGCATCTTGGGGTCGATCAGAAGCAGGCGGCAATCGGCAGGGCTGAAGCGATAGAGCAATGAGAGGATCATGGCGTTGACGCCAACCGACTTGCCCGAGCCCGTTGTGCCGGCCACCAGCAAGTGCGGCATTGCGGCCAGATCAACGGCAATCGCGTCGATTGGAGCTTGCTTTGGGACGACGGCTCCAGCTCTGTGATCTCGGTCTTCGGCAGCTCCGACGGGCGGAGCTATACCGGCACCGATTCCAATGGCTGTGCGCTCACTGGCAGCCG